>CAIYDT010000094.1 GCA_903924985.1 uncultured Acetobacteraceae bacterium
CCGGTCGTCTCGATAGTGCGTACCGAACCGCCGCCGCCGGAGCCTTACACCAGCCGGATCAGCGGCAAGCGGAATTCATAGGCCATGATCTCGGCCATCTTGAATTTTTCCCAGATCGACGCATCGGCCGATCCGCCGCGGACGGTGAAATCGTCACCGGCGACCACCACGGGCTTCGCGTCGATCTTTCCCCGGCCGAACACGCAATTCGCTGGCGTGAAATCCTCCAGTTTGCCGGCGTCATCATACTGCGCCCGTCCCGCGATAGCGCCGATTTCGTGGAACGAACCGCTGTCCAGCAGCCGCAGGATACGTTCCCGCACGGTAAGCCGGCCTGCTGCATGTTGCCGGGCCACGCGCTCCGCCCCTCCCATGCGCTCCGCCAGCTCGGTCCGTTTGCGCAGTTCCTGTAGTTCCGGTTCCCAACTCATGCGTTTCCCGCTTCCATTGATCTATCTAAATCCGCCGTAAAGTCTGAGCATTATCGACGCGAATGGCCAGGCGGCTTCCAGGCCGAAAATACGGACGCGCGCCGCCGGCAAAGCACGTTTTGAACACATGAAATGGACGCAGCCGCGAAAGGCTGCCTGTTCCCGGCGGGCGAGATCCTCGCGATTATCCTCCGTCCCGCTGCGCCCGGGGCATCGGCGTGGTCAAAGCCTGTAGTTGCTGTCGATCTTGTCCAGTTTGCGCATCAGCGCCGCGAACTCAATCTCGCCTTCGGGCGTGGGCTGCATGCCCTGGTAGCTGTCAAGGTCGGCAGCCGACCGGTCGGCGATCTCTGGCGAAAGCAGGTCCAGCGTGCCGGCAGCGGCGGCGTCGAGTTGCACCTGGCAGGCGCGTTCCAGGCGATACAGCCGCAGAAAGCATTCCGGCACGGTTCGGCCCACCGCCATCAATCCATGGTTCTTCAGAATCAGCGCCTTGTGCGGACCAAGCGAATGCACGATGCGTTCGCGTTCGTCGGGATACAGCGAAGCGCCCTCATACGCGTGGTAGCCGAGCCGGTTATGAAAAACGGTGGCAAACATCGAGACCGGCAGCAATCCTTCCTTGATGGCGGCGACAGCCATCCCTGCGCGTGTATGCGTATGCATCACCACAAGGTTCTCGGCCGACCGCGTCATGTGGATCGCGGAGTGGATGATGAAACCTGCGAAGTTCACCGGGTTCTCTCCGCCGGCGATAACGTTGCCGTCGACATCGATCTTGACGAGATTGGAGGCGGTCACCTCTTCATAGTTCAGGCCCCAGGGATTGATCAGGAAATGATCGTCGGGCCCGGGGACACGCGCAGTCAGATGGCCATAGATCTGTTCCGTCCAGCCATAATAATCGACCAGCCGATACGCCGCCGCCAGCTTCACACGGACATCCCATTCCTCCGGCTCGATGTTGGCACGCGCCGGTGGGGCCTTGATGGCAGGGTTCTGTTGCATCATCGCCGTTCCTCTGATTTCGTGTTTTGCCATAGCCCAATCCGCGGCCGAGGGTTTGTCAATGGAGCCGGGGCAAGGCGCATTCAGATCGGCGATCAGCGGTCGGGTGCAGTTCGCTCCCTCGTACTGCACCGGTGTGCCCAAGGGGGTTCGTGGCTCGATGAGAGTGACCGGCGCTGCCTTGACGAAAATCCCATCGTGGGCTCGACGCAAATCAATGACCTATAGGCCAAAACACCCTCCCATGCTTCCGCTGGGAGATAATGCAATGACCGCGGCGGAATATCGGATCGTGCCAGTTTTTTCGTGCCAGTCTTTCCGCTAAGGTTTGGTGGGGAGGGGCTGCTGGGATTGCCTGGAAACCCGCTCACGGGGTTGTGCTGTTCGCCCATGGTAGCGGCAGCAGTCGTTTTAGCCCGCGAAACGGTTTCGTGGCCGATCATCTGTTCGAGGAACCGGGTGCGCTGTAGGCGATAGTCGCTCCGGCGCGCGCGGTTCCTGCGGCACCTGGGGCCCGATGGAGAGGAAATCGGAAATGATGCTCAGCGACCGGCGTGATGCGGGGCGACAATTGGCCAAACGTCTCTTGCTCCGTAACTACGAGAACCCTGTGGTGCTGGCGCTGCCGCGCGGCGGCGTGCCCGTCGGCTACGAGATCGCGCTCGCATTGGCCGCGCCGCTCGATCTGATATTGGTCCGCAAGATCGGAGCACCGCAGCAGGAGGAATTGGCGGTTGGGGCGATTGCCGACGGCGATCAGCCCGAATGGGTAACCGATCCCCAGCGTATCCAAGACCTGGGTATAACCGAGGTTTATTTCGACCAGGCAAAAGCCACCGCCTTGCGGGAAATCGAACGCCGGCGTCGTGCGTATTGTGGCGATCGGTCACCCGCCGACGTCGCGGGGCGGACGGCCATCGTGGTGGATGATGGCATCGCCACCGGGTCCACCATGCGGGCCGCCCTGCTCGCTGTGCGCCGGCGCAAGCCAGCAAAGTTGGTTCTGGTGGTTCCGGTCGCGCCCGACGACACGCTGCGGCGGTTGTGCCACGACGTGGATGAAGTCGTCTGCCTGGAGACCCCTGCGGATTTCTACGCCGTCGGGCAGTTCTATGAAGACTTCTCACAACTGCGGGACGAGGAAGTGACGGCGCTTCTGACACAGGCACATGCCCTGGTCCGACCATGCGTGAACCAAGGAAAATGCCGATAACAAACCGCCCGATGTCGTACTTTGCCTTGCAAGGCAGCATCGATCTCGCCAGCACTGGCCATGGCCGAAATGTCTTCACTGGAGGGGTTTGCCTCTATCAGGTACGAATTCCATCCGTCGGAAACAACTCTTGCAGGGCCCGATAACGATGCTGCCCCCTAAGTAGATATACTCCACGAATGGGGCTGGCAGGTCGCGTTTGGCAAGGAAGCGTCCGAACCCGGCCGATACATCCTGGAACTATTTGTGCCGCAGACTGAGGATGTAGGCGGAAATATTGTCGATATCGTCGCGACTCAGGTGCAGATCCGGCATCCGGTCATGCGGGGTCTGGAGAAAAGCGTACAACGAAAGTGTCGTGGTCGACTTCATGCGCGCGACCGCGGCGAATGTTGGTGCGCCGTTGCTGACGCCCTGCTGTTGCGTGGGGCCTATCACATGACAGGAACTGCACCAATTTTCAGCCAGCTTGTGCCCCTCCGCCGTGTCGCCAATTTCCTGCGCACGAATACTGCCGGCGGCCAGCAAGCCTGCGCAGAACAGCGAGATGACGAAGAAACGGGCAAGGCAGATTGTGTGCTTGCGATTGTTCATCGGTCCTGTGCCTGTGAATACCTCCCCGAAGACGGAGCGGCCCAAGGATTGTTCCATGCTCGATAGATCCGGATTGGAAGAATGGGTGATAAGGGACGGTCCTCTTAGCTCAGTGTTGATCCCGAAGGCTGAGGATGTAGCTCACCAGCGGGCTGATCAGGTAATCGGCCAATGGAATCCCCGGCATCCGCCCATGCGGCACGACCAGAAACTGGTGCAATGATTTGTCCGTTGTCGCTGGCCGGTTCGCGATCAGCTGGAAGTCGGGTCCGGGTGGCACCAGGCGTGGTGGCAAGGGCTGGTCCGGCGCAACGACATGACAGGCCGTGCAGACCAGAAGCGCTAGTTCTCGCCCACGCTTCACGTCCTGATCGTCTGTCGCCGCCGCCGGTTGTTGCGCCGGGGCAGGCCCGGTGCCGATCGTGCCCGCAGACTTTGCCGCCAATTGATCGGCGGCTTGCCGGCTCGTCAGGGCAAGGGCTCTGGCCTCGTCCGCACGATCCATGGCCTGCCTCGCCGTCGAACTGGCCTGGGTCGCGGTCGCCAGAATACCGTCAACCCGGGTGCGGAGTTCGGCGACCTCATGGCGAAGGCCTTGGACATCCTGTTGGCGAAGCCGCGCCTCGATGACGGCTGCGCCGATCGCAAGGATGACAACTGCACCCGCGAAAGCCAGCACTCGGCCTGGTACGGACATACGGCACCTCCCACGTAACACACCCCGTCATCCGCCGGATTTACAGAAACCGTGGACAGCCGAAGACTGTGTATAACCAGGGAAGTCTATGACGGTGCAAGCGGTTAAGGCGTTGATCCAGGTCAACGTCGGGATTCGCTGGCGCAATGGGGGGGGGATCACGAGTTGCTTCCTGCTATGCCCCGGTAGCCTGGTCCTGCACGGTAAGCATGGACAGTTCCCGAGTTGGCAGAAGCAACCTGATGATGCAGAAATGGCGATCTGAGAAGGAACCGGAGGATGAGGCGATCCGTCTGGTCCAGACCAGCTGCAGAATGAGGTGGGTGGTCGCCGAGCAACTCGATTACGGGGAAAGTCCAAACGGCTACCACTACCCCAAGGCGAAGCACCCCCATTTTAATTACGCTTTGATCTCCATATTTTCTAATATTTCCCTGATCGCATCGATTTGGAATGGCTTAGCCAGGAATGCCTGCACCCGTCGTGTCTTGACCGCTTCAACGATCTGGAGGTCATCTTCTGAATCTTAAGCCTCCCCTCATTTTCCACCTGATCCGTTGCAGAACAAAAGAAGCTCAAAGTTGGCGCTTAGTTTACGAATAGAATCAGAATCGGCGGCATCGGGTTCGCATTCTTCCTATTGTCGTAAACCGTTTGCATCGAGCTTGCGAACCACGAGTCTCCCCGCGCGCAACACGATTCGC
>CAIYDT010000095.1 GCA_903924985.1 uncultured Acetobacteraceae bacterium
GTGCCGCGGAACTGGCGGGCATACTGTGACGAGGTGACCGACAATTTCCGGATCATCGACCCGAAGGAATTCCGGATTATCGCGTGAACAGGGTATATCCCTGCTCCAGCGCCGCCCGCATCCGAGCGATCAAAGCGCCGATGGTCTCGGGCTGGGTCTTCAGGGCGGTGCGGTTGACGATCAGGCGGCTGGAGACATTGGCGATCGTCTCGGTCACGACCAACCCGTTGGCCCGCAGCGTGGAGCCGGTGTCCACGAGGTCCACGATCAGCCGCGACAGGCCCAGACCGGGCGCCAGTTCCATCGCGCCGTTCAGCTCCACCACATCGGCGTGGACGCCGCGGCTGGCGAAGTGCCGGCGGGCGATGTTGGGATATTTGCTCGCCACCCGCACCCGCGACCAGCGCGACGGATCGTCGCTACCGGCGGTTTCGGCGGGTTCCGCCACGCACACCCGGCATTTGGCGATGCCGAGGTCCAGGGGGGCGTAAACCTCGGGGTAGTCGAATTCCATCAGCACGTCCGCGCCGCAGATGCCGATCTGCGCGGCGCCGAAGGCGACGAAGGTGGCGACGTCGAAGGGCCGGACACGGATCACGTCCAGGTTGGGGTCGTTGGTGGGGAACCGCATATGGCGGGTGTTTTCGTCGGTGTAGTCCGGCGTGGGCACGATGCCGGCACGCGCCAGCAGGGGCCCGCACTCCTTCAGAATGCGGCCCTTCGGCAAGGCCATAATCAGCGGCGTCGTCACCTCGGGTTCGAAAGCGGCGGCGGTGTAGGGGGCGGTCATGCGGGCCCTCGGGCTTTGGTTGGCGCGCGATCTACACCAGGGAGCGCCGACCTGGAAGGTGATACCTCAACATGCGTGCCATGTTTTAAAATATGTACGTTGCCAGGCCTCTTTCATCCCCGTTTCCGAATATTCCAGAACACCACATGTTCCGGCACATTCAGCACGCCTTGCAGTGAGTCACGCCACACCGCCGGCATCAGATACTGCCCGTAGGGGATCGCCAGCCCGATCTCCATCGCGTGGCGCTGGATTTCTACTGCCAGGGCCTTGGCCTTCACCGGATCGGATTCCTTGAGCCAGGCGGCGCGCATTTTCTCATGGTCGGCGTCGCAGGGCCAACCCGGAAACGCCTTCTCGCAATTGGCCGGCGCCTGGATGGAGAACGCGGGGTTGGCGCCCGCCACCTGCCCGCCGGTGGTCAGGAAGATGTGCCAGCCGTTCGGTGCCGGCCCACGGATGGTGCGGCGGGCGGTGATGGTGCCCCAATCGACGGTCTGCAGATCGACGTTGACGCCCGCTTTGCGCATCGCCTCGACCATCACCAAGGTGGCGTTGTGCTGCATCACCTGGTCGGTGGCGTCCAGGATGACGATGGGTTCGTCCTTGTAGCCGGCTTCCCGCATCATCCGCATGCCACGCTTCAGGCGCACGTCCTCGGGGTCTTGCGACAGCAGCAGTTCGGCGCCGGCCTCCGACCCCATGGCCGAGCCGCACATCATCAGCGCGCCGCAGACCTGGCCGTCGGTCAGATTGCCCATGACCGCCATGATCATGTCGGGCTGATGGACAAAATTCTGAATGGCGACGCGGATGCCCTTGTTATCCAGCGGGGGATTGGTCCAATTCAGCCGCATCTGCCCCTGGATCCCGATGGGCCAGAGGGAATGCACGATCAGCCCCTTGGTCGCCCGCAGATCGGCGATCAGGTCCGGCGCGGCGAACTGGATGAAGTCGACCTCGCCGGTTTTCAGCGCGGCGGTTTGCGTGGTGGCGTCGGGGATATTCAGCCACTCCACCCGGTCGACGTAGACGGCCTTGCTGCCGGAGATGCTGGAAGGCGGTTCGGCCCTCGGCACGTAATTGGGATTTTTCAGGTAAACCACTTTGCTGCCGGCCACCCATTCGTCGCGCTTGAAGATGAAGGGACCGGAGCCGGTGGGATCCAGGACCTGTTTGTTGACCGGCAGCCCGTCCACGATCCGGGCGGGGTAGATGAAAGTTGGCACGGCGGAGGGTTTGCCCAGGCTGAAGATCAGCTGCGGAAATGGCTCCTTCAGCTTGATGACGAAGCCTTTGTCCCCGTCCGGCTCCAACGCTGCCAGGGCTTGGGCGATGTATTGACCGGCGGAGTCCACCAGCATCCAGCGCTTCAGGGACGCGATCACGTCGGTGGCGGTGACGGGCGCGCCGTCGGAGAAATTCAAGTGGTCGCGCAGCTTGAAGCGATAGGTCAGCTTGTCGTCGGACACGGTCCAGGTATCGACCATCTGCGGCCGGGATATCCCCTGCTCGTCGGTGCCGAACAGGGTGTCGTAGACCATGTAGGCATGGATGCGGGTCTGCGGCGCGATGGTCCACAGCGGGTCGAGGCTGCGGAGGTCGCCGTTCATCACCGCTCGGACGGTGGTTTCGGCATGGGTGGGGGCGCTTGCCAAAAGCGTCAGACCAAGCAGCCATATTGCCAGGCGGGTCATTTGTTCCTCCCATTGGCGCCACTCATTCGGCGTGGGACGCCTTAGGGGATGATGGAATGGTTCGTCGGTGAGACGCAAGCGGTCAGTCACGCCAGCGCAACACCGCTCGCCCTATGGTCCCAGTGCCGGCTTCAAGCGTTACGGCGGGCGGAGGTAGAGCCAGTCCCGCTCAGATGATCACACACGGGCAGCTCCCCCCGTCATGCTGGCGCATGCCGGGATGACGGGGGTTGTGAGGCCGGTGCGCCAAAGTCCATGCTGGCTGGTATTACTCCGCCGCCTGGGCCACCGGCTGCACGGAGTTCGGTCCAAACCGGTCGCGGAACGGCTGGGTGTCGATTTCCTCCAGCTGGATTTCGCCTGACAGCACCTTCGCCTTCCATTCCATGTGCTCGGGTTCCATGGCATGGAATTCCGGCATCACTTCCTTGGCGAACAGTTCCAGGCTTTCGCAGATATGCTCGTGCGTGTTGCGGCCGGCCTGGTTCAGCAGGATCACCTGGTCGATATTCGACGTCTGGAACCGGCGCAGTTTGCGGCGGATCGTTTCGGGGGAGCCGATCAGGCCGCCGGACAGCGCACGCGCGGCGGCTTCCTTGTTGTTGGCCTTCCACTTGTTGTACTCGTCCCAGATGTTGACCGTGTAAGGATCGGGACGCTTGCGGCCCGAGGACGATCCGAAGAACCGCAGCGCGAACTGGAAGAAAGTCGCACCCTCCGCCCGCTTGCGCGCTTCCTCGTCGGTCTCCGCGCACATGAAGTAGCTGACCAGCGCGATGTTGGGGTTGGTGGCGTAGTTCGCCAGCTTCTCCTGCCGCTTCGTGAAGGCGTTGTAGTAGGCGTGCACCCAGGCAAAGGCGGCGTCGGCCGACAGGAACTGGAAGCCCAGCGCGCCCAGGCCCCGGCGGCCCGCCATTTCCAAAGTCTCAAGCTGGGAGCACGCGACCCACAGCGGCGGATGCGGCTTCTGCACCGGCTTGGGCAGCACGTTGCGCAGCGGCATTTTGTGCCATTTGGTGTCGTGCTCGACGCCCTTGTCCTCGAACATCGGGATGATGCAGCGCAGCGCGTCTTCCCATATTTCCCGTTTTTCTTCCATTTGCCGGCCGAAACCGCCTAGTTCCGTGACCGATCCGGACTCGCCCGTGCCGAACTCGACCCGCCCGTTGGACACCAGATCCAGGCAAGCGATGCGCTCGGCGACCCGCTGCGGCGGGTTGGTGGTCAATTGCACGATGCCGTGGCCCAACCGAATGTTCTTGGTCCGCTGCGACGCCGCGGCGAGGAAAACCTCCGGCGCGGGGGAATGCGAGTATTCTTCCAGGAAGTGATGTTCCACTTCCCACGCATAGTCGTAGCCAAGCTTGTCGGCGAGTTCGACCTGGGTCAGGGCGTTTTGATACAGCTTGCGTTCGTCGTCCGGTTCCCATGGGCGGGGAAGTTGGAGTTCGTAGAATATGCCGAATTTCATGGCGGGTGTCCTTCTATCCGTTCGGGTTCGCGGCGAAGAACGCCGCATCCTCGGGTTTTTCTTTGAATTCGGGGTTGGTCGGCCAATCCTTGGATCGGGTGGACATGTCTTCTCCATACCGTACCCGGAACAGCAGAGACCGTTGCGGGCCGTTGATATACTCGTGCAGTTCCCCGCGCGGGTGAACGACGAACGAGCCGGGCACGACATTCACCGTCTGCGTGGGGGTGCGCATCACGCCGCCGCCCTCGAAGCAGAAGTAGATCTCGGTGGCATTGGGGTGGGCGTGGTTGGGGCTACACTGGCCGGGTTCCCAGCAGGCGACGGTGACATCGCCCTCGCCCACCTTGCCCAGGATTTTCTCGACGTGTCTTTGCGGGTTGAAGACCTTCTCCACGCCCAGGTCGAACACCAACATCGTTTGCTCCTCCGACTTTGGTTTCGATGATGGGTGCCGGCCGACCGAACCGTCAAGCGCGCGGGTGCGCCTTGCGCCAAACCGCCATCAACTGCGCCTCATCCACCGCCGTGTAGCGCTGCGTGGTGGACAGGCTGGCATGCCCCAACAAGTCCTGGATCGAGCGCAGGTCCGCCCCGCCGGCCAGCAGGTGGGTCGCGAAGGAATGCCGTAGCGCGTGCGGCGTCGCGTGTTCGGGCAGCCCGTTCAGCCGGCGGTATGCCCGCATCGTCCGCTGTGCCACCGCGGGGTCCAGCCGCTTGCCGCGCGCGCCGAGGAACAAGGGCGAGTCCGGCTGCCGGTCGGGATGCCGCATGAGCCAGGCCCCAATCGCCGCGCGCACCACGGGCAGCACCGGCACGATCCGCTCCTTCGATCCTTTGCCGATGACCCGCAGCGGCGCGTCCCCGCCAAGGCCCGGCGCATCGCGGACGTTCAGCGACAGGGCCTCGGCGATGCGCAGGCCGCAGCCGTACAGCAGTGTGAACAGCGCGGTGTCGCGGGCCTGCATCGCTGCCGTGTCCTGCAATTCGGCGATGTCGGTGGTGACATCCCGCGCATCGTCGGGCGGCAAAGCGCGGGGCAAGGGCCGGCGGCCGCGGGGGGTGGCGACCAGCTTGACCGAGGGATTGTCCACCCCGTGCCGCCGGGCCAGATACTTGAAGAAGCTGCGCACCGCCGAAAGATGCCGTGCCCGCGTGGCATTGACGGCATTGTCGTTCGCCATGCTGGCCAGCCAGGCGCGGAAATCGGCCGGTCTGAGCGCTGCCAGCGCCGCCATATCGGGCTCAGAACCCAGGTGATCGGTCAGAAAGCCGAGGAATCCCGCCAGATCGGTGCCATAAGCCTCCACCGTCAAAGGGGAGGCGCGTCGTTCCTGCTCCAGCCATTGGAGGAACGCCTGACTTGCTTCGAAACCCGTCATCGGCCCAATGCGGCGGCCACCGCTCGGCCCAGGAACGTCAGCGCTCCGGCGCCGCGGGCGGGATCGAGCATCTGGCCGTCGCGGGCCAGCAGCGCAAGCAGCGCGGGCGGGCCGCCCCCCGGGATCAGAATCAGCGCGTCGTGGCCCGCCAGACCGGCGGCCTCGGCGTGCAGGCGGCGGGCCTCGGTGACGTTGTCGCGGAACAGCACCTGACGGCCGCCGAGCAGTTGGTCGACCATACCTTGGGGGAGGGGGCGGACGTTCGGCAGTAGCGCTTCGATGCAGAAGTGGACGGCGTCGACGGCCAGGATGCCGGGCAGTTCGCCGGTCAGGCAATCCATCTTGTCGTCGGCGCGGAGCAACGCCAGCACGGCTTCCTGCACCCGCGCCGCCAAGCCCGCCGCTGCTCGGCCCGCCGCCAGCACGTCGTCGGCGCGTTCGGCCATCGCCGCGGCATGCGCACGTTCGATTTGGACCATGGCGGCCATGTGATCGGCAAGGTGTTCGCCGTGCACGCGGTTGGGGGGGACGAGGACGCGGTAAAGATCGGGGTTATCCGCCAGCCAGGATGGGTTGGCCCGCAGGAAGGCTTCGACCTGTCCCGCGTCGCCCACCATGACGGTGTGGGGATCGTTCATACAATACTTTGGCCGGTCTTCGCCCAATCCGCGAGGAACGCGGCGAGGCCCTTGTCGGTCAGCGGGTGGGCGAACAGGGCGCGCAGGACGCTCGGCGGCAGGGTGGCGACGTGGGCACCAAGCTTGGCCGCTTGCACCACATGCATGGTGTGGCGGACGGAGGCGACCAGAACCTCGGTCCGGAAGGGGTAGTTCTGGTAGATCTCCATGATCTCGCCGATCAGGCCCATGCCGTCCTGCCCGATATCGTCCAGCCGGCCCACGAAGGGGGACACGAACGACGCGCCCGCCTTGGCGGCCAGCAGCGCCTGGGCCGGGGAGAAGCACAGGGTCACGTTCACCATCGTCCCGTCGTCGGACAAATGCTTGCAGGCGCGCAGACCGTCGGGAGTCAGAGGCACCTTGATGGCGACGTTCTTGGCGATGCGGCGGAGGACGCGGGCTTCGGCCATCATACCCTCGAAATCGGTCGCCGCGACTTCCGCGCTGACCGGGCCGGGCACGATGTCGCAAATTTCCGCGATGACGTTAACGAATTGTTTACCACTTTTGGCGATAAGGGACGGGTTGGTCGTCACGCCGTCGAGCAAGCCGCTGGAGGCAAGCGACCTGATTTCCGCTGTGTCGGCGGTGTCGACGAAGAATTTCATGCTAAGGCTCCGCGGGATGGGTCGGTCGGGTTTTTACGGATCATACAGGATGTCGCTGAGCCTAGACAGTGCCTTGCCGCGGGTTCGCCGTGTGCCTGTGCTATTGCCCTACCCCTTTCCGGCCCCGTTCGATTACGCGGTGCCCGAGGGTGTGGACCCGCATCCCGGCGACGTGGTGCTGGTGCCGCTGAACCGGCGGGAGGAAGTGGGCGTGGTCTGGGACGGGCCGGCCGATGCCACGGTGCCGGATTACAAGCTTAAGTCATTAATATCATTGATAGATATACCGCCTATGGCGGAGCCGCTGCGGCGCCTGATCGACTGGATAGCGTCGTATACGTTGTCCCCGCCGGGCGAGGTGATGGCCATGGCGCTGCGCGTGGTGCGGCAGTTGCCTGGCCCCTCCAGCGGCTGGCGGCGCGCCGATCCCATGCCGGAGATGCGCATGACGGAGGCGCGCCAACGCGTACTGACGGCCCTGGCGGATCATGAACCCTTGGCGACAAGCGATTTGGCCCGCGCTGCCGGGGTCGGCGCCGGGGTGGTGCGGGGGATGGCGGATCATGGTTTGCTGGTCCCCGCTGTTTTACCGGTAGCCGCCCCGTTCGGCCGGCCGCGCGTGTCGGACGCCGAGGTGCGCCTGTCGCACGAGCAGGACGTTGTCGCGTCCGCGCTGCGGGCCAAAGTCGATGCCAAGGCGTTCTCCGTCACCCTGCTGGATGGCGTCACCGGCTCCGGCAAGACCGAGGTCTATTTGGAAGCGGTCGCCGAATGCTTGCGCCAGAACCGTCAGGCGCTGGTGCTGCTGCCGGAGATCGCCCTGTCGTCGCAATGGCTGTCGCGGTTCGAACGCCGTTTCGGCGTGGCGCCGGCGGTGTGGCACTCCGGTTTGGGCAGCCGCGTCCGCCGCATCACCTGGTGCGCGGTATCGGAGGGGCGGGCGCCAGTGGTGGTCGGGGCGCGCTCGGCGCTGTTTCTGCCGTTCCCCGACCTCGGGCTGGTGGTGGTAGACGAGGAACACGAGACGTCGTTCAAGCAGGAGGAAGGCGTCGTCTACAACGCTCGGGACATGGCGGTGGTGCGCGCCCGGTTCTGCGCCGCCCCTGCGGTGCTGGTGTCCGCAACCCCTTCGTTGGAGACCGTCGCGAACGTCGAAGCCGGCCGCTACAGCCGGCTGCATTTGCCCAGCCGGCATGCCGGCGCCGCGTTGCCCTCCATCGAGGCCATCGACCTGCGCGAAACCCCGCCGGAACGGGGGCGATTTATCGCGCCACCGCTGGTGGCGGCGGTGGGCGCCACGCTGGAACGGGGGGAGCAGGCGATGCTGTTTCTCAACCGCCGCGGCTACGCGCCGTTAACCCTGTGCCGGGCCTGCGGGCACCGGATGCAGTGCCCGAATTGCACCGCGTGGCTGGTGGAGCATCGCGCGCGGCGGGAACTGCAATGCCACCATTGCGGCCATGCGGTGCCGATCCCCGTGGAATGCCCGATGTGCAAGGCGCAACACAGCCTGACCCCGGTCGGCCCGGGGGTGGAGCGCATCACCGAGGAAGCCACCGCTTTGTTCCCCGACGCCCGCATTCTGGTCATGGCGTCCGACACCATGCCCGGCCCCGACGCCGCGGCCGAGGCCGCTCGGGCCATTGAGGCGCGGGAGGTCGACCTGATCATCGGCACCCAGATCGTCGCCAAAGGCTGGCATTTTCCGCATCTGACGCTGGTGGGGGTGGTGGACGCCGACCTCGGTTTGGCGGGCGGCGATTTGCGGGCGTCGGAGCGGACTGTGCAGTTGTTGCACCAGGTGGCGGGCCGCGCCGGGCGGGCGGAGGCGCCGGGTCGGGTGCTGTTGCAGACGTTCAGCCCCGAGCACCCGGTGATGCAGGCGTTGCTGCGGGGAGATTTGGGGGAGTTCATGGCGTCCGAGGCGGCGCAACGGCGGCCGGGGAATTGGCCCCCGTACGGGCGGTTGGCAGCCCTGATCGTCAGCGCGGGCACGGCGGCTTCGGCGGATGCTTTGGCTCGGGATTTGGGCGTGGCGGCGCCGTACGGGGATGGGATCCAGGTGCTGGGGCCGGCGCCGGCCCCACTGTCGATTTTGCGGGGGCGGCACCGGCGGCGGCTGCTGCTGAAGACGCGGCGGGACGTGGCGGTCCAGCCCCTGCTGTCGGCCTGGCTGGCGAAGGTGAAGGTGCCGCGGGATGGGCGGGTGGATGTGGACGTGGATCCGGTTTCGTTTTTGTGAAGCCGACGTTATTTTGTTTCCCGTCGATTGCGTCAGCCATGACGCGGCCTGGACGGTCAAGCGGGTATGCCGGCAGATCGGCAAGCGGTTCATACCGTTGCGATCCGCCGGGACCACGACGTTTTTGGCCGCGCTGCACGAACTCGGATCAGATCAACCGCCGTTACGCACCTGATTGAGCGCGTCGATATGCTTCTGCGCCGCCGCTTCCGCATCCTTTTCAATCGCGCGATACCGTTCCACCACGGCTGTACCCACCGGCGTCAGGCTGGCGCCCCCGCCCCCGCTGCCGCCGGCCGCTGTCGCCACGACCGGGCTGCCGAGGCCGCGGTTCAGGTCCTCCACCAGTTCCCATGTGCGCCGATACGACATGCGCAAGGCTCGCCCGGCTGCCGAGATGGAGCCGGAACGAGCGATTTCCTCCAGCACCGCGATCTTGCCCGGGCCGATCCGCACGCCGGACGCGAGGTCGACGCGGATGCTCAGGCGGTCGTGCGGTTCGGCAGTCGGTTGTTTCTTGGCTTTTGGCATGGTGCGGGAGTCAAACACAGCAGCCCCGGCCGGCGCAAGCAGCAGCCCTTGTCGCTGTATTCATTCGGCTATATCGTGCCACATCGGAGGCCGATCATGCGTCGTGCGTTGCTGTTCCTGCTGCTTGCTTTTCCGCATTTTACCCACGCGGCATCCGTGCTGGATGCAACCGGCCGCGATCCTGCTGCTGGCGGTCGCACCAGAGCTGATGTTGGGCTTCCCCGCGCAGGTGTCCGGCGAAGCGCGCGGCATGCTGAATGAAGACGCTCAGACCCTGCCGCGCGTGCCGCGCCTGACCGGCAAGGACGACCAGACCGACGCCATCAAGGCCCTGAAGCCCGACCTGATCCTGGATTACGGCACTGTCTCCCAACGCTACAGCGATCTGGCCATCGCGACGCAGCAGCGTATTGGCGTTCCGACCGTCCTCCTGGACGTTTCCCTCATTCACCCTTGAAAGGTCCCCCGCCATGCGGTTGTTGCTATTGGCGTTAATTCTGATCGTCCCGTTGGTCGCCCGAGCGCAGCAGTTGACCGTGATGGCCGCCGCGAGCCTGACGGACTCGATGAAGGATATTTCCGCGCTATGGGAGAAGGCGGGGCATAAACCGTTGCAAATGTCGTTCGGTGCCAGTTCCACATTGGCCCGCCAGATCGAGCAGGGGGCGCCCGCGCACGTCTTTGCCTCCGCCGACGAGCAATGGATGGACTACCTCGCCAAGCGCGATCTGATCGCCGCCGACACCCGCAAGAGCCTGTTAGGAAACGAAATCGTGCTGGTGGTCCCCGTTGTTAAACCGCAACACGTCACCATCGTCCCCGGCTTCGACCTCCTCGGCATGCTCGGTTCGGACGGGCGCCTGGCGGTGGGCGATCCCGCGCATGTTCCGGTTGGGATATATGCTGAGCAGGCGTTGAGGAAGCTGGGGTTGTGGGATGGGATTGTGCCGCGACTGGCACGAACCGAGGATGTTCGCGCCGCGCTGCGCTTCGTGGAATTGGGGGAGGCGCCCGTCGGCATCGTCTACGCCACGGATGCCGCGATTTCGAAAGGCGTGAGCATCGCGGGTACTTTCCCGGAAAGCAGCCACGATCCGGTGACGTATCCGTTCGCGGTCATAAAGGCTGGGGACAATCCCGAAGCCCGCGCTTTGATGACCTTCCTGGAAGGGCCTCAGGCGCGGGAGGTGTTCGTGCGGCGGGGGTTCAAGGTGGAGTAGGCTGCCCTCCGCTTTCAACCGTCATGGCCGCCCCCCCTGGCGACCATGACGATGAACAGGCGGTCCGTCTTTATTCCGCTGCCATCGGCAACGCCCCCCGCCTTGTCTCCCGCATCGTATCGGCAACGAGAAACGCCAGTTCCAGCGCCTGCGATCCGTTCAGGCGCGGGTCGCACAGCGTGTGATACCGAGCCTCGAGGCCGGCGTCGTCCAATCCCTCAGCACCGCCGGTGCATTCGGTGACGTCTTTGCCGGTCATTTCGACATGGATGCCGCCGGGGTGGCTGCCCTCGGCCGCGTGGATGGCGAAGAACGCCCGGATTTCCGCGAGAATGCGGGAGAAGGGCCTTGTCTTTCGGCCGGTCGGGGTGGAGATCGTATTGCCGTGCATGGGGTCGGAGCACCAGCCGACCACGCGACCCTCGCGCTGCACGGCGCGGATCAGTGCCGGCAGGTTTTGACCGAGCGTGGACTCACCCATGCGGCAGATCAGCGTCATGCGGCCGGGTTCGTTCTTCGGGTTGAGGATGTCCAGCAGCCGCAGCAGCTCGTCCGGCTGTAGCGACGGACCGCATTTCATCGCGATCGGGTTGCCGACGCCGCGCAGGAACTCGACATGCGCATGGTCGGGCTGGCGGGTCCGGTCGCCGATCCACAGCAGATGGGCGGAGCAGCCGTACCAGTCGCCGGTCAGGCTGTCCTGGCGGGTCAGCGCTTCCTCATAGGGCAGCAGTAATGCTTCGTGGCTGGTGTAGAGATCGACCGTCCGCATCGCTGGGGAGTCGATGCCGCACGCCGCCATGAAGGCCATGGACTCGCCGATGCGGCGGGACAAAGCGGTATAACGCTCGCCTTGGGCTGAGGTCGCGACGAATTCCTGGTTCCACTGTTGCACCAGCCGCAGATCGGCGAACCCGCCCTGGGCGAAGGCCCGCAGCAGGTTCAGCGTGACCGCCGACTGGTTGTAGGCTTTCGCCATGCGGGCGGGGTCGGGGATACGCGCCTCGGCCGTGAAGGCGTCGCCGTTGATAATGTCGCCGCGGTAGGACGGCAGGCTGACCTCGCCTTGCGTTTCGTTATCCGAGGACCGGGGCTTGGCGAATTGCCCGGCCATGCGCGCCAGTTTTACCACCGGCATCGCGCCGCCGTAGCTGAGGACCACCGCCATTTGCAGCAGCACTTTGACGGAATCCCGCACGTTGTTGGCATGGAACTCGCCGAAGGATTCCGCGCAGTCGCCGCCTTGCAGCAGGAACGCTTCTCCCAGCGCGACCTTGGCCAAAGCGGCTTTCAGCGCTCGGGCTTCCCCGGCGAAGATCAGCGGGGGGGAGACGCGCAGGTCGGCCTCCGCCTGTTCCAGCGCGGTGGGGTCGGGGTAGGTGGGCGCCTGTTTGATCGGCAGGGCGCGCCAGGATTGCGGGGTCCAGCTCATCGCCTGTTCCCCTTGGGCGGGGCGGGCGGGCCGGTGAGAACATCGAAATCGGTCATGGTTGGCTCCTTGGTGAAAAGGGGCCGGCCAACTCAGACGGGATTTCGCGATATGACATGACGCCGAAAAAGCAAAAGCCGCCTGGGTTGGGCGGCTTTGGGAACTTGCTTACGAGTGCACGATCCTAGGCCGCCGGGCTGTACCAGCGGTACCAAAATCGTGCGACGGGCGTGAGCATCGTGCGGGTCATAGGGGGAGCCTAACCGCAGGATGCGATGCGGCGCAAGGGGGCATTCAGGGGGGTAGTGTCTCAGTTTGAATAAAATCCTGTTGGTGCTTGAGCGCTCAAGGCTCGCTCCGTCATAGCGGCCATGCTACCATACTGGCATGGCAAAACATCCCCCGCGTCCGCGCGACCCCAACCAACTGGCGAAATTCATTGTGGACCTTGCGTCTGGCGATGCTGTTGAGGCGCCCCCCGCGCCCCCCGACTCGGGGAAGGACCCCGCCGCTGTATCCCTTGGTAGGCGGGGTGGGTTGAAGGGTGGCGCTGCCCGAGCGGCAAGCCTCACGCCAGAACAGCGGTCAGAGATTGCGAAACGCGCTGCGGCGAAGCGTTGGGGGAACCAATAGGCGCCGAAATCCGTTTTACGACGCCATCGTGACGTGAAGGTTCACCCGTCATGATGGCGCGATTTATGGTTAAGGCCACAAAATAGGACCTTGACGCCATGACGGCCGCGCGGCTAAAAAACGGTATGGAACACACCGTAGCGATTCGCGCTCAGATTGCCGAGCTAGAGGCCGAGGTCCGGAAGGACCCTCGGTTTGTCGCGCTTGACCACTTGAGGATGGCCCTATCCGCTCTTGAAGGCGGGATGAAGGACGGTCGCGATAGTTCCATCTTGCAACCCGACATCGATATGCCGCGTCAAGGTGGTTCGAAAAAGCCTCCCCAGATATGGACGGGCAGCGGCCCGCGTGAAGATTCTAAGATCAAGCGCACTCACAGTGCTGTCGGCCAATTCATCGATGCACATGGGCCATCGCATCGCGCCATTCTGGTGCAAGCGTTGACCGATGCGGGATTGATGGACGGGATAAAGAATCCTCTCACGTCATTTTCGACTAGCATGCATACGCTGCGAGATTATTTTGTCTCCGATGGACATGGAACTTTCCGGCGTCGCGAAGGGGCGCCGACTGATGTCATCCCCACTTGGAGCAAGAAAGGTGAAGGCGAAAGCCTTCCAACGAGTTCCCCGCAAGGGGAAACCGAGGGCTGGACCCCCTCGGCTTCTGAACCAGCAGAACACGGAAAGACGATTGGGGGCACCGAAGAACGCCCCGAGGCGGGTGGTATATGAAAAAAGCATAGCCCTTCCCATGCCACACGCGGCGCCAAGGCATGATCGTGCCGAAGGCGCCGCGTTCCTTATAGCGTGGGTCTGACCAAAAAGAAACCCCTCGCTAAGTGAACAATTATGCTTGACCGATCAGGCATGACGTGGGATACACACGTCATGAACAAGCTCTCACGCGCCCAACGCACCCAGATCATCAACCTTTTGGTAGAAGGTATGAGCCTTCGCGCCGTCACGCGGATATCTGGTGTATCCATCAACACAGTGACAAAGCTCCTGGTTGATGCGGGTCAAGCATGTTCGGATTATCAGGATACGGCTTTCCATAATCTGACATGCAAGCGGCTACAGGTCGATGAGATTTGGGCCTTTTGCTACGCTAAGGCCAAGAACGTGGTGGCGGCGAAGGCCGCGCCGGCCGAGGCGGGTGATATCTGGACTTGGACAGCTATCGATGCAGACACCAAACTGATGCCGTCCTGGTATGTCGGCAAACGTGACGCGGAAGCGGCTAACCACTTCATCAGCGATCTAGCTGACCGTCTATCCCATAGGGTGCAATTGACCAGTGACGGGCACGCTCCCTATCTACAAGCTGTAGAGGGCGTGTTCGGGGCGGACGTTGATTATGCCCAACTGGTCAAGATTTACGGTGACGCCCCCGGCGCTGGCCGCTATTCCCCTGGTGTCTGTATCGGTGCGGACAAGCGCCCGGTGGAAGGCCGGCCCGATCCGGCGCACATCAGCACCAGCTATGCAGAACGCGCAAACCTGACAATGAGAATGGGAATGCGCCGCTTCACAAGGTTGACGAACGCCTTCTCGAAGAAGGCGGAAAACCACGCTCACATGGTGAGCTTGCACATGATGTATTACAATTTTGTTCGTATTCATATGACCTTAAAGTGCTCACCCGCGATGGCGGCGGGTGTTACGACGACGCTATGGGAGGTTGCAGATATCGTTAAGGTGTTGGAGGATTGGGAGACAAGACAGACGAGCTAACGAGGCAGCCCGGCCGCGACGACGGCCGGAATAAGCACATTCGCTATAGAAGGCTCATCAAAAAAAGGAGGCCAAATATCAACGTCCCACCTCCAACGCCCCACCAAAAACCCCGAAAAGCTTTCCCCGAGTGGCGCCTGCCAGACGGCACAACAAACGCGACAGATGCACAATTAGACCGAGCATCCGAATCTTGCGAAACTTGGGAATGGGGGTTTGCGGGATTAGTGATTGTTGGAGTGGTTGCAGAATTTATCATAGCTGGCATCCACCCACTATATGACTCGTTCCTAGAACAATGGGGCACAGCTATTGCCGATGCTATAATTGCGTTAGGTATTGCGGGTGAAGTTCTATTCGGAAGGATGGACGGACGATACCAAACGGAATTGCGAAGACGGTCAAATGACCGGCTTGCCCAAGTCGAATTTGATAATGGATTTCTCCAAGAGAGCGCTGCGAAGGCGATGGAACGTGCTTCTAAGGCCGATTTCGCGCGCGCCGAACTGGAAGCGAAAATGCAACCTCGCATGACCGACCAACGGCAATTTGACGTAATCCAGACGCTTCGCGGGAAAACGCCTGAGGTTTCCATTATCCATGAGATTGACGCAGAACCACGCTGGTTCGCTGGTTCGCTGCGCGATGCATTCTTTAATGCTGGCATACGGGTTGGAATGTACCCGCGTGCGCCAGATGTCCACAGCACCGGGATACTCATATATGACCCCGACATGCACGGAGCAAAACTATCGGATGTCGGCGATACGCTGGTAGACATATTTCGCGGCACAAGCACCTCGGTTGCGGCGATAACAGCGCTGCCGACCGACGTTACTGGCGCCCCGGTTGAATATCCAGCTATCGTTTTAGGAAGCAGGTTCCCCGTGCTTCCGCCCCACATTGCGAAGGCAATGCAAGCAGCAGACGTGGTCCAGGTCGCCATGCGGCGTCAACCGTGACCAGGAACGAGCCGCCAAGGCTCTAGGATTGTTTTCTGGATCATTTTTGAAACTGAGACACTACCTTCAGGGGCGCGCCAGGGGACACGCAGAAGACGACCTGTCTCGAAAACAAATGGGTCGTGCGGGCCGGCCGGCACGCGGACCTGTTCGACGAATAGGGTATCGGTTGGTCCGTCACGGCTCCAGCAGGCAGGCGTCCCCATAAGAATAGAACCGATATCCCGCCGCGATGGCATGCGCGTAAGCCGCCCGCATCCGGTCCGTTCCGGCAAAGGCACAGACCAGCATGAACAGCGTCGACCTCGGCAGATGGAAGTTCGTCATCAGCACATCCACCGCTCGGAATCGAAATCCTGGCAGAATGAACAGCGCGGTGTCGCCATCGAACGGGCGCACGATGCCGTCATCTCCGATCGCGCTTTCCAGCAGGCGCAGACTGGTGGTGCCGACCGCCACCACCCGCCCGCCTGCCTGACGCGCCGCGTTGATGGCGGCGGCGGACTCCGCCGAAACAATGCCGCGTTCGCTATGCATGGTGTGGCGGGTCACGTCGTCGTCGCGGACCGGCAGGAAGGTGCCGGCGCCGACGTGCAGGGTGACGGTGGTGCGTTTCACGCCGCGCTCCGCCAGCCGCGCCAATAATCCGGGGGTGAAGTGCAACCCGGCAGTCGGGGCGGCGACGGCGCCCTCCTGATCCGCGAACACGGTCTGGTAGTCGCGCTGGTCCTCCGGCAGCGGGCCGGTGGGGCGGTCGATGTAGGGGGGCAACGCCAAAGCCCCGGCCTGGCGCAGCGCGGCGGAGAACGCCTCGCCGACCGTGTTGAACGCCAGCGCCACACCGCCGTCGGGGTCGCGTTCCCGGACCTCGGCGGTCAGATCGGTGGAGCCTTCGAAGGTCAGCGTGTCGCCAGATTTCAGACGGCGGGCATTGCGGGCCAGTGCGTGCCACGTGCCATCCGGGCGGGGCTGGTCCAGGGTGATGCCGATGCGGGCCTCGCCCCGCCGGGCCGAAAGCTGCGCCGGGATTACCCGCGTGTCGTTGGCGACCAGGATGTCGCCTGAGCGTAGGAGATCCGGAAGGTCGGCAACCCCTCGGTCATGCAGCCCGTCAGATGCCACATGCAACAGCCGAGCGGACTCGCGCGGCCGAGCGGGGTGGTGGGCGATGCGGTCGGGGGGCAGGTCGAAGTCGTACGCTTCGATACTCATGCCGGCGTGGGCGCCACGCGGCGCAGCAGGCGCACCAGCGGCACCGCGATGGCCACGGCCCAGAGTTTGCCGACGATCTGCCCGGCCAGGAAATCCAGGCTGCCGAACGCCAGCGTCAGGAACACCACCGAGTCCACCACCAACCCGACCATCGAGGAAGCGACGACGGCCAGCAGCAGGCGGCGGCGTTGTAGCGGGGTGTAGACGGCGCAATCCGCGAGCTCGCTCAGCGCGAACGCCACGCCGGAAGCCAGGACCAATGCGGCTGGCGCGACCAAGGCCGAGGCCAAAGTGCCCAGCGCGATCGCCAGCAGCCCGGCCCGGAGCCCGAGGCAGCGCTGCACCACGTCGCGTAGGACCAAAGCCGCTCCAACCGTCAGCACGCCCGACGGCGCCATCAGTCCCGGTGCCACCGGCACCAGACACGGTCCGTTCGGCACGCAGACGGTGCCGACATGCCCGATCATCCAGTTGGCGAGCGGAATACAGGCCAGGAAGCCGGTGAAGGCGATCCAGCCTAGTCTCGTACGGTTTTCCATCAGCGCGGCTGGTAAGAAGCGATCTCGACCAGGTTCCCGTCGGGGTCGCGGCAATAGACCGACATGATCGGTCCGAGGGCGCCGGCCCGTTCGCTGGGTCCGGCCACGATCATCACGCCGCAATCGTGCAGGTGCCCCACGACCTCGTCCGGGGGAACCGCGGTGATGAAGCAGAAATCGCCGGCGCCGGGATCGTCGTTGGCGCCGGTCGGCCATTCCGAGATCGGCGTGCCGGAGGGGCGCACGTTGATCTTCTGCCCGCCGAACTTCAGCGCGGTGCGGTTCTTGGGGCCGAAATCCTCCCGGTCCATGCCGAGCACGCGCTGATACCAGGCGCACGTGATCTCCACGTCCTTCACGTTCAGCACGAGGTGGTCGATGCGATCGATGGTGAAGCGCATGGGGCGGGCCTTCCGGGGGTGTGCGGGCGGGACGTAGCGGATTTTGGGCGCGCGGGGAACCGGGGCCGCGATGGCTCCGAAATCGGTGTCGGACACAAGAATCGCCTTCCTCTAGCCCGGCACCTTCCAAGGCCGCCAGGCCGGAATCACCACGCTGATATTCAGCAGCCCGAACTCCCGCGAGTCCTGGATGTCCATCGCCGTTGGCGTCCCGTCCGCGCTATAGTGAATCCGGGCGCCGCGGCCCTTGTCTTCGATGTCCGCCATGACCTGCTGGATTTCGACGTATTGCGCCCCCCGTTTCCGGAACCGCATCAGTTTCCACTGCCCCGCTCGGGTCCAGGCATCCTTGCCGGTGGAAAATTCGAAGGTGCGGTCCTTGTTGTCCTCGGCCTTCGCGTTGCCGAGGCCGGCGGCGTAGCCCTCGGTCGAGCCGCCCGGCATTTTACCGGAGATGCCGAACAGCCAGGAGGCGTTTTTGCGGTACGGCAGGGCGTCCAGCAGCACAAGCGCGTCGGCGGGATCGAACACGGTTTCGCTGTCGTAGATCAACCGGTCGGTGACGGCGGCGATCAGGAAGCGGTCGATGGGCTTGTCCGCTGGCATTGGGGGTACTCCCGGTCCATGAAGGCGCGTTTGGTTATACCGGATCAGTGGTTAATACTTCGTTAACGGCACCCCTTTTTTCGACACCGCCGCGCGAGAACGATCCATGCTCCCCACTCAGGAAAACCGCCGTGCTTTGTATTCCAACAACCCTCTGAAGCTGGGGCTGTTCGGGGCGAACTGCTCATCCGGCCGAGCGGTGACGCTGGTGCCGGAGCGGTGGAACGGGTCGTGGCAGGACAATCTGCGTCTGGCGAAGATGGCCGACGAGGCTGGGTTCGAGTTCATGTTGCCGGTCGGCCGCTGGAAGGGCTACGGCGGCGATACCGACTACCAGGGGGAAACGCTGGAAACCATCACCTGGGCCGCCGGCCTGCTGGCGGCAACGCAACGGCTGACGGTGTTCGGCACCGTGCACGCGCCGATGTTCCACCCGCTGATTGCCGCCAAACAATTCGTCACCGCCGACCATATCGGCAACGGGCGGTTCGGCCTGAACGTGGTGTGCGGCTGGAACCCGGATGAGTTCGCCATGTTCGGCGCCGACCTGCGGGACCACGAATCCCGTTACGAGCACGCGCGGGAGTGGCTGGACGCGATCAAACGCGCATGGGGCCCCGAGGAGGACTGGGATTTCGACGGCACGTTCATCCAGTTGAAGCAGGTGCGGGCCAAACCGAAACCGGTTGGCGGCGGGCGGCCGATCGTGATGAACGCCGGTGCATCGACCACCGGGCAGGCCTTCGCGATGCGCAATTGCGATGCACTGTTCTCGATGACGCCCAAAGGCAAGCTGGACGAGTTCGCCGCGCACGTCGCCAACGTGAAAGCGCAAGCACCGAACCTGGATGTCTACACCGTCGCCGTCGTCACCTGCCGCCCCACGCAAGCTGATGCGGAGGCGTATTTCCGCCACTGCGCCATCGACCATGCCGACTGGGCGGCGGTGGACCGCATCATGGCGATGCGCGGCGACACCCGCGAGAAATGGCCCGACGATTTCGAGGAACGCCGGCAGCATCAGGCCCTCGGCATGGGCGGTGTGCCGGTGACGGGGGATCCGGACATTGTCGCTCGGGAACTGGCGGAGATCGCAGCGGCGGGCGCGCGGGGGATCGCGCTGTCGATGGTGAATTATGCGGACGAGTTGCCGTTCTTTTGCGATGAGGTGCTGCCGCGGTTGCGGCGGTTGGGATTACGGTTAGATCGATAATGGGCCGGATTTGGCGGCTTTCCAGCGTTGTATGAGACCGCTATGCTCATGACTCCCCTCATTTTTACACAATCCCGAAAGTATCGGTGAACACCGGCACCCCGGCGAGCATCTCGGCGAATTTCTCGATCAATGGCAGCAA
>CAIYDT010000096.1 GCA_903924985.1 uncultured Acetobacteraceae bacterium
GGCGGTGGTGCCGCGGATGATGGCCACGTTGACCGGCAGCGTCTTGTAAAAGAGGTATTCCTGGCCGCCGATGACCATCAGCTCGACCAGATCCGCGGTGGTCCGGGCGTTGAGCTTGCCGCCGCCGAAGCGCGGGTCGACGAAGGTGCCGAGGCCGACTGTCGTCAGGTGGCCCGGACGGTGCGCGGCGATGTCGCGGAACAGATGGGTGATGACGCCCTGGGGGAGGTTGTAGGCCTCGATCTCGTTGGCGATGGCCAGTTCCTGCAGCCGGGGCACCAGGCCCCAATGGCCGCCGATCACGCGACGGATCAGGCCGCGATGGCCGAAATGGTTCAGGCCGCGATGCTTGCCGTCGCCCTGCCCCGCGGCATAGACCAAGGTGAGGTTGCCGGGCCGGCTGGCCTCGTTCTCGGTGGCCAGGAAGAGTTCCTCGAGCGCCACCGCAATGCCCTCGGCGAAGCCGATACCGACGAAGCCGCCGGTCGCCAGCGTGTCGCCGCTGCGGATCAGGCGGACCGCGTCCGTGGCGGACACCTCCTTGCCGCCGTGTCCGGTGCGCAGCGAGGCCAGAAACGGATGTTCCTTGCGGTTCATTGGCCGAACCCTTCTTTTTGTCGTTAGCGCCTGTTCAGACGATGCCGATGAGGCAACAGGCGGCAATCGCCGACGACGGTTTTAGCGTCCTGGAGCCGTTGTCGCTATCGCGGATGAGGATGGTCGCCGGAGACAGCCCTGGCGGACGCGCGTTTACGCGGCTGGATCGTAGGTGACCGTGCCCGAGTAGGGCTCGATGCAGACGATGCGATTTTCCACCTGCCGCACGCCGGGCACGTTGTCGGCCAGCACCCCGAGCCCTTCCCGCGCGTTCAGGTCGAACACGCAACCGTCCAGCTGAACCACGCCGTCCTTGGCGGCGACGCTGACGGCGTGGCCGCGCGCCCATGGCTGGCGAGCCATCGCGTCGAGCACCGCCTGCTGTAACGCGCCGTCGTCCGTGGATGGTGTTTCAGCCGCCAGCACCTCGCCCAGATGGCGCACGAGGTCCGCTCGGCTGACGACGCCCAGCAGCTTGCCGTCCCGCAGCACGGGAAGCCGGCGGACGCGATGGCGCTGCATCAGGTCGACGGCATCGGCCAGGGAGGTGTCTTCGGTGACGGCGATGACCTCGGTGGTCATGACGTCGCCGACCCGGCGCCCATGGGTGGCAACGTATTGCTGGGCGGTGTGTCCGGGCCGAAGGATGCCCGCCAACCAGCCGGGCTGATCGCCCGCGGTGCCGGTTTCTGCCCGACGCAGCAGGTCGCCCTCGGTCAGAACCCCCAGAATCTGCCCTTCCGGGCCGACCACGGGCAGCCCGCTCACCCGGTGTCCGGTCATCAGGCGGATCGCCTGCAACAGCGGCGCCTCCGGGCCGATGGCCAGCGCCGGATGGGTCATGATATCGGCGACGATCATAGATCGATCCTAACTGAACGCGTCTCCTGCCCTATATCCCGGCGGGATACCAGAGCGGGCGCGTTTCACTGCAGGCAGTCGGACCCGGCCAGCGCGAGGGCGCGCGAATCGCGGATCACGACGCGTGTCCGCTCCACCCCGATGGTGCCCTGGCGGCGCAGTTCGGTCAGGCCGCGGCATACCGTCTCGATCGTCAGGCCGAGATAATCGGCCATGTCAGCACGGCTCATCGGCAGTTCGATGACCGCCTCGCTGGGGCTGTTGAGGCGATCGACCATCTCCAACAGGAAGCTGGCGATCCGTTCGGCGGCCGTCTTGCGGCCGAGCAGCACGAGGCGGGCACGGGCGATGCGAACCTGGTCGGCGGTGTAGCGGCGCAGGCGCTGGGCGAAGCCGCGATCCTCGTCGGCACGGTCCTCGATGCTGCTCAGGCGGATCCGGCGCAGCGTCAACGGGGTGACCGCTTCGGCGGCGAATTCATGCTCACCGACCGCATCCCAGCCGAACACGTCCCCAGAGAGCAGGAACTCGCCCACCTGACGGCGCCCATCCTCCAGCAGCCGGACGGTGCGCATGCAACCGCTGATGACCTGGAAGCAGTATTCGGCTCGGGCGCCTTGCGCTATAATCTCGGCGTCACGCTCGAAATGCAGGGTGGTGGCGACCATAGCCAATGAGCCGAGCAGATCTTCATCCAGGTTTTCCAACGCGCTCGGGGATATTCCGGAATGCGCAGGTGCTCCCAGATGCCCGGGTACCCCGAAGCGTCCGGGGACACCGTTGAGCGGGACAGACATCTTATCCACAGCTACATTTGGATAAATGACGAACATCGCTGCGATTCCCCTCGGACTGTTGTCGCGATCCGATGACTACAAATACCACTCGACCGGCGAAATTCGCTTCAACGCGTACGCAGGTTTGCGTATGGGCGCATGTTTACCTATGGGATGGCCCATGGAACTGACCACGACGGTCCATATCGTCGATGACGACGAGGCCGTCCGCGAATCGCTCCGCTTCCTGCTGGAATTGGAGGGGATGGAGGTGCGGACCTATGAAAGCGCGACCTCGTTTCTGGACGCCCCCACTTCCGCGTCGGGTTGCGTGCTGACCGACTTCCGGATGCCGTTGATGGATGGATTGCAGCTGCAAGAGGCTTTATCGGCCCGAGGTGCGCTTCTGCCGGTCGTCGTGATGACCGGCCATGGCGACGTGCCCATGGCGGTTCGTGCCATGAAGGCCGGCGCGGTCGATTTCCTGGAGAAGCCGTTCGAGGACACGCAACTGCTCGATGCGGTCAATCGGGCGCTGGATGCCAACCGCCGCGCGTTGCAGGCCGACGCTAGCCACGCCGAGGCGGCACAGCGGATCGCTTTGCTCACGTTGCGCGAACACGAAGTGTTGAACCTGCTGGCGGATGGGAAATCGAGCAAGGAGATCGCCAAGATCCTCGGCACCAGCCCGCGGACGATCGACGTGCACCGGGCCAGGGTGTTCCAGAAGCTGCAAGCGAGCACCCTGCCCGAACTCGTTCGCCTAGTGCTCGCGGCCACGCCGCCGCGCTGATCGGCGGCTCGCCGCTCCGGCTACGGCCGGACCATTGGCCGGGCGAGCATATCCGCGTTTTGCGATCACAAATCGGTTCCTGTTTACGCACTTTTCTCAGCTTCTCTTTCGTGGCACATATCGTGAACATTCGATTTAGCGAGGCAGGGACGATGGCTCGAAACAAGGTGCAA
>CAIYDT010000097.1 GCA_903924985.1 uncultured Acetobacteraceae bacterium
GCGTATCGTCATCGGCGGCGGGCATGGCAGATTCTGTCCGGGGCTGGAGAGTGGCGTCAGCACCCAATCTCTAAGCGATTCCAGATGGTTGTACCATGCCCGTTTCTGAATCCCTGCTATGCGGTGAATAAGATGGGTTAAGTGCCCTACCGCCAGTCGTCGATTGCATAGACCCCCGGCCGGCAATACCCCGGCTCGTTGTTCCGGTGCATATTCACGCCTTGGATCGCGGTGCGGTAGCCGCGGGCTGCAAGCGCCTCATATGCTTCCTGACGGGCGAGATTGGTGCCGGCCAGCACGGTGGGCATGCCAACGGCGACGGACAGGGATTCGCAGGCGTCGAGCAGCCGTTGGTAATCCGCACCGGCGGTCGCGGTGTCGCGCACGGCACCGAACTTGATGAAGCAGGTATCGGCGCCGGCCTCGCTTTTGGGGCCGTAATGGCAAACGGCGAAAGCGGCGATGCCCTTTGGGCCTTCGACCAGCATGGTGTCGCCGAGGTCCTGGGCATGGGCCGAACGAATTTCCTCGGTCAGGTCGAGGCCGGGGTAGATGGAGTCCGCGACTTCCCGGCAGCCGGCCAGGGCCGCCGCTTGGTCGGCGTCCGACAGCAGACTGAAGCGCGACCAGCCGTTTGGTGCGTGGTCGACGGCGGCGCGGGTCATGATGGCGGTCAGGAAACGTGGATAAAAGCCGAATTTCCTGTACAAACCGATATGTTTGGCGCTCTGCGCAAACGTGAAAAGACCGGTGTGGGTGGTGCCCCAGGCCTCGAACTGCTCCATGGTACGAGATAGCAGGGCCTGGGCAATGCCGCCTTCCTGAAGGTCCGGGCGAACGGTGATGGGGCCGAAAAACCCGACACTACCCCAGCGCGTCGCGAAGTTGGAACCGACGAACTGCCCATCCCGATGCACGCCGAGTGCCGCGACATGCGGGGCCTGCCAGCGGCCCCGCATGTAGTCGCGGTCGGCCCAGAAGGTTTCCGGGTCGGGGGCACCCAGGAAGGTGCCGAAGGCGACGCGGAAGATGCGGGTTGCTTCCGGCAGGTCGGTTTCCGCGAGGGGGGTGACGGTTGCGGTCATGGGTTCCTCCTTTTTGCCCAGTATAGCTCAGAAAAGCCCATGCAAAAACCACCGCCGGTCACCGGTCGCGGGATCGTCCCCATCGCCACGGCGGAACAGCCAGAAGCGGCGGCCTTCTTCGTCCTCCACCCGGAAATAATCGCGTACGGACCGCATTTCGCCGTCGCGTTTCCACCACTCGCCGGCGATGCGTTCCGGTCCGTCGGCATGGCGGACGCGGTGGCGCACCCGCCGCCAGGTGAAGGCTAGCGGTGGGTGATCGGGTAGCAGGGCCATCGCCTCGATCGGTTGCGGCGGGTCGAGCAAGCGCACCGGCCGCGGCAGGTCGGCGGGCCAGCGCATGCCCTGGCCGCGCTGCAACGCCGGCACCCGCCGCACGGATCGTTCCGGCACGTCGCTTTCCACCGGTTCGTTGCGAAAAACCCGCTCGGCCCCCAGCCGGTTCGATAACCGGTCGACCAGTTCGGCGATCGGCGTCTCGGTCCGAGCTGCCAAGGCAGCGGTTTGCGCCAAGGCAGCGGTTTGCGTTTGTAACGCGGTATCGGCCCGCGTCACGATCAGCCGCATCGCCTCGACTCCCAATCCGGGATCGATCCGGTCCAGCCTCTCATCCAGCATGCGCGCCAGATGCCGTGGATCGCGGGAGGGGCGGGCGGTGCCGATGCGGATAACGGGGATGGAGCCGTCCACCCGCTCGAACAGCAAATCCAGCCGGCGGGCGCCTTGCCCGGCGTGTTCCAGGTCGGTGCAAACCAGGGCGACCAGGCGGGCGATGACGGCGGAAAAGGCGGATTCGGTCAGCAGCGGTTCCACGAAGGTCAGGCGGGCCTGAATGAGGTCGGGGGGGATGACGGGGACGATCGGTTCGAAGACACTGCCAAATAATTGATCCAGCCGTGTGGCGACGATGGTGCCGAAGCGGCGGACCAAGGGCGCGCGCGGGGTAGCGGCCAGTTGCCCGATGCGGTCGAAGCCCATCAGGCGTAGCCCGTCGCAGGTGGTGTGGGGGAGGCGCAGGGCTTCGATGGGCAACAACGGCGTGGCACTATTGGGATAACGCACCAACGCATGCGCCGCTCCCGGCGTATCCGCGATCGCCGCCCTTGCCTCCATCCCAAACGCCGCGAAGCGCCCCACGAGGTCCCGCAGCATCGCCGTCTCCCCGCCATGCAAATGCGTGCTGCCGGTCGCGTCGATCCAGATCCCATCCGGCGGATCGGGGGAGGCCAAGGGGGCGTAGCGCAGGCACCACCCGGCCATCCGGCGCAGCGCCTCGGCATCGGCATCCGGTTCCGCCGGATGGATCGCCAGGCCCGGAACCAGCGCCTGGGCCTGCGCCAGCGGCATCCCCGGGCGCAGCCCCAGCGCCGCCGCCGTCGCATCCGCCGCCGCGACCACCTGCCGCCGCCCGTCATGGCCGGCGGTCACCAGCGGCACCCCCTCAGGCGCGCAACCGCTCCGTTTCCGCAGCCGGTCGGTCGGCAAGGTCGGAAACCAGATGGAGACGACCCGTCGCATCGCATGCCTCCGTTATCCATGTGCCGGGCTCGCCTCCCCGGCAGCGGGTCAGTGTCAGCCGCCACCGCGCCGGACCTAGCCCCGGGACAGATGGGGCGTGTGGCAAGGCGGGCGGGGAGGGCAGGGCGGTCACCAGCCACCGCGTCATCGCCGCCGTCGGTTCCCGCAACGCCGGATCGTCGAACTGCCGGCTGCGGCGTAGCGCGATGGCCAGCACCCCGGTTTGCTCCGCCGCCAACTGCAACCGGCGGGAGGCGACAAGGCTCAACCGCCCCGCGATTTCTCCCACCACGGCGGCGAGGCCGGGATGGCGCAGGCCCTCCTCCATGGTGGCCAAAACCTCCTTGCCGGCTGCCGCGAACACCACCCGGTCGGGGTGCAATCCGGCACCGGCGAGGCCGGGGGCGAACAGATCCGGCCACTCCATCGCCCACAGCACCGGCCCCGCCATGCGCGCCAGGATGCCGGCGGACAGCAGCGCGGCGGCGGCACCGTGTTCGGTATCAGGCCCGGCCCCGGCGATCTCGTGCAGCGCGCCCAGCGCCAGACCGCCATTCGGCAGCGCCTGGTCGATTCCCGAGGCGCCCATGGACACGGTCTTGCCGGGGGCGGCGACCGGCCCGCGCTCGATCCGCGCGATCTGGTCCCGCAGGTCGCGCAAGCGGTCGGGGTTCGGACGGGATGGGGCTGAAAGGAACACAATAGGAACTTAAGCCCGGCCAATGGCCGAGTCGAGTCGGAATTGCTAAACTCCATTCAACCCACCGGAGGCCCTCCCATGCTCCCCCAAGCCGCCGATTTCCGCGCCGAGGCCGATGCGCTGCACGCCCTGCTGGCAACGCTGACCGAGGCCGACTGGGCGCGCCCCACTTTGTTCAAGCGCTGGACCACCAACGACATCGTGCAGCATTTGCATGCGGGCGACCTGATGGCGGCGGCCTCGGTGGCGGGGGAGAATCCCTTCCGCCAGATGCGGGCCGAGATCCAGTCCGTCCGCGACAACGGCCTGACCCGGGTCGAGGAAACCCGCCAGCGCCTGGGCAACCCCACGGGCGAGCGCCTGCTGGACATGTGGTACGCGGCGATGGCCGATCTGTGCGAGAAACTGTCGGCGATGCCGCCCGACACCCGCCTGAAATGGGCCGGCCCCGACATGGGCGTGCGCATGTTCACCACTGCTCGGCAAATGGAGACCTGGGCGCACGGCCAGGCCATCTACGACCTGATGGGCGTTCCCCGCGAAGCCACCGACCGCCTGCGCAACATCGCCGAGATCGGGGTGCGCACCTACGGCTGGACCTTCGCCAATCGCGGCCGGGAAGTCCCCGGCCCGGCGCCTTACGTGAGACTGACGGCACCCTCCGGCGCCAACTGGGAGTGGAACGACCCTTCCACCGACAACGTGGTGGAAGGCAGCGCGCTGGAATTCTGCCAGGTGGCCACCCAGACTCGCAACGTCGCCGACACCGCGATTGTCGCGACCGGCGCCCCGGCGAAGGAGTGGATGCGCCTCGCCCAATGCTTCGCCGGCCCGCCCGAGGACCCACCGGCCCCGGGGCTGCGGCACGCATGACCGGTCGTGGCCTCAGCGAAGCGGAGGCGCGGGCGCGGTTAAAAGCCGAAGGATACAACGAACTGCCGCGCGCCGACCGGCGCACGCCGCTGCGGATTGTGGCCGAGGTTCTCCGCGAACCCATGCTGGCCCTGCTGCTGATCGGCGGCGCGGTATACATGGTCCTGGGCGATTTGAAGGAAGCCATCATCCTGCTGGCCTTCGCGACGCTCTCGGTCGTGATCACCGTCGTGCAGGAAACCCGCACCGAACGCGTGCTGGAGGCCCTGCGCGACCTCACCAGCCCCCGCGCGTTGGTCATTCGCGACGGCGAACAAAAACGCATCGCGGGGCGGGAGGTCGTGCGCGGCGACCTTATGCTCCTGGCGGAAGGCGACCGTGTACCGGCGGACGCGGTGCTGATCCAAAGCCACGACCTGCAAACCGACGAATCCCTGCTGACCGGCGAGTCTGTCCCCGTGCGCAAGATCGCCGGCACCCCATCGTCGGAAGCCCACCGCCCCGGCGGCGACGATCTGCCGACGGTCTTCTCCGGCTCCCTGGTCGTGCGCGGCAGCGGCACCGCCGAGGTGACCGCGACCGGCCCTCGCAGCGAAATCGGCCGCATCGGCCAATCGCTGCGCACGCTGGAAACCGAACCACCCCGCTTGCAGGCCGAAACCACGCGGCTGGTGCGCCTCTGCGCCATCGCCGGCGGCGTGCTCTGCCTGCTGACCGTGGTGTTGTACGGCACAATGCGCGGCGGTTGGCTCGACGCCATCCTCGCCGGCATCGCGCTCGGCATGGCGATGCTGCCCGAGGAATTCCCTGTTGTTCTCACCGTCTTCATGGCGATGGGGGCTTGGCGCATTTCCCGCGCCCGCGTTCTGACCCGGCGCGCCGCGGCGATCGAGACCCTGGGTTCCGCGACGGTGCTGTGCACCGACAAGACCGGCACCTTGACCGAAAATCGCATGACCATCGCGGAGGTTTGGCCGCCGGCCGGCGACGCCGTGGCGTTCGGCGTGCTGGCCAGCGCTCGGGAACCGACCGATCCGATGGAGAAAGCATTTCACGCCGCCGGCCGCTTACCAGACCCGGGATGGACGCTTGTTCGTGCATACGGGCTGCGCCCCGATCTGCTGGCGATGTCGAATGTCTGGCAGACGCCGGACGGCATCGTCGTCGCGGCCAAGGGCGCGCCGGAGGCCATTGCCGCATTATGCCAAATGGAGGTGGATAAACGCGCCGTGGACGACATGGCGGCGCGTGGCCTGCGCGTGCTGGGCGTCGCGCGCGCCACGTTCGCGGGGACGGAGTGCCCGGAGTCGCAACGGGATTTCGCGTTCGAATTTCTGGGCCTTGTCGGCCTCGCCGATCCGTTGCGGCCGAGCGTTGTGAACGCGGTCAAGGAGTGCCGGTCGGCCGGCATCCGCGTGGTGATGATCACCGGCGATTACCCGGCCACGGCACGTGCCATCGCGCGTCAGGCCGGTCTCGATGCCGAGGAAATTCTGACCGGTGACGATCTCGCTCGGCTGGACGACACGCAACTTGCCGAACGGCTGCGGACCGTAACGGTGTTCGCGCGCATCATGCCCGAGCAGAAATTGCGGATCGTCACCGCGCTGAAAGCGGATGGTGAGATCGTTGCCATGACCGGCGATGGCGTCAATGACGCACCCTCGCTGAAAGCCGCGCATATCGGCATCGCGATGGGCGGACGCGGCACCGACGTGGCGCGGGAGGCGTCGTCGATCGTTCTGCTGGACGACGATTTCGGTTCGGTGGTGCAGGCCGTGCGGCTGGGCCGCCGCATCTACGACAATCTCCGTAAGGCGATGGGGTTCATCTTCGCCGTGCATGTGCCGATCGCCGGGCTGGCACTGTTGCCGTTGGTGTTCGGTTTGCCGGTGCTGTTGGGTCCCATGCATATCGCGTTCCTGGAGATGGTGATCGACCCCGTGTGTTCCCTGGTGTTCGAGGCCGAAACGGAAGAAGCCGACGTCATGCGCCGGCAGCCTCGTAACCAGAACGTTCCGTTGATTTCCGGCCGGCTGATCGCTTGGGGTGTCCTGCAGGGCGCGGTGGCATGCGCACTGGTCGGCGCGATTTTCGTGGAGGCATTACGGCGCGGCATGCCGGAGGACGAGGTGCGGGCACTTACATTCTTCTCCCTGGTGCTAACGATCGTTGCCCTCATCTTCGTTAACCGGTCATTCGGCGCGTCGCCTCTTGTAGCGCTGCGACGTCCCAATCCGGCTCTGATTTTAGTTTTGCTGGCGGTGACGGCGATGCTGGGTATGACGCTGCTATGGCCCTTCGCTCGGGATTTGTTTCGGTTTGGTCCGTTGCACGCCGATGACCTCGCGCTGACGTTCGGCGCGGGGGTTCTGGTGCTGGCGCTGCTGGAAGGCGCGAAGGCATGGTGGTTCGGGAGCTCTCAGGCGTAACGGTTATTCCGCCTCTGCGGCTTCCCGAGCCTCCCGCTCCGCCCGCAGCCGCTGCCCCTCCACCCGGGCCGGTTTGAAGATCCGCTCCTCCAGCACCGTGTGCA
>CAIYDT010000098.1 GCA_903924985.1 uncultured Acetobacteraceae bacterium
ACAAAGGCCCGGTTCAACGCCGCCCGCAGCCCGGCATCTATCGGCTGGTTCACGTCGATACCGCTGACCTCGACACCGGTATGGGCCGATAATTTGCCGAACACGGCAGTTTCGGCCGTCTGCATCCACATCCCCCCAAAGACTTGCGGGTATCGTGCGGGACGGTGCGTTCCGCGTCTAGATCTTCGCCGCGTCCGTGACGATCCCCGGAACCAGCGACGGGAGCAGCGACGACGGCGTTACCTCCTTCGCCGCCGCCGGGCCGGACGGTATCTGTAAGGGCATACCCGGTGCCGCCGCCGACGGAGCCGGTGCGGACTCCTGCGGTTTCTCCGCCGACGCGGCTCCCGGGGCCGGCCCGGGCGTGAGTGCCGGCAACGGCGACACCACGATGGGTGCCAAGGCCGGCGCCGGGGTCGGCTCGGGCGCGGTGTAGTCCGGCACGATCCGCGCCTGGCTGCCCGCGATCACCAGCACCGTCTGCCCGATCGCCAGCGCATCCTTATCCTTCTGCGTGACGGAGACCATGTCCCCGCTGGGCTTGCGGACGATGTATTCGAACGCCGTGGTGTCCGCCGTCGTATGCTCCACCGTGGTGCCGATCAGCCCGCCCAGCACCGTGCCGCCGATGGCTCCGAAGGTGGCGCCCAGCGTGCTGCCCGGCACCTGTGCGCCCAGCGCCCCGCCCGCCGCGCCGCCGGCGATCGCGCCCACCGTGCCCGGCGAACTCACGTCCACCTTGCGCACGCCAACGATCACCCCGCGCTCGACCTTGTTGGCCTGCTGAACGGCGGCGGTCGAATAGGTGTCCGGCGAATAATTCGGCCCGCACCCGGCTAACGCGATCAGCACGGTCAGAAACACCGACACAGCCTGGGGCCTGCCGCTCCGCGCGAAACGGATGAGGCGCGAGGGTCCATAAATCATAATGGGAGGAAGATAGTGCCTGGCCCGGTGAAAGTCATCGCGCTTCTGCCATGCCGGCACCGGGACGCCCACCGGAACACCCACTGGGACACCCATTGCGACACCCGCCGCTTCGGCAAACTTTACCTGCGAGTGCGCTAGACCTACCATCGGGTAACCAATTCGTCCCAGGAGGACATGAACATGTCTGCAACCCCCAATGGCACCCCCACGCTCGTCATCCGCGGCGGCACCATCGTCGACGGTTCCGGCGGCAAACCCTACGCCGCCGACATCGCCGTCGCCGATGGCAAAATCATGGCGATCGGCCAGAATTTGCCCAAAGGCAACCGGGAGATCGATGCCACGGGCAAGCTCGTCACGCCCGGCTTTATCGACGTGCACACCCATTACGATGCCCAGGTCACCTGGGGGAACCATATCACCCCCACCTCGTGGAACGGCGTCACCACCGCGCTGATCGGCAATTGCGGCGTCGGCTTCGCCCCCTGCCGGCCCGAGCAGCGCAACATCCTGGTGGACCTGATGGAAGGGGTGGAGGACATCCCCGAAGTGGTGCTCACCGCCGGCCTGCCCTGGAACTGGGAGACGTTCCCGCAATTCCTCGATGCGCTGGATGCCCGCCAGTACGATCTCGACGTCGCCACCCAGGTGCCGCACGCCGCCATCCGCGTCTATGTGATGGGGCAGCGCGGCGCCGACCGCGAACCCGCCACCGAGGCGGACCGCAACGAGATGGCCCGGCTTTCGGCCGAGGGCATCCGCGCCGGCGCGCTCGGCTTTTCCACCTCCCGCACCATCGCCCACAAGACCCTTGCCGGCATTCCCACGCCCACGCTGCACGCCGCCGAGGCCGAACTCGCCACCATCGGCCGCGCGCTGGGCGAGGTCGGCAAGGGCTGGATGCAAGTGATCTCCGACTTCGACGAGCCGGACGACGAATTCGCCATCCTGCGCCGCATCGCCACCGCGGCCGGCCGGCCGATGACCGTGTCGCTGCTGCAGCGCGAATCCCGCCCGTGGCTGTGGCGCAAGATTCTCGACAACATCGAGGAGGCCAACGCCGCCGGCAACAAGCTGATCGGCCAGGTCATGGCCCGCCCGATCGGCGTCATGCTCGGCTTCGAAATTTCGCAAAATCCCTTCATGCTCTGCCCGACCTACAAGGCGATCGCGCATCTCCCGTTCGAGGAAAAGATGGCGATCCTGCGCCAGCCGGAAACACGGGAAAGAATCATCGCGGAAGACTTCCCCGACCCCGTCATCAGCGCCCGCACCCGCACCTGGGAGAAGATCTTCCAGCTGAACGACCCGGTGAACTACGAACCCGGCCCCGAGCTGAGCTGCGCGGCCCAGGCGGCCAGGCTCGGCGTCGATCCGAAGGCGCTCTGCTACGACTGGCTGATGGCCAAGGACGGCCACGCCGTGCTGTACCGCCCGCTGATCAACTATGCCGACGGCACGCTGGATGCGGTGCAGACGATGATGCAGCACCCCGACACCATCATGGGCCTGGGCGACGGCGGCGCACATGTGTCGATCATCTGCGACGCCAGTTCGCACACCTATATGGTCAGCCACTGGACGCGGGACCGCACCCGCGGCGAGAAGCTGCCGATCGAGTGGGTGATCAAGCGCATCACCCGCGACAACGCCATGGCCATCGGCCTTTCGGATCGCGGCCTGCTCGCCCCCGGCCTGAAGGCGGACATCAATGTCATCGACCACGCCAATCTTCGCGTGCACGCGCCGGAGGTCCGCTACGATCTGCCGACCGGCGGGCGCCGGCTGGTGCAGACCACCGAGGGCTACGACGCCACGATCGTTTCCGGCGTGCCGGTCTACCTGAAGGGCGAGGCCACCGGGGAGCTGCCCGGGCGACTGGTGCGGGGCACCAGGTAACCCCATGAAGCTCCCGGCCGCGGCGATATTGCTTGGCGTCGGCGGCCTGATTCCCTTCGCGGTGTGCGGCTTTCTCGCGGTCGCCACCGTGGACCCCTTCGCGACTACCTGGCTGCTGGCGCTGATCTTCTACGGCGGGGTGATCCTGTCCTTCCTCGGCGGCGTGCATTGGGGCCTCGCTTTGTCGGACGCCCGCACCGACCTCCCAGCGGACAGCGACCCCGCCGGCCAGAATCGGCTGCGCTTCGGCCTTGGCGTGCTGCCCTCGCTGATCGGCTGGGCCGCCGCCTTCGCCACCGTGGCGATCGGCCCGGAAGTGGCCCTGGCGGTGCTGATCGGCGGCTTCGCCGCCACCTTGCTGACCGAAACCAGGCTGCAGCGCCGCGACCTGCTGCCGAGCGGCTATCTATGGCTGCGCTGGGGCCTGAGCCTTGCCGTGATCGCGATCCTGCTCGCAGTGCTTGTGCTCCGCCTGATGGGCGAACACATCGGATCCGGCCTGACATCTGGCTGATCCAAAACCCGCCGATGGCGACGCATCGCCGCCAGCCGCCTGGCGGTCAAAAAATCGTTCGTATTTCTCGCCCGGGAAACCCCTGCCTTCTCCAGGCCGTTCCAAAGACCCATTTAGCATCAGATACCGGTTACTACTGTCCGCCTGCAGCGGCAAAGGTCTTTACTTGTCTGATCTCGTAATGGCTTACATCCGAGAGTCTAATTGCTTAGTCGTCTCGGCGACGCATTTGTCGTAATCATTGTCGAACGTACTCATCTTAAAGTGGCTTGGGTAATCATAAAAGGCGTCCTTACAGGACGAAATTGCGGCCAGCGATGCTCGTTCATGCGCATCTGCAGTTACAATCGTAGTTCGTTGTGAGGTCGCATTATCCTGAGCGGTTGATGAGGTCTGATCCGCAATGAGCCAACCGTTCATAACCATGCAATCATTAAAGTCTTGCTGCATTCGGACCGATTCCCCAATGGCATTTCCAAGCGCTGCGCCAGCCACAAAGCTGGGACTTCCGAATGCTGCAAAACTCCCACCGCCGTGCCGAGCCATTAGAGAGCATTGCGCTTTCGTTCGCTCAAAATTTGCCAAGTTAACTCCTGGACCAGGTGTCCAGGTGTGAGGTGCGCAATTCGTTAAGAGACTTGCAGTTGTCATGAAAATTGCGCGGGTGAGAGCGCGCCGAATTGACCACGTACGATACATAGGGAGCCTCTAATAATGAACTAAACTGGATCTTAGTTAATCCAACAATTTTAATCACTAACGGAATAAATAGTTACATGCATCATATCACATTGCAAGCGCTATATATTATCTCCGATTTTTGGACTCTTTGCAGAGTACCTGTAAACTCTCCGAAGGGGGCATAAGCGAAGGCCTAGGTGCTGATGCAGGGCGCTGTTGGCATGGATTGTTTCGCCTGCGCTCGCACGGGCAATGCGGATGTCGGTATCGGTCTCGATCCGCTGGGAGACGCGGGCAAGGAAGGGTCAACGCGCTGAACCGGCTACCCGGCCTGATCAAGGACACTGAAGAAAACTTGTCCCGAAACGACAACGGCGCCCAACCGGGCGCCGTTGCATGAACAATTCGAAGGGTTAAACCCCGCGGCGGCGGCGCACCGCGCCAAGCCCAACCAGACCCAGCCCCAGAAGCGCCAACGAAGCCGGCTCCGGAACGGTGATGCTATAGTAATCGCTGTCAAACGATCCCGGGATGTCGCCAGCGATGCTGCCAAATTCGACCCCGAGATCAAGGCCGCCAGCATTGGCCAATGGAAGATCCTCGATGTCGATCGCATACGTTCCAGGTGGCACGGCTCCTTCGTCTGCGACCACCACATAGGGGCCGGTCGGCGCGTTGCCAGAGGAGTCGAATGTGATCCGACCCGTTCCATTCGGCCCCAGATTGTCGACTACCTTGAAGTCGCTGATCCCACCGCCTTCTTCTAGGAAGACATAGGTCCCAAGCACAGACGGAATAAAGCTATAGCCCACAATGTTAACAATGACCCCGG
>CAIYDT010000099.1 GCA_903924985.1 uncultured Acetobacteraceae bacterium
CTCACCGGCATCGGGGTCATCGTCATCCCCTCGATCACCGCCGGAATATACCGGCTCTCAAACGTCACCGGGTCCTGCGACCAAACCGCGCGCATCATCGCGATCCCCTCATCCAGCCGCCGCCCGCGTTCCTCGAACGGCACGCCGAGCGCCGCGAACTCCTCCTTCAACCAGCCGGAGCCGGCGCCCAGGATCAACCGCCCCTCGGAGAAATTCTGCAGCGTGGCGAGTTCCTTGGCCAAAGGCAGGGGATGGCGCATCGGCAGCACCAGCACCGTGGTTCCCAACTTCACGCGTTTCGTCACCGCCGCGGCCCATGTCAGCGAGAGCACGGGATCGAAGAACAACGGCGAGCGGGGAAATTTATCGCGCGGCACGATGATGTGCTCGCTGACCCACACGTCTTCAATGCCGAGATCCTCCGCCCGCTCGGCGTGGCGCCGGATCAACCCCGGTGTCGCCTGGTCCCCGGCGTGAGGCAAATGGATGCCGTATTTCATCGCTGCCTGTCCTTCCCCGTTGCGGTCGCATCATACGACCCTCCCGCCTCAGAACCGAACCGCCTTGGCCTCCGCCACGTAACGGTCGGCATCTTCCTTCAGCAGCAACCGGTCCGCGACCAACGCCCGCGCGGCGGCTTCCACCAAAACGGCGCGGCGTGGCGGGGAGCCGTACCGTTCCGCCAGCGACTTACGCGGATCGCCCGGCACCTTGTCCCCGGCCGTCTGTGCGAAGGGCAGGAAGCTCCCATCGCGATCGCACATCTCGCCGGAGACGGCCGGCGCCTTATAGAGATTGAACCCGGTATGGGTGCCCATCGGCGCGGCCACATCGGGCAATTTCAAACCGGCGCGGTCGTTGCCGTCGGCACCCACCGCCGGCACCAGCGCAACGTATGGTGAGGGACCTACTCCCGGGTGCACCCAATCCCCCACCGGATCGACCCGATTGGGCGCCGCCGCCGTTGCGAAGCCGGGCAACGCGGGAAACCCCAAGCGTGACGCCGGCACCAACGTGCCGTCCGCGATGCGGGGGATCCGGCTGGCGGGCGCGGGGCGGCCGGTTGCGATCCAATCGTCCAACGCGACCAGCAGCGCCCGCAATGCGGGATAGGGATCGTGCGGGTTGCGCAGATTGACGCAAGGCCCCGCCGCGTCGGTCGCGCCGTAACGCCCGGTGTGCTGGCTGCCGGAGATCAAAAACAGCCGCGTGTTCGCTGGCAGCGGCAGATCCCACCGTCCCTCCGGGTCGGTCCCTGACAGCGAAGCGCCCTTCTGCCAGTATTCCGCATCCGTATTGGTCTCGATCAGCAGTGGATCGAACCGATCGGCGCGCAGCAGCGCCCCCGGCTTGCCGGTGACGGGATCGCGCGACGACGCGGCGGAGAACGGGAAGGCATTCTCCGGCATCTGGTGGTCCTCGTGCTGGGTGCGGGTGCGGAAAGGTTGGGCGAAGGGGGCATTGAGAAAAACCCCGCCGATGCCGGCGATGTGCGACAGCGCGCCATCGAACACCTTGTGGCCGGACTCGTCCTGGTTGAACCCGAACTTGACGAAATCCCGCACGAAACGGCCGCTCTGCGACACCCCGAACACGATGGCGGCCTTGATCTGCCGAGCGGGCGAGTCCTTGCCCCCCGACCGCAGAAACGCCGCCACATCGCGCTGTGCCGCGAGGCCCATGCCGCTGACCCAAGGGCTTTTTGCCCGGTAGGTGAGTTCGTAGATCGCACCGAACGCGGGCACGGTGCCCTCCGGCCGGAGCACCACCGTGCGGTCGTCCTCGAACATCCATTGCGCCGAGGGTACCGGCTCCGGCGTGTCCGCCTGCCTGGCGCGACGGGTCAAAGTGGTTCGGGTTTGGTCGAGGGACGCGGCGGCGTAGCTGAGTTTGAATCGAGTCATTGGCGCACCGCGCGTGCCGGAGACGAACTCGTCGCGAATGTCCTGCTCCACATCCGGCAGGGCCGGAATGCGCAGCGTCATGCCATGGTTGGTCTTCGGCGCATCCGGGTCCCATCCCGCCCAGGCGATGGTGTAGCCCCGGCGATACAGGAACCCGTCACCGGCATTCGCAACGGTCGAGGGATCGTTCGAGTCGTCCTTCGGCGTAGTCGTGTTCAGGCGGTTGGTGACCACCTTGTTGCCGCGGTTGAGGATGTCGAACAGCAGAAGGTGGTTGCCCTTGGTCGGATCGGTGGGGCGCAGCAGAAAGATGTCGGTCTCGTATTCCACCTTCCCGGCCGCGTTGCGCCTGGCCTGCGCCAAGCCGACGATGCCGGCGTTGCGGGGGTCGGCGGGATCGAGCTCCCCTTTGGCGACGCCGATCACCCGCTCGTAAGCACCCGTCGCGCCGAAGGACTGCCCGCCGGCAAAGGGCTCCACGGTATCGATGCGCACGCTGGTAACACGTGCGTTGGCGGTCCCTGCGATCATGAACGCGGCGAGCAGCAGCAGGATCGGTTTCATGGTATTTCCTTAGGCAGGCCTTATCGGCTGCCTTCTTACCCAAGAAAACCGTTCCCGCACCATCGGGGGGAGACCCACTCATGACAGACGACCCAGCCTGGCCATTGGCCCAACATGTCAACCGCACGTCCTTCGCCGACCTGCCGGCCAGCACCGTCGAGTCCGCTCGCCGCGACATCCTGGACACGTTCGGCTGCATGCTGGGCGGCAGCGGATCGCCGGGGATCGATGAACTGTGTTCGGTGATCGGCCATTGGGGCGGGCGGGCGGAAAGCCGCGTGCTGCTGCGGGGCCTGTCGTTGCCGGCGCCGCAAGCCGCGCTGCTGAACGCCAGCATGGGCCACGCGCTGGATTTCGACGATACGCTGGACACCGGTGGGTCCATCCATCCCGGCGTGTCGGTGCTGGGATCGGTGCTGGCCGCCGCCGACATGCTGGGCGGCGTATCCGGCCGCGACATGTTGCTGGCAACCGCGCTCGGGTTGGATATTTCGTGCCGTATCGCGTTTGCCTCCACGGTGGACCGAGGCTGGCACCGCACCGCGATGATCGGGGTGTTCGGCGCCACGGCGGCGGTGGGCAAGCTGATGCGGCTCAGCGCGGAGCAGTTGCAGCACGCCTTCGGCATCGCCTACAGCCATGCGGCGGGAAACCGGCAGTGCATCCTGGACGGCTCCCTGACCAAGCGCATGCAGGCGGGTCAGGCGGCGAGCGCGGGCGTCTTCTCGGCGGTGCTGGCCAAGACCGGCTTCACCGGGGCGCATAATATCTTCAATGGCAAATACGGATTTCTGGAGCTGTACCAGCCGAACGGCCACGATGCGGCGTTTCTTCTACGCGACCTTGGATCCGTCTATTGCGGGGAAGCATTGAGCTACAAACCCTACCCCTGCGGCCGCCCCCTGCACGCAGCCATCGACGCGGCCCTGGCGGCTCGGGCCGAACTGGGGATCGAACGGGCGGGGGACATCGCGTCAGTGGCGATCGAGGCCGACGCAGCGGACGAGTCCCCCGCCACGCGCCGCCCCACCCAGGTGGTGGAGGCGCAGTTCGCCCGCCCTTTCCTGGTCGCAACGGCTCTGGTGCACGGCAAGGTCGGGATCGCCGAGGTCGACAGCTTGGGCACGCCCGAGGTCCTGGCGCTGGCGGATCGGATCGCCGGGGTCAGGAATGCGGCGCGTGGCCGGGATTCGGTCAATATCACCGTGCGGCGGACCGACGGGCGTTCGGTGAGCATCGAGTCTTCCGACCCGATCGGGTCCCCGAGTAAGCCGCTCAGTGCGGAGCAATTCGCAGCGAAGTTCCACGATTGCGCGGGCAATGCCGTGCGGCCGCTTGCGGCGGCCGATGTCGAAGCCACTCTGGCGGCGATCGGCCGGCTGGAGACGCTGGCGGATGTTCGCGTGCTGCTGGCGCCGTTCGCGGGGTAACGACCATAGCCCCGGCACCCTTCGCCAATCGGCGAGCGGTCAGCCGGGGCCCTGGTGTCGAACCGGGGATTACGCCGCCGGTTCGGCCGTAACCGCCGGCGCCGCCACGGCAGCGTCGACACCGATCACACGCGCCTTCTCGGCGATGCGGGCGGACTTACCGCTACGGCCGCGCAGGTAATACAGCTTCGCGCGGCGCACATCGCCGCGGCGCACCACGTGGATTTCCGCGATGGTCGGGGCATACAGCGGGAACACGCGCTCCACGCCTTCGCCGTAGCTGATCTTGCGGATGGTGAAGTTGCTGTTCAGGCCTTTGTTCGAACGCGCGATGCACACGCCCTCGAAGGCCTGAATGCGGGAGCGTTCGCCCTCGACCACCTTCACCGACACGCGGACGGTGTCGCCGGCACCGAATTCCGGCACCGGGCGGGTCGCCGTCAGCTTCGCCATCTGTTCGGCTTCGAACTGCTGGATGATGTTCATGGATAGGGTGTCCTTTACGAGTGGCTAGGGCGCGCCGCCCACAGATCGGGGCGGCGCCGCATGGTGATTCGTTCGGATTCCGCCTGCCGCCAGGCGGCGACGGCGGCGTGGTTGCCGGACAGCAGCACGTCCGGCACGGTTCTGCCGGACCATTCGGCCGGCCGCGTGTAGTGCGGGTATTCGAGCAATCCCGCGGAGAAGCTTTCTTCCTCGGCGCTTTCGGCGGCGCCCATAACGCCCGGCAACAGGCGCACGACCGAGTCCAACAGTACCAGTGCCGCGAGTTCCCCACCGGAGAGCACGTAGTCGCCAATGCTGAGTTCTTCCATCGAACGGGCCTCGATGACCCGTTGGTCGATGCCTTCGTAACGGCCGCACAGCAGAATGATTCCATCCATCGCGGCAAATGCAGCCGCGTCCGCCTGGACAAAGCGGCGCCCGCGCGGCGTCAGGCAAATCACCGCCCGCCCATCCGCGACGGAGCCGATGGCGGCATCCACCACATCCGGCCGCAGCACCATACCGGCGCCGCCCCCGAACGGGGTGTCATCCACCTTGCGGTGCTTGCCCGTCCCGAAATCGCGGATATCGGTGACATCCAGCGACCAAATGCTTTCCTCCAATGCCCGTCCGGCCAGCGATTGGCCGAGGGGCCCGGGGAACATGTCCGGAAACAGGGTCAGGACGGAGGCGCGCCAGGTCATACCGCGTGCTCCGCGATGACCGCTACTTCGATGGGGGGCACCACGACCAGCCGGCCGGCGGCCACGTCGACCTCCGGCACGCAGGCCTGGGTGAACGGAACGATGAGCGAGGTTTCACCCACGATTTCCAGGCTGGTTCCCGCACCGTAGTCGTGCACCATGGTGACGATGCCCAACAGTTTTCCATCCGCATCGACGGCGGTTAGACCGACGAGGTCGGCGAGGTAGAATTCTTCCTCGTCCGGCGGCGGCAGGCGCGACCGGTCGATGAAGAGGTCCACGTTCGTCAATTTCTCGACCGCGGTGCGATTGCGGATTCTCTCCGGCACGCCGTCAACGACTTCGGAAATCTCCGCCACACCCTCATGGCACCAGCGCAACAGATACTGCCGGCCGTTCGCGTCGGACAAAGGTCCATACGCGGTCACACCGGCGGGATCCGCCGTGTGGCTGGTCACGTGTACCCGGCCGCTGACGCCATGCGGCCGGCCGATCGTGGCCATCAGGATGCGGGTGTCGGGCACTTAGATGCTCAGGCGCCCGCCGCCGCCGCGGCTTCCTTGGCGCGTTCCTGCGCCTTCTTCTTCGGGGCCGACTGGGTCGGCTGCTCATTCCACACCGGCATCGGGATCAGCCCCGCCTTGCCAAGGAAACGCGCCACGCGATCGGTTGCCACCGCGCCGGTGCCGATCCAATGCGTGATGCGTTCCGGCACCAGCCGCACGCGGTCGGCGTGTTCGGCCGGCAGCATGGGGTTGTAGCTGCCGACACGCTCAATGAAGCGGCCGTCGCGCGGGCTGCGGCTGTCGGCCACGACGATGTGGTAGTAGGGGCGCTTCTTGGCGCCGGCACGTGCCAACCGGATCTTGAGACCCATAAACGATACTCCTTGGTTTGACTTCAGAATGGACGGCGATTGCCCGGCATCATGCGCTGAGGCATCAGGGCGCCCATGCCCTGCCGCATCAGGCCTTTCTGGCCGAGCTTGTTCATGCGTTTCATCATCGTGGTCATGTCGTCGAACTGCTTCAGCAGCTTGTTGACATCCTGCACCGTAACCCCCGAACCGGCGGCGATCCGCTTCTTGCGGCTGGCCTTGATGATATCGGGAGCCTTCCGTTCCTTTTTCGTCATGGACGAAATGATCGCCGCCTGACGTTTCAGGATTTTATTGTCGATATTCGCGTTGGCCAGCTGTTCCTTGATTTTGCCCACGCCCGGCAGCATCCCAAGGATGCCCGACAGGCTGCCCATCTTGCTGATCTGATTGAGCTGGCTGGCGAAATCCTCCAGGTCGAACTTGCCGGAGGTCATGCGTTTGGCGAGCTTCTCCGCCTCCGCCTGATCGATCGTTTCGGTAACCCGCTCCACCAGCCCGACGATGTCGCCCATGCCGAGGATGCGGCCGGCGACGCGTTCTGGATGGAAATCCTCCAGCGCGTCCTGCTTTTCGCCGACGCCGATCAGCTTGATCGGGGCGCCGGTAACGAAGCGCATCGACAGCGCGGCGCCGCCACGGGCGTCGCCGTCCATCCGGGTCATGACGATGCCGGTGATGCCCAGCGCTTCGTTAAAGGCCTTGGCGGTGACCACGGCGTCCTGGCCGGTCATCGCATCCACCACCAGCAGCGTCTCCGCCGGGTGCGTGGCCGCCCGGACCTGCTTCACTTCATCCATCAAGGCTTCGTCGATCGACAACCGCCCGGCGGTGTCGAGAATGACGATATCGAAGCCTTCCCGACGGGCCGTATCCATCGCGCGATGGGCGATTTGCACCGGTGTCTGGCCAGGAATGATCGGCAGGCTCGGCACCTGCGCCTGCTCGGCGAGCTGCTGCAACTGCAACTGCGCGGCCGGGCGCTGGGTATCCAGACTGGCCAGCAGCACTTTCTTCTTCAGCCGGTCGCGGAAGCGCAGCGCCAGCTTGCCGGAGGTCGTGGTTTTGCCCGAGCCCTGCAAACCCACCATCAGGATGGGGACGGGCGCGGCGGCGTTCAGGTTGATGGGGACGGCACCCTCACCGCCCAAAGCCTCGATCAGGACGTCGTTGACGATCTTGACGACCTGCTGACCGGGGGTGACGGAGGACAGCACTTCCGCGCCCACCGCGCGTTCCCGCACCTTCAGGATGAAGTCGCGCACGACAGGCAAGGCGACGTCGGCGTCCAGCAGCGCGAGGCGCACTTCTCGTAGCGCTTCGCCCACATCGGCTTCGCTCAGCGCGCCACGGCGGCGCAGCTTGTCGAACACCCCCGAAAGCTTGTCTGATAGAGCCTCAAACACTGGTGCGATCCCTTGAACAACGACAATTGCGCCGCTGCGCGAACACTCGCGGAGCGGCGGAGCCCCCGCTTCTGGCGGGGACCGGGACAGCGGGGCTGATCCGGATGCGGCGGCTTATGGGGGATGTGACAGGCCGGAGTCAATGATGGGTTGTGAAGTGCTAACCCCGCCGCCCGGCCCTGATCTCCAGCACGCTGAGAAAGAACGCCCCATACCCGATCTGGAACGCCAGCAGCACCGCCGTGCCGGACGGTATCACCAACCGCATTGCCCGCTCGGGGGACAGATTACCGAACGCAGCGCTACCCCAGGATGACACCGCCCCAGCCCCCAGCCCCAGCCCGAACAGCAGCAGCAGCGCCCCCAGGATCAATCCACGCTCCAGCGTAAGCCTCCGGACCATCGTCATGAACCCAGGGTCGGGGGGCACCAGCCCCTCCCGCACGCCGTACAATTTCGCGAACACCCAGAACAGGATGGAGTGGAACCCCACCACCACCGCCACCGACGCATAAAACAGCGTGTTGATGTCGAATGTGACACCCGCGATGCGGCGAGGTCCGGGCAGCAGCCACGCCATGCCCAGCGCACCCACCAGGAACAGCGCGGTCCCCGGGTACAGAAACAACCACCGAGGGCTGAACAACAGCAGAAACCGCAAATGGCGCCAGCCGTCGCGCCAACTGCGCAGATGCGGCGGGCGGGAGCGGCCGTCGGGGGACAGGATCGTGGGGACCTCGGTAATGCGCAGGTGGTTGATGGTCGCCTTCACCACCATCTCGCTGGCGAACTCCATGCCTGGCGCTTGCAGGTCCAGCCCGAGGATCGCCTCCCGGTCGAAGCCGCGCAGCCCGCAATGGAAGTCGCCGCAAGGGCTATGGAAAAATAAGCGGCCGATTGTGGTCAGCACGGGGTTGCCTAAGTACCGGTGCAGCGGTGGCATGGCGCCCGGCATGATGCCGCCCTTGAAGCGGTTGCCCATCACCAGCGCATAGCCGGCACGCAGTTTCTCAACGAACAGCTCCAGCCGGCTGAAATCGTAGCTGTCGTCGGAGTCGCCCATGATCACGTAACGCCCCCGCGCGGCCTCGATCCCACCGAGCAGCGCGCTGCCGTAGCCTCTTGTGGGGATGGGGACGATGCGGGCGCCCAAGCCCTCGGCGATGGCCTGCGATCCATCGGTGCTGCCGTTGTCGGCGATCACGACCTCCCCCTCGATGCCGGCCCGCTCCAGGAAGGACTGGGCCTTTTCGATGCAGAGTCCGAGCGTCTCGGCCTCATTCAGGCAGGGCATGAGGATGGTGAGTTCGCATGATTCATATGGGAGCATGCAGACAGTTTACCGGGGCGTGCCGGCCGGGGCTACGGGCCGCATTTTTCTCCCCAGGCGCAAACGGTTCGTTAACCTTTTTCGTGGATGATCCCTGAATGCAGTTGACGAAGGGTTCCACAAATGTTACCTTCTATCGAAATCACGATGCTGGAGTACGAAGATGAGGACGGCGAAAGCCCCTTCTCCGACTGGTTCGACGAACTGCACCCTGCCGCCGCTGCTCGGGTCACCATAGCCCTGGTCCGATTGGAACAGGGCAACTTCGGCGACGCCAAATCGGTCGGAGACGGGGTGGTGGAACGGCGGATTACCTTCGGCCCCGGCTACCGGGTCTATTTCGGCCGGGACGGGGCGACTTTGGTCATCCTGCTCGGCGGCGGCACCAAGCAGCGGCAGGACCGCGACATTGAAACAGCAAAGCGGCGCTGGGACGATTACCAGCGGCGCAAACAAGGACAGGATACAAAGACATGGCACTGACCCGCAGCTTCCGCGACACCGTCGCCACCCGCGTCAAGCGCGACCCGGCATTCCGCGAAGCCCTTCTCACCGAAGCCGTGCAGGCGCTGATCGCCGGCGAACCCGATGTCGGCAAATCCGTGCTGCGCGACTACATCAACGCGACGATCGGCTTTCCGCGTTTGTCGGAACTGACCTCGACGCCCGCGAAAAGCCTGATGCGCATGCTGGCCCCCGGGGGCAATCCGCAGGCACGAAACCTCTGCTCTGTGCTGGAACATCTGCAACGGGAAACCGGGGTGCGGCTGACGGTGTCCGTGGCCGCCGCGTAGATCGGATCGCGGGAGCGCGCATGCCCGGACGCGTGAATCCGATCTACCAAACCAAATCCGCTACTCGATGTCTTCCAGGCTGAATTGTTCCGCCTCTTCGTCGTAGCTGAAAATCTCGGCGTAGCGGCCCCATCCGATCACGGTTCGCAGTGTGTCGTCGGCATATTCGGGGGACATGTGGTCCTCCAACTCATCGCGGAACCGCACGGCGGAGGCGCGATGGTTCCACCTTTCATCCAGCACCTGCCGGATCATGGCGACCAGTGGCACGTGGGCGCGCAATGCCTCGGCGAACAGGCGTTTGCGCTCATCGGTGTCGGCGTTGACGAACAGGCGGCCGCCGTCGGTCAGCATGATGTCGCCTTCCTCCACCAGCGCGAAGCGCAACAGTTGCAGCGTCTCGCCCAGCGGCAGCAGGTCGTCGACCTCGTATTGCAGAGATCCAGCCAATGCCGGCAGGTCCGCCCGCCCATTATAGGGTTGGGCGGCCAGGGTCTCCAGCAAGCCTGACATCAGGTTGGTGCCGACCCGTTGCAAGGGCATGGCCAGCGGGGACACCGGGGCTTCCGCCGCCGCTTTCGGCACCGCCGCCGGCCGTCGCGTCATTAGCGCGTAGATGTCGTCCACCATCTGGCGGAACGCCGGATCCAGGCGGTTACGCGGATGCGGGAACGGCACGGTTAGCTCGTTCGCCACCCGGCCGGGGTTGGAGGAGAACACCAGGATACGGTCGCACATCAGCACCGCTTCCTCGATGTTGTGCGTGACCATCAGCACGGATTTCACCGGCAGCTTGCCGTCGGACCAGAGGTCGATGAGGTCGGTGCGCAGGGTTTCCGCCGTCAGCACGTCCAGCGCCGAGAACGGCTCATCCATCAGCAGCAGATCGGGGTAGACGACCAGCGCTCGGGCCAGGCCGACGCGCTGTCGCATGCCGCCGGATAGTTCCTTGGGATAGGCGCTTTCGAAGCCGCCGAGGCCGATCAGGTCGATCGCCTGTTCCGCCCGCTTTTCCCGCTCCACCCGCGACACGCCGCGCGCTTCCAGGCCGAGTTCCACGTTTTCCTGCACCGTCAGCCAGGGGAACAGCGCGAAGCTTTGGAAGACCATCGCGACGCCGTCCGCCGGTCCGGTCAGGGCAGTGCCGCGCCACAGGACCTCTCCGGCGGTGGGCTTGAGCAGGCCGGAGACGATGCGCAACAGGGTGGATTTTCCGGAGCCCGAACGGCCGAGCAGCGCGACGATCTCGCCTTCGCGGAGTTTGAGTTCGACGTCTTCCAGCACCACGAGGTCGGCGCTGGCCTCCTTATGGTAGGCCTGACGGCAACCGCGCACTTCCAGCAGGCAGGGATCGATATCCATGGGCATCACCCTAATGTCAGGCGGCGCTGCGCGAACGCGTACAGCGGACGCCACAGCAGCCGGTTGAACAGCACGACGAAGGCGGACATCACGACGACCCCCAGCACCACGCGCGCCATGTCGCCCTTGTCGGTCGCGGCGGCGATGTAGGCACCGAGGCCGTGGGCCACCAGCTTGGTGTCGCCCCATGACGCGACCTCAGCCACGATCGCGGCGTTCCAGGAGCCGCCGGAGGCCGTGATCGCTCCCGTCACGTAGTATGTCAGGATGCCCGGCAGTATGACCTTGCGCCACCACAGCCAGCCGCCCACGCGAAAATTGGCCGCGGCTTCCCGTAGGTCGCCCGGGAAAGCGGCGGCGCCGGCGATCACGTTGAACAGAATGTACCATTGTGTGCCGAGCACCATGAGCGGCGTGAGCCAGATGTCGGCGCTGAGGTGGAAGTGCACGATGAACAGCACCACCGGCGGGAACAGCAAGTTGGCCGGGAAGGCGGCCAGGAACTGTGCCACCGGCTGCGCCCGCCGCGCCCAGACGGGGCGCAGTCCCAGCCAGACACCGATCGGGACCCAGACCAGACTTGCCAGCACCATCAGCACCGCCACACGCAGCAGGGTGATCAAACCGAGCCCGAGCGCTTCCAGCAAGTCGCTCCAGGTGAGCTGGTCGGAGGCGAAGTTGACCACCAGATAGGCGATCCAAATCAGCGCAACAGCCAGCACCGCGGCGCAGATGCCGTCGACGACCCGGGATGGTTGAGCCTCGACCATCTGGCGCGGCTTGCGAGAGAATGACAGCCGCATACCACCCAGCGCGCCGGCCATATTGCTGATGGTATCGCCGGCCAGTTGCAGCATGCGGGTGCGCCGCAGCACTCGCAGCATCCAGGGATCGCTGGCGGTAGCGCCGGCCGTCGTCTCGAACTTAAAGCGGGCAGACCAGGCGACAAGGGGGCGGAACAGGAGTTGGTCGTATGCCAGGATCACCGCGAGCATCGCCCCGATGGCCCAAATCACGGCGGCAAGGTTCCGCTGCTCCAACGCCAAGGCCACGTAGGAGCCAATGCCGGGCAGTTTCCAGGTGTTGTCGCCAACCGACACCGCTTCGGAGGCAACAACAAAGAACCATCCGCCAGACATCGACATCATGGTGTTCCACACCAGACCCGGCACGGCAAAGGGCACCTCCAACCGCCAGAAGCGCTGCCAGCCGGTCAAATGGAAGGCGACGGTAGCCTCATGCAGGTCGGCGGGGACGGTCTTCAGTGACTGGTAGAGGCTGAACGCCATGTTCCAGGCCTGGCTGGTGAAGATGGCGAAGATCGACGCCAGCTCCAGCCCCAATACCTGGCCGGGGAACAGATTCATGAAGAACACGACGGTAAAGGTCAGGAACCCCAGGATGGGCACCGATTGCAGGATGTCCAGGATGGGCACCAGCACCAGCCCGGCGCGCCGGCTTTTCGCCGCGGCGGTGCCGTATGTGAAGGTGAACAGCAGGGAGGCCAGCAACGCGGCGAACATGCGTAAGGTGGTGCGTACGGCGTATTCGGGCAGGCGCCACGGGTCCAGGCTGACCTCGGTCGCGCCGGGGACGTCGATCGGGATCATGGTGCCCCTCGCCACATGCGCCACCGCGATCAGCGCCCCGAAGACGCAGAGCATCGCGACGATATCCCATAGGTTGGGCAATCGCCGGCCGGAGGCCAGTGCGGCGGGGAGCGTGACGGACATGCGATTGGGCAAAACCGGGCGCGGGTTGCGGTGGCGGGGTGTTAGCCCGGTGTGCCCGTGGAGTCACGAGGGTAAGGCGTGTCAGTTACATGACTTACCTTACCCCGGCATCACCGCCAGATGGGGCGGCCCAGGTTCAGGTCGTGCCCGCTGGTCACCGCACCGCCGATCGCGCCGGCCGCACCACCGATCGCCGCCCCCACAAGGGGGGCGCCGCCCGTGAGTGCGGCGATTCCCGCACCGCCAGCCGCGCCGATCAACGCGCCCGATGCGGCACGATCGCCCTGGCTGTAGCCGCAACCGGCCAACGCCAGCGTGAAACCAGCCACGACAATCCAGTTCGCTGTACGGTATCCAGTCATGATTTTCTCCGATGTATGTGTTTCGAATCCGATGCTAATAGATCGAATCGCCGATGCAGTTCATCGGCGGGAGATGTGGCGGTAATTTGGCACTGCACATCACCTCGCCGTGAGGTCAACACTCTATTTTAGAGTTCTTCCGATCAATATTTATCTTCACGCCAAACCGACGCGGCGCTTCAGTTCCTCCGGCCGGCGAAGAACCAGTAGTCCGCCTTCCTTGATCACCAGGCCCTCATCTTCCCATGCCCGCATCTGTTTGTTGACGCTTTCGCGGGAGGATGCGACCAGCCGGCTGAGATCGTTCTGCGACAGCTTGATTCCGATACGAATCCCCGATCCGATGGGGCGTCCATAATCGCCGGCGAGTTTTATCAACGTGCGGCCGAGGCGGGCCGGCAGATCGAACATGACGAAATCGCCCAGGGTCTCGCTGGTTTGCCGCAGGCGCTCGCACAGAACGGACAGAAGCCGCAGTGCCAGGCCCTTATCCCCTTCCAGGTAGGGCACGAAATTACGCCGTTCGATCACCAGCAGATGCGTGTCCTCGATCGCGGTGGCATCGGCGCTGCGAACTTTGCCATCGAGCAACGCGATTTCGCCGAACACCTCCCCGGCGTCGATCATATTCAGCGTGATTTCCTTCCCATCGAGCGAGATCGCGCCAATCCGCACCCGCCCGCTGAGCACCGCCATCATCGACGAGCCTGGGTCGTCTTTCTGGAAAATGACCTGTCCCTTGCGAAACCGCCGCTCCGTGGCGAGCCGCAGGATATCGTCCAGCTCCTCCGGCTTCATGGCCTGAAACAAGGTGCTGGACAGCAGCGCGTTCCGCCCCTTGTCGCGGTTATCCTCGGCCACCTTGTGCCCCTTCCCCGTCTGTAATTCCCCACCCCCGCACTATGCGCCCAACTCGGCCCGCGCCATAGTCCGGCGAACGTCCGATCGGGAAGCGCCTTATGAAACTGCCCTCCATCTGCCCGCCGCCGCACGGGACATTCTGGCCCGAGGCCCCGGCGGACGTGGCCGGGATGAACTGGATGTGGCTGGAAGAAGCGGCCCGCTTCGCCACGGAGAATGAGACACCCTGGCCGCGCGATTTGCGCCTGCATTTGGAAAGCGGGTTCTTCGAGCCGCCGCCGCACAACGAGATCCTGGGACCCGTCCGCCCGCGCGGGGAGCCCAACGGGATGGTGACGCGCGCCGGGCACAAGATCGTGTCGTGGGGCGATACCGATCAGGTGGATTTCACGTTCTCCGCGGCGAAGAGTTATTTGTCCCTGCTGGCGGGCATCGCCACGATGGACGGGCTGATCGCGGATTTGGATGAACGCGTCGGCGCGACCGTGCACGACGGCGGGTTCGACAGCGCGCAGAACCGCGGCATCACCTGGCGGCATCTGCTGCAGAACACGTCGGAGTGGGAAGGCACGCTGTTCGGCAAATCCGACATGATCGACCGCAATCGCAATCTGGCGGTGGAGGGCAAAGGCCGCAAAGGCGATCCCCGCCCGTTGCAGCCGCCGGGCACCCATTGGGAATACAACGATGTGCGCGTGAACCGCCTGTCGCTGGCGCTGCTGCACCGGTTCAAGCGCCCGCTGCCCGAGGTTTTCGCCGAACGAATCATGCGCCCGATTGGGGCATCCTACGACTGGTCGTGGCATGGGTATCGCACTTCGACCGTGGATGTGGACGGGCGCGCGATCGAGAGCGTCGCCGGCGGCACCCATTGGGGCGGCGGCATGCTGATCCATGCCGAGGATCAGGCCCGCATCGGGCTGCTGATGCTGCGGCGGGGCGAATGGAACGGCAAGCGCATCCTGCCGGAAAGCTGGATCGCGGAATCGCTGGTCCCCTGTGCCCTGAACCCCAGCTACGGGCTGCTGTGGTGGCTGAACACCGGGCATCGCCGGTATAAAAGCGCCCCCGAGGGCAGCTTCTTCGCCTCCGGCGCCGGCGGTAACCTGACCTGGGTGCTGCCGGAATACGACCTCGTGGCGGTGATGCGCTGGCTGGACCCCACCGCCGTGGATACCTTTACCCGTTTGATAATGCAGGCACTCGCATGAAAACCTATGAAACCATCAAGATCGAGCGTCCCCAGGAGCATACGGTTCTGCTGACGCTGAACCGTCCCGAGGTGGTGAACGCCATGAACACCCAGATGGGCCTTGATTTGCTGGACGCGTTCGACGGCTTCTGCGCCGCCCCCAACGCGCAACGCTGCATCGTGGTGACCGGCGCAGGCCGGGTGTTCTGCGGCGGCGGCGATTTGAAGCAGCGCAACGGCATGACCGATGAGCAATGGCAGGACCAGCATCTGATCTTCGAGCGCGCCATCCGCCTGATAATCGCCTGCCCGGTGCCCATCATCGCGGCGGTAAACGGCGCGGCATATGCGGGCGGGATGGAAATGGCGCTGTGTGCCGACTTCATCTACGCCGTTGAAACCGCCCGTTTCGCCCTGACCGAGGTCACGCTCGGCATCATGCCCGGTGCCGGCGGCACCCAGAACCTGCCGCGCGCGGTGGGGGCTCGGCGGGCCAAGGAAATCCTGCTCACCGGGAAACCTTTCACCGCCCAGCAAGGGTTCGAGTGGGGAATGATCAACCGGCTATGCTCAGCCGAGACGCTGCTGCCCGATGCGCTGGAAACCGCCGCCGTCATCGCCGGCAACGCCCCGATCTCGACCCGGCAGATCAAGCAGTCGGTCAACATGGGCGCCAACATGGACCTGCAAAGCGCGATGATGTTCGAGATCGAGGCCTATAACCGCATGGTCCCGACCGATGACCGGCGGGAGGGCATCAAGGCCTTCAACGAGAAGCGCAAGCCGGTCTACAAAGGTCGTTAAATTCAGGAAGGGAACGAAAACATGAACGCCATGACCGACCTCCGCACCCACGGTCTGACCCGCGCTCTGGCCAATCAGGCCCGCGCCCTGACCCTGGCCGAAATCCCCGAGGTTACCCGAGCCTGGGCCCGCCAGTGCATCCTGGATTACACGGCGTGCGGCATCGCCGGGGCCAGCGACGAGCTGGTGCATATTCTGCTCGCCGAAATGCAGGAGCAGGGCGGCAAGGAAGCCGCGTCGGTGATGGGCCATGCCGGCAAACTGCCCGCGGCCTCGGCCGCGATCGTGAACGGCGCCGCCGCGCATGCGCTGGATTTCGACGATGTGAATTTGGCGATGCCGGGGCATCCCTCGGTCGCCATTCTGCCGGCGCTGCTGGCTCTGGCCGAGGAACGCGGCTCCTCGGGTGCCGACGTGCTGACGGCCTTCGTGGCGGGGTATGAGCTGCAATGCCGGGTCGGGCGGGTGATCTCCCCCGGGCACTACGACGTGCTGGGCTTCCACTCCACCGCGACCGTCGGCAGCTTTGGTGCCGCCGCCGCCTGCGCCCACCTCATGGGGTTGGACGCAGACAAGTTCGCCACCGCGCTCGGCATCGCCGGCACCCAGGCGGCCGGACTGAAATCCATGTTCGGGACGATGTGCAAACCGCTGCACGCGGGCAAGGCGGCATACAACGGGGTGATGGGCGCCAAATTGGCGGCGCGCGGCTTCACCAGCCGCACCGACGTGCTGGAATGCGCGCAGGGTTTCGCCAAGACCCACAGCCCCGATTTCAATCCGGAACGAGCCATGGAGACCCCGGTCGGCGGCTGGTACATCCAGAGCAATTTGTTCAAATACCACGCCGCCTGCTACATGGTGCACTCCAGCATCGAATCCGCCCGCAAGCTGCGCGATCTGCATGGCGTGACGCCCGACCGGGTGGAGCGCATTCGCGTCCAGCTTGAGGAATCCTGCGACCGTATCTGCAATATCCCAGCGCCGGTGACGGGGTTGGAAGCGAAATTCTCGTTGAAACTGGCGACCGCGATGGGCCTGTCGGGCATCGACACCGGGCGCCTGTCGACATACTCCGGGGAAGTCGCGACCAACCCCGGCCTGGTGGCACTGCGCGACAAGGTGGAGCTGGATTTCCGCACCGGCATTCCCAACACCTTCGCCGAAATCGAACTCCTGCTGACGGATGGGAAGACTGTCACCGCCCGGCATGACTCCGGGATTCCATCGGCCGATGTCGTGGATCAGGGGAAGCGGCTGGAGGAGAAGTTCAATGCGCTGGTGGAGCCGGTGCTCGGGTCGAACCGGTCCTCGGCGTTGATTTCGGATATCGGGCGGTTTGAGGCGTTGGCGGATGTGCGTGGGCTGATGGGGTTGGTGGGGGGCTAACATAACCGTATGTCGAAAGCCGGCATCCGGATTCTTCGCGGCGCCCTCCAGGCGCTCTCGTATGCCCGTGGCGAGACCACCAAGGGCTTCATGGTCCATGTCCCGATGGAAGTCGGGACCGAAGGAATCCGCCCCAAACGGGCGGCGGTCAGAAGGCCCTCGCGCAGCACGCCTGCTTCACCCTCGCCGGGGTCTACCACCGGGAAGAAGGCCGCGACCTGATCGCCACCAAAACCCGTGCATTCACGGCAACGTTATGAAATAATCGAGGCCGTCAGGGTTTATACGACCGGTCGATAGCGCCAGGGAGAACACACCGATGCAATACGAGGTTCCGGGTGTCCAACTGATCGTGCAGGACCAGAAGATGGCCTGCTGGTTTGCCTCCGCCATGATGGTCCTGAATTGGGCCGAGCGGTTTCGGCCGAACCCGAATGCCAATCAGTCGGTGGGCCCCGACGACGAAACCATGAAAATCTACAAGGCTAATAATGGCCTACAGAATTTTCAGATCATCCCGCTGGCAAGGCGCCTCGGGCTCGTCGCGGTGCCGCCGCAATCGCCGAGCATCCCGGGTTTAACGGGCTGGCTGCAACATTACGGTCCGCTTTGGACGAACGGCAAAAACCATATCGTGGTGATCGCGGGTCTCCGTGGCGACGACGCCAAGGGCTATGAGGTGAAGGTCTACGATCCCTGGCCGGGCAACGGGATCGAGTGGCGGACGCTGTCCGGTTGGTACGCGGGCTTCAATCCGGGCAATCGCTCCGCCAGTTCGCGCGACACCGGCAAGGACGTGGAGGCGGTCTTCTTGCACGCTGCCTGACACCATCTTGCTTGCGAATGCAGGGCCGCCCTGTTCATACTCCCCGGACAAACAATAACCAGGGAGAGAAATCATGCGTTCACCGAAAGCGGTGCTCGGCGCGTTGGCGCTGCTGGCCTCGGTCGCCACCGCGCAGGCGGCGCCGTTCATGATTGTCGGCGACGATGAGAAAGCCGGCTTCGACGCCGCGGGCAAGCCCGTCACCAACCCGACCGGTAACGACGCGGTCCTGATCGTCGATCTGGCGAAGCCCGAGGACCCGAAAATCGTGGCCTCCTTGCCGCTCGAGAATTCCATCGTCGGGCCGCCGACCAACCTCGCCATCTCGCCGAACGGGTCGATCGCGCTGGTCGCGGACTCCATCACGGTGACCCAGGACAACAGCGTCAACAAAGCCGGGCCGACCGACAAGCTGTTTGTCATCGACATGAAAGCGAATCCACCGAAGCTGGTCGATACGCTGCATCTGGGCAAGCAACCCTCGGGCCTGTCGTTCAGTCCCAAGGGCGACCTCGCGCTGGTGGCCAACCGAGCGGACGGGTCGATCAGTGTGCTGAAGATCGAGGGGACGAAGGTAACGGTGACCGGCACGATCCCGATCAGCGCGGGCGTGTCGCATGTGGAGTTTACGCCGGACGGCAAACACGCGCTGGCGACCCGCTCGCCTGACAATAAGATCGCGGTGCTGGACGTGGACGGCGACAAGGTCACCTACAACAAGGTCGATGTCCCCACCTTCCTGTTTCCCTACAACGTCGTCGTGACGTCGAACGGCAAGCTGGCTTTGACGGCCGATAACGGCGGTGGCGGATCCTCGGACGGCAGCATGGACATGGTTAGCGTGATCGACCTGGAGGATGCGCACCCGCACGTCCTTTACCGGGTGAATGTCGAGGATGCACCGGAAGGCCTGGCCATGTCGCCGAAAGGCAACATCGCGGTCGCGGTCAACGTGAATGGTTCGAATTTCCCGGGCTCGTGGTTCTACCATAAGACCGGCAGCGTCACGGTGTTGCGGATCGACGGTAAGAAAGTGACAGCGGCGAAGACCATCCAGGTGGGCGCGCTGCCGGAAGCCGCGGTGTTCTCCCCGGATGGGCGCTACATCTATGTCGGGAACTTCATCGATAAGGATTTCTCGATTTTGAAGGTGAACGGCAACGACGTCGTGGATACGGGCAAGCGCTTCAAGGTGCCGGGCCACCCCGCTTCGGCGCGCATGGGGCCGGGCTGAACGGCCCTCGGCTGGGGGCGCACCTTGCCCCCAGCCCCTGCCCGTGCTTGGAATCTCCCCCGCGTGGTAACGCCACCATCCCTCGCGGAGGAAACATGAAGATCGTCCAAATCGAGACGCTCCAGGCCGATGCCGGCTGGCGCATGTTCTCCTTTCTCAAGGTCGTCACCGACCAGGGGATCGTCGGCTGGTCGGAGTTCAACGAGAGTTTCGGCAGCGTCGGCCTGTCCGACGTCATCCGAGGCCTGTCGCCCGTCCTGATCGGCCGCGATCCTCGGCAATTCGAGCAGATCACCCAGCATCTGCACGTGCTGACGCGGCAATCGCGCGGCGGACTGAACCAGCAGGCCATCGCGGCGATCGAGAACGCCATGCTGGATGTCGCCGGCAAGGCCTATGGCATTTCGGTCGCGGCTCTGTTCGGCGGGCCGATCCGTGAACGCATCCCGGTTTATTGGTCGCATTTCGGCACCTACCGGGTGCGGAGCGCCGCCCTGATGGGGGTACCCCCGATCGCCAACTACGACGACCTCGCCCGCCATGCGCAGGAGGTCCAAAAGCGCGGGTTTCGCGCGCTGAAGACCAATATTTTACCCATTAACGACGGCGCTATCTCGTCCTACGTGCCGGGTTTCGGCCGCACCGCCGGCTGGCCGGAGCTGAACTGGAACAACAAACTCACCCGCGGCGTCACCGAACAACTCGGGCGCATTCGGGAAGCCATCGGGCCGGATATGGGTATCCACCTCGACATCAACTTCAATTTCAAGACCGAGGGCTTCAAGCGCATCGCGGACGCCGTCGCGGACGCCAACCTGACCTGGCTGGAAATCGATACCCACGATGCCCCCGCATTGGCGGAAATCAAGCGCGGCGCCCCCTGCCCCATCGCATCCTGCGAAACCCTGCACGGGCGGCGGGAGTTCAAACCGTTCTTCGACAATTACGCCACCGACGTCGCCATCGTCGACGTCATCTGGAACGGGCTGAATGAGTCGCTGAAAATCGCCTCGATGGCGGACGTGTACGAGATCAACGTGGCGCCGCACAATTTCTACGGCCATTTGTGCAGCGCCATCAGCGCCACCTTCAGCGCCGTGGTGCCGAATTTCCGGGTGATGGAACTGGATGTAGACAGCGCCCCGTGGCGCGACGAGTTCTACACCGTCGTCCCCACCATCGAGAACGGCGAATTCATTCTTCCATCCGGCCCAGGCTGGGGAATCGACGTTAACGAAAAAGCGGTGCGTGCCCGTCCGCCGAAGAACTGATCAACAGGAGAACGAACTTGGCAAAATTCAAAATCGCCACCCCCGCGGGGTTGAGCTTCACAACCGCCGGCGCCGGCGACTACGGATACGAAATGGAAGACCTCGCCTATCTCGACGCCGAAATCGTCGAAGGCCCGACCGACGAGGACGGTTTCATCGCCTTCGCCCAGGACGCCGACGCGATCTATGCCAAGGGCATGCGCTTCTCAAAGAAAGTGGTCGACGCACTTCCGGAACGCTGCCGCGGCATCGTGCTCGGCAGCGTCGGCGTCGATAGCGTCGACGTGAAGGCCGCCACCGCGCGCGGCATGCCGGTCACCAACTGCCCCGATACGTTCATCGAGGAAGTGGCAGACCACGCCATGATGATGCTGCTGTCGACGCACCGCCGCACCGTCGAACAGGACCGCCTGGTGCGCGAGGGCCGCTGGCGCGAAGGCCGCACGCCGCTGCTGCAAATGCCCCGCTTGATGGGCCTGACCCTCGGCCTGATCTCGTTCGGCCACGTCGCCCGCGCCGTCGCCAGGCGCGCCAAGGCGTTCGGCCTGCGCATCATGGCCTACGATCCGTTCATCGAAGAACTGGTGATGGTCGAGCACGGCGTGCTGCCCAGCACCCTGAAGGAAGTGCTGTCGCAATCCGACTTCGTGTCGATGCATGCCCCCGCCCGTCCGGAAGTCGAGGGCATGCTCGGTGAGGAGCATTTCCGCCTGATGAAGCCCACAGCCGTCTTCATCAACACCGGCCGCGGCCCGACGGTGCAGGAAACCGCGCTGATCAAGGCGCTGGACGAGAAATGGATCGCCTACGCCGGCCTGGACGTGCTGGAGCAGGAGCCGCCCGGCAATAACAACCCGCTGCTGTCGATGAACAACGTCATCCTCAGCGCCCACACGGCCTCCGCCTCCGCCCGCTTCGATCCGGCCCGCCGCCGGCACGTGGGGCGCGAGTTGGCGCTGCTGCTGGAAGGCAAATGGCCCATGAGCTGCGTCAATCCCGCCGTGCTGCAACAGACGAAACTGCGCCGCTGGCAGCCTGTGTCGATGGAACGCGGGCCGAACAGCTGAACAAAAAACGCCAAGCGGGAGGACGACAGCGAGGCAAGCGTCCTCCGGCCAGGCGAGCAGACCAACATCGGGACGAACGGATACGAGAGGTTGAAGCCATGACTGACAGAGAACGCGGCGTCTGACCGATCCCGGACCGTCCTAATCCGGACTTCCGTGCGGCAGCTTACCCGATAACAGCGTCCGATAACGCGCGACGTTCCGCTCATGCGCCTCCCGCGTCGGCGCGAACAGGTGCCCGCCCGACCCATCCGCCACGAAATACAGATCGTCGCTCTGCGCCGGGTGCAGCACGGCCTGAAGGCTGGCGACCGAGGGCGCGCAAATCGGACCCGGCGGCAGCCCCACATTGCGATACGTATTGAACGGGCCGTCCCGGTCCAACTCCGCTCGGGTCAGCGGGTGGTCCAGCACCCCCGCTCCCGCACTGGCCGCGTAGACCACGGTTGGATCGGCTTGCAGCTTCATCCCCTGCCGCAGCCGGTTCTCATAGACCGCCGCAACATGCGCCCGTTCGTCCGGTTTGGCGGTTTCCCGTTCCACGATGCTGGCCATGATCACCGCATCGCGGGGCGTCATCAGCGGCAAATCGGATGCTCTGCCCGCCCAGGCGGTCGCCAGCGCCTTTGCCATGGCGGCGCGCGCCCGCGTCAGGATGCCGTCCCGCGCGGCGCCGTATTCATAGGCGTAGGTCTGAGGCAGAACGCTGCCTTCCTCGAACCGCCCCACATCGCCGGACGCGGTCTCGGCCTTCGCCAGCAGCGCTGCGATCTGGTGGGCGGTCAGGCCCTCGGGGATGGTGATGTGGTGCTCGACCGGAGGCGCGGTGCGCAGGATCGCCAGAACCTGGTTCAGCGACGCGTGCTCGGGAAAGCTGAATTCGGCGGCATGCAGCGCGCCATCGTGGCGGCTCAGCCAGACTGCGACACGAAACCGCAGGGGGCTATCGATTGCCCCCGCGGCAGCCAGACCGGCGCCAAGCCGCTCCAGTCCGCCGCGCGGGACCACGATATTGGTCGCCTTCGTCAATGGGCCGGGCCGGTTGCGCACCGCACCGAACCAGGCCCATCCGCCCCAGGCACCGCAGGCCAGCAGCAAGACTGCCAGCCCACCAATCAGGCAGACCCGTCTCAGGGCGCGCCACGGAAAATGATGGAGGCGTTGGTGCCGCCAAAGCCGAAGCTGTTGGACAACGCAACCTTGATGTTGCGTCGCTGCGCCGTCTTCGCCACCCGGTCGATCACGCTTTCCCGGCTGGGCTCGTCAAGGTTCAGCGTCGGCGGTGCCACCCCGTCGCGGATGGCGAGGATGGAGAAGATCGCCTCCACCGCGCCCGCCGCGCCCAGGAGATGGCCGGTAGCAGATTTGGTCGACGACATGGCCAGGCCCTTGGCATGGTCGCCGAACAGCCGTTCTACCGCTTCCAGCTCCAGATCGTCGCCCATCGGCGTGGACGTGCCGTGCGCATTGACATACTGGATGTCGGCCGGGGTCAGCCCGCCGTTGCGCATCGCCGCCTTCATGGAGCGGAAGGCGCCGTCGTGGCCCTCGGCCGGAGCCGTGATGTGGTAGGCGTCGCCGGACATGCCGTAGCCGGCGACCTCGGCGTAAATCTTCGCGCCGCGCCTTTTCGCGTGCTCGTATTCTTCCAGCACAACCACGCCGGCGCCTTCGCCCATCACGAACCCGTCGCGATCCTTGTCCCAGGGGCGGGACCCGGCGGTCGGGTTGTCGTTGAACGCAGTCGATAGCGCCCGTGCGGCGGCGAAGCCGGCGATTCCCAGCTCGCAGACCGTGGCTTCGGTGCCGCCGGCCAGCATCACATCGGCGTCGCCCCACATGATCAGCCGCGCCGCGTCTCCGATCGCATGCACACCGGTGGCGCAGGCGGTGACCACCGCGTGGTTCGGGCCTTTCAGGCCGTACTTGATCGACAGGTGCCCGGACGCGAGGTTCGCCAGCGCGGACGGGATAAAGAACGGCGACAGGCGCCGGATCTTGCCCTGATGCACCAGCAACGCGGCTTCGAAGATGGTTTCAAGCCCGCCAATGCCGGACCCAACCATCACGCCGGACACGCACTTTTCTTCCTCGGTTTCGGGCAACCAGCCGGCGTCTTCGATCGCCATGGAACCCGCGGCCATCGCCAGATGGATGAACCGGTCCATCTTCTTCTGGTCCTTGACGGGGACCCAGTCGGAGACATCCAGTTTCCCTTCGGCCACCGGCCCGGGGGGCACCTGGCCGGCGATCTTGCAGGGCACATCCTTCGTATCGAAAGACACGATCGTGCCGATGCCGGACTCGCCGTTGATCAGCCGCTTCCAGACATGCTCGACCCCGAGCCCGAGGGGGCAAGCAATGCCCATACCGGTCACTACCACGCGCCGCATGTGCCGCGATCCTTCCGCCGTTACCGGATCAGGCTTTCTGCTTCTCGATATAGTCGATCGCGTCCTTGACGGTGGCGATCTTCTCCGCCGCGTCTTCCGGGATTTCGACGCCGAATTCTTCCTCGAACGCCATCACCAGTTCGACCGTATCGAGGCTGTCGGCGCCCAGATCGTCAATGAAAGAGGCGAGTTCGGTCACCTTATCTTCTTCGACACCCAGGTGCTCCACGACGATCTTCTTGATCTTGTCGGCGATCTCGCTCATCGGCTTCGCAACTCCTACACTATGGTCCAACGTCTTAATGTGCGTCCGGACCTGATTATGGGCGGGGACAGTCCCGACCCGTTCGATATGTTCAGCCCGGTCGCACGCGATTCCGTCCGAGGCAGTTGCGGGCGCTTAGCATGGTCCCGTTACCCTGGAAAGCTTTGCCGGGGAAGCCCCGCCGGCTACAACATCGCCATCCCGCCATTGACGTGCAGCGTGGCACCGGTCACCCAGGCCGCCTCATCGGAAGCCAGGTACACGACCGAAGCCGCGATGTCGTCCGGCTGCCCCAGACGTCCGAGCGGAATGGATTCCGCCATCTTCGTCTTTTGCGCGTCGGTCAGGGCATCCGTCATGGCGGTGACGACGAAGCCGGGTGCCACCACGTTCACTGTGATACCGCGGGACGCGACTTCCTGCGCCAGCGCCTTGCTCATGCCGACCAGCCCGGCCTTGGCGGCGGCGTAGTTGGCCTGGCCGGCATTCCCCGTGGCGCCGACAATGGACGATATATTGATAATCCGCCCAGCCCGCCGCCGCAGCATGCCTCGCAGCGCCGCTCGGCTCAGTCGGAACGGTGCGCTGAGGTCGACGTCCAGCACCGACTGCCAGTCGGCGTCGCGCATGCGAATGGCCAACATGTCGCGGGTCATGCCGGCGTTGTTGACCAGGATATGCAGCGGCCCGGCGGCTTTCTCCGCCGCCTCGATCAGCGCGTCCGGTTCGGCGGCATCGCGCAGATCGGCGGGGCAGATATGCGCGCGCTCACCCAGCTCGGTCGCCAAGGCTTGCAACGCGTCGAGTCGGGTGCCGGACAGCGTCACGCTCGCCCCTTGCGCATGCAGCGCTCGCGCGATGGCGGCGCCGATGCCGCCCGAAGCGCCGGTGACCAGCGCCGTCTTGCCGTCCAGCCGGAACATCGCGGCCTCCTTATCTAGAGGGTTTTCAGCACGGCTTCGATTTCCGCCGGAGTCGAGGCGGACACACTGGTCGCATCCGGGGCGATGCGCTTGATCAGGCCCGACAGCACCTTGCCAGCGCCGAGCTCGACGAAGTTGGTGACGCCCAGACCGACCATGGCCTGCACGCATTCCTGCCAGCGCACGGTCGCGGTGACCTGCTTCACCAGAAGCTCGCGGATGCGATCCGGGCTGGTTTCCTTGGCGGCCGATACGTTGGCGACCAAGGGCACGATAGGTGGCAACGGCGGGTTGGCCTCCAGCGCTTCCGCCATGGCATCGGCCGCGGGGCTCATGAGCGCGCAATGGAACGGCGCGGATACCGGTAGCAGCATGGCGCGCCGGACACCTTTGCCCTTGGCGATTTCGATCGCCCGTTCGATTGCCGCGCGATGGCCGGAGATCACCACCTGACCGCCGCCGTTGTCGTTGGCGGCTTGCACCACCTGGCGTTCGTTGGTGGGGCTACCGGGGACAGGGGACGCTTCGTCGCAGATGGCTTGGGCCTGCGCCATATCGGCGCCCAGCAGGGCGGCCATCGCGCCCTCCCCGGCCGGCACCGCCTTCTGCATGGCCTGACCGCGCAGCTTCAACAGCCGGGCGGTTGTGGCGATGGGGAAAGCACCGGCGGCGGCGAGCGCCGTGTATTCGCCCAGCGAGTGCCCCGCCACGACAATGGCTTTTTGCCTGAGGGAAAACCCGCCCTCGGATTCCAGCACCCGCAGCACGGCCATCGAATGCGCCATCAGGGCCGGTTGGGTGTTCTCGGTGAGGGTCAGCTCCTCCCCCGGGCCTTCGAACATCAGCTTGGATAGCTTTTGCTTCAGGGTTTCGTCGACCTCCTGGAACACCTCGCGCGCGGCGGCATAGGCGGCCGCGAGGTCGCGGCCCATGCCAACGGCCTGGCTGCCCTGGCCTGGGAAGATGAAGGCGTGAACCGGCATGAATGGAGCTCCCGACGGTCGTCGGCAAAGGTATGGATATGGCGCGGCGGCGTAGCGGGGGGTTACCGGACTGTCAAGGAAGGGGAAGATTGCGGCCGAGCCGTTGGCGCCATGGCGACCGGTATAAAGCACCACCCAACGGCCAGGGGAATCGCATTTGGAATTGTTTGCGGCTGATCGAGGGCTTGCCCGAAGCGGCGAAGATGGACTCTACCCCAGCTGGTCAAAACA
>CAIYDT010000100.1 GCA_903924985.1 uncultured Acetobacteraceae bacterium
CCGGGGTCAAGGATCACCAAAGGTGACCGGCGCGCGCGCCGGCGCGAAGCGTCCTTGAGGCCGGACGGGACGGCGCGGCATGCTCTAACGGCCGAGGGCGTTGACACAGGGTGTCTCATGAGCCGTCTCCCTGGCCGTTTCCTTCCGCTGACCATACCACCCTCCGCGGTTGAAATCTCCGGGAAATGCAGGCCCGCGCATTCCGTGCTTGCTCAGGGAGGGGCAGGCAGACGACAATCGCGGCATGTTGGAGCAGTTGGCCCTTTCGGAAAACGACTCCGCCACCCCGCGGGTCGATCAGGTGCGCCGATTTTCCGGCAGCGCCTTCGCCGCGCTCGACCTCGGCACCAACAACTGCCGCCTGCTGGTGGGGTCGCCGTCCGGTGACGGATTCCGGGTCATCGACAGTTTCTCCCGTATCGTGCGGCTGGGCGAGGGGCTGCACCACACCGGCCGCCTGTCCCCCGACGCAATGGATCGCGCGATGGTGGCGCTGCACGCGTGCGCGGATCGGCTGTCCCGCCGCCCGGTGCGCAAGCTGCGCGCCATCGCCACGGAAGCCTGCCGCCGCGCGACCAATGGCGGGGAGTTTCTGGCCAAGGTCAAAGCCGAGACCGGCCTGGACGTTGGGGTAATCTCCAGCCGCGAGGAAGCCGAGCTAGCGCTTGAATCGTGTTCTACCCTGCTGTGCGGGGAGGGTAGCCGCGCTTTGCTGTTCGACATCGGCGGCGGATCGACGGAACTGGCCTGGGTGCGCCTGACGCAGGGTCAGCCGCAACTGATTGGCTATGAATCCCTGCCCATTGGCGTGGTGACCCTGTCCGAACGCTGGGGCAACGCGGGCTTCACCGAGGACGGGTTCGAGGCGATGGTCGACGACGTCGCCTCCATGCTGATGAAGTTCGAGAACGTGCACTGCATCGCGCGCGAAATCCGCTCCGGCGGCGTGCGGTTGCTGGGTACCAGCGGCACGGTCACGACCCTGGCCGGCGTGGTGCTGAAGCTGGACCGCTACCGGCGGCCGGCGGTGGATGGGCTGGCGTTGTCGGCGCGGGATGCCTCCGACGCGCTGGATTTCCTGCGCGCGCTGGGACGCGATGGCCTGTTGCAGCACCCCTGCGTCGGGCCGGACCGCATCGACTTCGTGCTGCCGGGCTGCGCCGTGTTCGCCGCCATCACCCGTGTCTGGCCGGCCTCCAAAATCGTCGTCGCCGACCGCGGCCTGCGGGAGGGCATGCTGCTGCGCATGATCCGCGCCGATCGCGCCGGCCCGAAAAAGGCATACACGGCGCGCACATGAGCAAATCCCCGAACATGACGTCCAAGCGTGCGCTGACCGTGCACGTGAAGAAGACCAAGAACCGCACCCCAGCCTCCCGCGCGTGGCTGGAGCGGCAGTTGAACGACCCCTATGTGGCGGCGGCGCAAGCGCAAGGCTACCGATCGCGAGCGGCGTTCAAGCTCATTGAGCTGGATGATAAGCACAAACTGATCCGAAAAGGCGCTCGGGTTTTGGACCTGGGCGCGGCACCGGGCGGCTGGACCCAGGTGGCGGTGCAGCGGGGCGCGCATTCGGTGCTGGCGCTGGATTTGCTGCCGATCGACCCTGTTGGGGGGGCTGTCATTGTCCAAGGCGACTTCAACGACCCGGAGATGCCGGAGCGATTGACGGCTTTGCTTGGGGGCAAGGCCGATCTGGTGATGTCCGACATGGCCCCCAACACCACCGGCCACACCGCGACCGACCATCTGCGCATCATGGGCCTGGCCGAGCTGGCCCTGGATTTCGCGCTCGACGTGCTGGCCGATGGGGGGAGCTTCGTCGCCAAGTTGTTCCAGGGCGGGTCGGAGGGAGAGATGCTAATCCGGCTGAAGCGCCACTTCGCCAGCGTAAAGCACGCCAAGCCGCCGGCAAGCCGGAAGGGGTCGAGCGAGCTTTATGTTGTGGCGACGGGGTTCCGGCCGGGGAAATAGGAAGCCGGAGTTTAGTCGGCCAGCTCGCATGGCCTATTACTGTCCATGCAGGCAGCGACAGCTTCCTGAAGAGCACCACCCCAGAACCACAGAGAAACAAAATAGACCGCATTACCGCGACGAATGCACCACCGGCCAAACCGCCCGCCCCAACCGCCGCAGCCCGGCCCACTGCTGCTGCCAATACGACCCCGTCGCCAGAGCCTCCTCCCCGCTCGGGTCCCCGGTCGGGGCATAATCCTTGGCGAAATCCGCTGTCCGAAACACCATGTCCCACCACGGCAGCACCGCGCCGTAGTTGCAGCTGCGGTCCCCCGCCGCTTTGATGCCGTGATGCGCCCGGTGGAAGCGGGGGGAGATCAACAGCCGCTCCCCCAGCCAACCGAACGACAGGCGGACGTTGGCGTGCGACAGGCTCTCCAGGAACCGCAGCACCAGCACCAGCAGGGGGAATTGCAGCGGCGGCACGCCGATCAACAAGGCGATCGCACCGAACCACAGGAACGCGATCGTATCGTCCAGGATGTGGTTGCGGTCGTCCGACCAGAAGGTCATCTGGCGTTGCGCGTGGTGCAGGGAGTGCAGCGCCCACCACCAGCGGAATTTATGCGAAATCCGGTGCCGCCAATAATCGGCAAAGTCCAAAATCACCGCGTACAGCAAGAACGTCACTATCTGTTGGCCGAGCAGCAGGGGGAAAAACCGCTCCAGCGTGGGGGGCACCCAGCCTTGATCCGCCAGATACCCGTTCACCGCCACCTGGGTGCGGTAGAACAGCACGAAGGTCACCAGCGGCAGCACCCCGACGCGGGATATGACCGTGTACAGCGCGTCCACCCAGACCGCCTGATTGGACGGCCAGCGCTCCACCGGGCGCCAGCGCTCCAGCGGCAGGCAGACGGCGAAGGTCAGCACCACCTGGCAGGCGCCATAGACCGCGAACAGCGCCCAGCCGAAGGCGATGTCCTCCCACCGCATCAGACCAAGGTGGTACAGCAGGGGAATCAGCAGGTTCTCCTGCACCCAGCCGGCAGCGAGGCCGAAGGGGTCCCCCATCACCGGACCGGCGACGGCGCCCGCGGGTTCAACCACAGCCCGTGCGGGGAGCGGCCAACGGCCACGGTCTGGTAATCTCCTGTGGCGGGGTCGAGCACCGCCACTTTCTCTGCCCAGCGGCGGGTGATCCACAGCTTGCCGTCGGGGGCGAAATCGATGTCGTCGGGGCCACCGGGGATGGCGTAGGTCCGGGTCACTTTAAGCGTTGTCGGGTCCAGCGCAGCCGTGGTCCCCCCCGCTCGATTGTTTACCCAGAGGGTCTTGCGGTCGGGGGACAGGAACAGGTTATGCGCCCCCTTCCCCGTCACGATCTTCGCCAGCACGCGCCCGTCCGCCGGATCCACCTGTGCCACGTAATCGGTGCCCATATCCGCCACCAGCACCTTGCCGTTTAGCCAAAGCACCCCCGCCGGGGTCTTGCCCACCGGCTGGTTCCATTTCACGAACAGCGCATGCAGGTCGATCGCCACCAGCCGGTCGCTGTCCTGCAGCGACACGAACACAACGCCCGAGTCCGGCGCATAGGCCACGTGGCTGGGGGTGGACACCACCGGGAAGCGCTTCAGCAGCTTCATCGAGGCAGCGTCGTAAACGTCGATCTGGTTGCGGGCCAACCCCGCGACCGTCAGGAACTTGCCGTCTGGGCTAAATCCCAACTGGTATGGGTCTGCCACCGGCATGCGCTTCTGGATCGCGCCCGAGGCCGGATCCAGAAACAGCATCTCATTGCCCGCGGTGTCGCCCACGAGCAGGCTCTTGCCATCGGGACTCAGGACCAGATGATGCGGCTCCCGCAGCACCGGGATGCGCCGCACCTCCTGCAAGGTCGCCATATCTACGACACTGATGGAGGCAGCGCCGGAGTCGATAATGAACGCCACCCCCGACGCCTTGGCGGCCGAAGGCGCCAAGCTAATCAGCAACACGAAAAGCGCCCACCGCATCGTCGGAATCTCCGGAAACCGAGGCTTCCTACGCCCGCCGAACGGCGTCGGGCAAGGACGATTCCCCACCCAACTCCCCACCCAACTCCCCACCCAACTCCCCTCTGGCGAACACCGCGGCGGCAAAGGCGAACAGCACGCAGGCAGGGGTGGAGATCAGCACGTTATCGGTGAACGCGTGCCCGGCGAAAGCCAGGAACACCAGCCGCATGATACGCCGTTCCGCCACCGGCAAAACCCCGGTTTTCCGCCATGTCCACACCGCGAACATGACAATCAGCAGTGCTCGTCCGAGTTGCCCGCCCTCAACCTGAATGCGGAGGTATTCGTTGTGCGCCGCCCAGGTGTGCAGCAGTTTGGCGACCGGGCTGTCGGCGGGAATGATGACGTTGCCGGCGCCGACGCCCCAGCCGACCCAGGGGGAGTCGCCCGTCACAGCCTCGAACGCCTCCCACAAGTATTGGCGCCCACTGAGGTTGCCCAGGTCGGTGCCCAGCACGTTGAACAGCCGGACGGACTCAAGATCCCCGGCCAACATCAGCACCACCAGCAGTGTGGCCGCCACGCCGGCCGAAAACAGCAGCAACAGGCGCCACCGAACCGGCACCGTGGGGGAAGCGACGAAGACCAGCGTCAGCCCGCCGACCATCGCCGCATAGAATAGCGGCGCGCGCGCCCCGGTCAGCACCAGGATCGCCAGATTGATGCCGAGCAGCGGAAGCTCGGCTGGTCGCCCGGTGCGGTAAAGCTGGATCAACCCGGCATACACCCCGGCCAGGCAGACCGAGGCCAGGAACGCCGGGTGGCCCAGCCCGGTCAGCCGCAGCCCGCCGCTTTCAATGAACATCGGCCGCAGGCCCATGGCCGCCAGTGCCAGCCCGCCGGCTACGGCCGCGACCGGGCACCACCGGACACCTCGGACGACGGAATCCGCCCATGACCGAGGCGTTCGGGCAAAGCAGAAGGCGAAGGGCGCGACAGACCCGATCAACGATCGCAGGCTGTCCGCCGGGGTGAGGCCCGGGTAAAGCCCGTGCGACAGACCTGCCGCCGCCATGATCGCGAAGGCCCAGGCAGGATTCCACGGATCCACCCGAGCGCCCCAGCGCAGCGCGCATAGGGCGGCCAGGCCAATCTCGGCCGCTTTGATCAGCGCGATCGTGGACTGGAACGCCTCGGGGCCAACCAGATCGGTCATCGTCATCTCGAGCGAGCAGCCGGCGATCAGCAGCCACGCCAGGCAGAACAAGGTGGTGTGCCGAAACGCCAGGAACAGCACCCCGACGGCAGCCAGCCCCGCCAGCGCCTGCCAGAACAGGCCGGGCGCGGCCCAGGCAAGGAGCAAACCGATGGCAGCAGGTGGCAGCGTGCGCATGGACGCAGCATGGCAGGGAAAGATGAACGAACCGTTAACGGCTTTCCTCTTTTCGCGGATCGGTTACGCTGCCCTCCAATCAATGACAGAGGAACCGAACCCATGAGCGAACTCCGCACCATCGCCACCGGCCTGCGCTTCCCCGAGGGACCCGTCGTCATGAAAGATGGCTCCATCATCCTGGGCGAGATCGAGCGGCAAACCGTCACCCGCGTGCGCATGGACGGCAGCACCGAGGTCATCGCCACCACCGGCGGCGGCCCGAACGGGCTGGGGATCGGGCCGGACGGGGCGATCTACGTTTGCAACAACGGCGGTTTCTCCTGGCGGCTGGAGATGAACCTGATGCGCCCGGCCGGCCCGTCCACCGACTACACCGGCGGCTGCATCCAACGGGTCGACCCCGCAACCGGCGCCGTCACCGTGCTTTACGACCATTGCGGCCCGCACAAGCTGCTGGGCCCCAACGACATCGTGTTCGACGGGCTGGGCGGGTTCTACTTCACCGACCTCGGCAAGGCGCGGGCGCGGGATCGCGACTGGGGCGGGGTGTATTACGCATTGGCGGATGGGTCGAAGATCGTGGAGGTCGCGCATCCTATTCTGACCCCGAACGGCATCGGGCTGTCGCCGGATGGGAAGACGCTGTACGTCGCGGAGACCGAAACCGCTCGGCTTTGGGCCTGGGAGGTGCTGGCACCCGGCGTGCTGGGCAAGGCGCCCTTCCCCTCCCCGCATGGCGGGCGGATCATGGCGGGTCTTGGCGGGTTCCAGCGTTTCGACAGCCTGAAAGTCGACGCCGAGGGCAACATCTGCGTCGCCACCCTGGTGAACGGGTCGGTCAGCGTGATCTCCCCCACCGGCAGCGGCCTGGTCCGGCAGGTGCCAATGCCCGACATGTTCTGCACCAACATCTGCTTCGGCGGGCCGGATATGAAGACGGCGTATATGACGCTGTCGGGGACTGGGAAGCTGGTAGCGATGGACTGGCCGGAGGCGGGGCTGCGGTTGAAGCACGAGGCTTGAGGAGGATCAGAGAAAATACCACCTTAAGTAGTGCATCATTGATTTAACACTCCATTTCAGATAAAACTGGAGGTCATGGAAAACCGACAGCAAGCTCTTTATTGGACCGAGCTGGTGCAGCTCAAGGTTGATTGCGAATACGTCCGCCGGTACCGCGACAGTCTCGGGGCATGGATCACCCGTTTCGCGGTGATTCGAGCCATCGTTTCAGTGGGTGCACTGGGAACATGGGCCGCCGTCCGATCCTATCCCATGCTATGGGGCGGCATCATCGCTGCTGCGCAGGTAGCTGACGCCTTGCAGCATGCGATTCCATTCGCCGCCCGTTTTCGGGGCACCAATGCGCTTTGCTCGGCGCTCGATGCCCTGTTCATCGACTGCCAAATGGAGTGGGAAGACATTTTCGCCGGAAGGTTGGACGAAGTTGAAATTACCCGCCGCCGCCACAAACTGATGACTCTGCGTTTGAACGCCGATCAGAAAAATCTGCCAAACGCCTTGCCCCGGCGGGAACGACTGTTAAGGCTGGCGGAATCCGACGCGGAAGCCTATTTTAGTAGCACCTTTCCCAATGAGGCATCTTAGATTATGGCCAGAGCAAAACCGTCTACGCCGTCGCGCCCCTCTGTAGCCAACCAACGTTCGTTGGCGCAGGATGGGAGCCTCCCTCGCAGCACCCTGCACATCCCGATGCCTGCCGGGGCTAAACCACCGCCGCCCGCCCCATCCACCGCCACGAAGAGCAGCGGACTGAGCAAATAATACGCGTGAGAAGCACGCTCAGTGTATGATCCAGGTTGGTCGTCGTTGATCTAGATCAAAGCCGCCGCCAGGGCCGTCCTGCTGTTGTGGAGCTGCTTACCAGTAGGAGCAAACGACCATGGAGCCAGCCCCCAACGCCCCCAACTTCGACGCCATCGTCATCGGTGCCGGGATGTCGGGGCTGTATCAGTTGCACAGGCTGCGCGAACTTGGGCTAAGCGTGCGCGTCCTGGAGGCCGGCACGGGCGTCGGTGGCACCTGGTACTGGAACCGCTATCCGGGCGCGCGCTTCGACTCTGAAAGCTATTCCTACCAGTTCTCATTCTCAAAAGACCTGCTGAACGAGTGGGACTGGTCGGAACATTTCGCCAGCCAGCCGGAAACGCTTCGCTACCTCAACCACGTCGCCGACAAATACGACCTGCGCAAGGACATCCAGTTCCGCAGCCGCGTGAAGGCGGCGAACTACCAGGAAGCGACCCGAAGCTGGGACGTCACGCTGGAGGACGGCCGCCGCTTCACCAGCCGGTTCCTGATCACCGCCGTCGGCCCGCTCTCGGCCCCGACCATGCCGAACATCCCTGGCGTCGATTCGTTCAAAGGCGAGTGCTGCCACACCGCGCAATGGCCGCACGAGCCCGTCAGTTTCGAGGGCAAGCGAGTCGCCGTTATCGGCACCGGCGCCACCGGGGTACAAACCATCCAGGAAGTGGCCAAAACCGCCAAATCCCTGACCGTGTTCCAGCGCACCCCGAACTGGTGCGCCCCCTTGCACAACAGCAAGATCGGGAAGGAGGAAATGGCGAAGATCAGGGCCAACTACCCCGCCATGTTCCAACGCTGCATGGAAACCTTCTCCTGCTTCTTGCACACACCCGACCCGCGCAAAACCTTCGACGTGACGGAGGAAGAACGTCAGGCCTTCTGGGAAAAACTCTACGCCGAACCCGGTTTCGGCATCTGGCTCGGCAATTTCTCCGACATGCTGACCGACCGCAAAGCCAACGCGGCGATCAGCGCCTTCATTGCCAGCAAAATCCGCCAGCGCGTGAAGAACCAGGCGGTCGCCGAAAAGCTGATCCCCAAAAACCACGGCTTCGGCACCCGCCGCGTGCCGATGGAGACGAAGTATTACGAGGTCTACAATCAGGACAACGTGCAACTGATCGACATCTCGGAAACGCCGATCGAGCGGATCACGCCGACGGGTCTCAAGACCAGCGATGCCGAGTTCGAATTCGACATGATCATCTACGCGACCGGCTTCGATGCGATCACCGGCAGTTTCGACCGCATCGACATCAGGGGGGTGGACGGGCAGCGTCTGAAAGAGCGCTGGTCGCATGGCCCCGAGACCTACCTCGGCACGATGGTCGACGGATTCCCAAACATGCTGATGCTGATCGGGCCGCACATGGCGCTGGGCAATATCCCGCGCAGCATCGAGCACAACGTCGACTGGGTCACCGACCTGATGCGTTACGCCCGCGACCACCGCGTCACGCGGATCGAGGCCACGCCCGACGAGGTGAAGACCTGGACCGATCACGTCAAGGAGCTTGGCCAGGGCAATCTGCTGTTCGAGGTCAACTCCTGGATGACCGGCGTTAACACCAATGTCGAGGGCAAACAGGTCCGCATCGTCAACCGCTACAGCGGCAGCGCACCCGCCTATCGCGCACGCTGCGATGAGGTCGCGGCGCACGAATATCGGGAACTGGCTTTGGCTTAAGGAGTGGTTCGCCCTCAGCCCGGAGGGGCGACGGTCAACCGGCCCTCGACCCCGTGCTTCTTGATGAAGCTCGCGACCAGGCCGGATGCCTTGGCTTCCTCCACGAACGCCGACAGGAACGCTGCCGCTTCCACGTTGGGCTTGTTGCAGCCGACCGCCTGCTGCACGGACGCGAACTGCCCGTCCAGAATGCGCGATCCCGGCAGCTTCTGCACATCGTTCAGCAGCGCCGGGCGCAGGCTCGCCAGGGCGTCCATCTTCTCGTTCACGAACTGCTCGAACGCCGCGGGGCCTCTCGGCGCGCGCACCAGTTCGGCGTTATGGATGTTCCGCTCCAGCCACAGCTCGTAGGCGCTGCCCTTGGACACGGAAATGCGGTTGCCCTTCTTGTCCACGTCCGCGATGGACTGGATGGCCGAACCGGCCGGCACCAGATAGGTCGCCTCGATTTCCGCATAGGCAGCGGTGAAGGCGATCTTCTGCGCCCGCTGCGGTTCGGCGCCGATGTTGCCGATGTCCCAGGTATCCGTCCCCGCCGCGTCCGCCAGATCGGCCGGCTTGGCATAGGGCACGAACTTCACCGGCACACCCAGGCGTGCGGCGATAGCGCGCGCCATGTCGGGGGACACGCCGTCCGGGTCGCCGGACTCGGTCTTGCCGGTCACCAGCAAAAAATTGCCCATGTTGATGGCGGCGCGCAGCACGCCATGCGGCGCGAGCTGGGATTTCACAATATCGGACATAGCGGACGTTCCATTTTGTAAGGTGGGGCCAGTGAGCAGGTCAGGTGCCGAGTGTACCGGGAACATCCACGCACTCGCAAGCCATGGGGCAAGCCACAGGCCCACCCCGCATTCCAACTGCACGAAGCTTCGTCTATGGAGGTGCCATGATCCTCGGCATCCTTCCATGACAACGCTGGTCACCGGCGCGACGGGCTTCGTTGGCTCCGCCGTGGCGCGCACGCTGCTGGCGCGCGGCCACGACCTGCGGCTGCTGACCCGAGCAAGCAGCGATCGCAGCAACCTTGATGGTCTGAAGGCTGAAGTCGTTGTTGGCGATCTCACGGATCCCGCCTCTCTGAAACGGGCGGCTTCCGGATGCCGCTATGTTGTTCACGTCGCGGCCGACTATCGCATCTGGGTCCCCGACCCAAACGAAATGCTGCGCGCCAATGTCGAAGGCGCGCTCGCCATGGTGCGCGCCGCCGCCGAGGCCGGGGCCGAACGCATCGTGCATTGCAGCTCCGTCGCCGCGTTGGGCCTGGTCGGCGATGGCTCGCTGTCCGACGAAAACACCCCGGCGAAGGAAGAAGACTTCGTCGGTATCTACAAACGATCCAAATACCTCGCCGAACGGGCTCTGCGCGACGCGATGGTTCGCGAAAACCTGCCGGTGGTGATCGTCAACCCCGCCGCCCCGGTCGGGCCGAGGGACATCAAGCCCACCCCCACCGGCAAAATGATCCGCGACGCCGCCGCCGGCAAAGTCCCCGCCTACATCGATACCGGCCTGAACATCGTGCACGTCGACGACGTGGCGGAGGGTCATGCGCTGGCCCTGGAACGCGGCCGCATCGGGGAGCGCTACATCCTTGGCGGGGAGAACATGCTGCTGAGGGACGTCCTTGCCTTGGTGGCCAACGTCGCCGGCCGCCGGCCGCCGTCGATCTGCCTGCCGGAGGCCGTGGTCTGGCCCGCCGCCGCGGTGATGGAGTGGTTCGCCAAGCTGACCGGCATCCCCCCGATGATGACCCGCGACCACCTGAAAATGGCCCGCAAGAAGATGTTCTACTCGTCTGCCAAGGCCATGGCGGAACTCGGCTACCAACCCCGCCCGGTCCGCCTGGCGGTGGAAGACGCGGTCGCCTGGTTCAAAGCCCACGGGATGCTGAAAGCCTGAGATGCTGTCCCTGACCGTTCTTTCCACCGCGATCTGGGTCTATCTGCTGCTGTTCCACGGCCGTTTCTGGCAGGCTGGGCCGGTGCTGTCCCCGCGCGTGCCGCTGTCCCGCCCCGACGTTGCCGTCGTCGTGCCCGCTCGCGATGAGGCCGCGACCATCGAGGCCGTCCTGCGATCATTGCTGGCGCAGGATTTTCCCAATGCCTTCCGCGTCATATTGGTGGACGACAACAGCACCGACGGCACCGGCGCCATTGCCCGAACCATCGACGATCCCCGACTGACCGTGGTGACCGGAGCGCCGCGCCCGGCGGGATGGAGTGGGAAGCTCTGGGCGGTGTCCCAGGGCGTCAAGGAAGCTGGCGAGGTGGCCATGATCCTGCTCACCGACGCCGACATCATCCACCAGCCCCCGCACCTCGCGACCCTCGTCGCTCGGGCGGAACGCGGCGATCTGGATATGGTTTCGGAGATGGTCGAACTGGCCTGCGAGTCCTGGGCGGAGCGCGCGCTTGTACCCGCATTCGTATTTTTCTTTCAGTTGTTGTACCCCTTCGACTGGGTAAACGATTCGCTGCGTCCGACCGCGGCGGCGGCTGGCGGCACGATCCTGGTCCGAACGCGCGCGCTGGACCGGATTGGGGGTATCGAAGCAGTGAGGGGCGCTTTAATCGACGATGTGGCGTTAGCGACCGCGGTGAAACGCGGCGGGCGCATTTGGCTGGGACACTCCGCTTTGGCGCGTTCGGTGCGGCCCTACCCGGGGATGACCGACGTCTGGCGCATGGTGGCGCGCACCGCCTACGTGCAGCTTCGTTTTTCTCCCGTCATTCTGCTGGCAACCACAGCCGGTATGGCGCTGACCTGGCTGCTACCGCCCGCCGCCGCGTTGTTCGGCACCGGCTTGGTGAGCTGGCTGGGGCTGGCGACCTGGGCGATGCTGGCGGGGTCCTACTTGCCGACCCTGCGGCGGTTCGGGCGCTCCCCGCTCTGGGCGCTTTTTCTCCCAATGGTGGCCACGTTCTACATGGCCGCGACCGTTGGATCGGCGGTTAACTACTACCGCGGCCGGGGCGTTGCCTGGAAAGGCCGCGCCTACCTTGGGGCAGGCGCATGACCGGCGCCGTGAACGTGGAGGCGTGGTCGGGCAAGGACCGGGGCGACGAGAACTTCCCCGTCGGCTCCCACCTGATCTCGGCCAAATACCGCCCGCACATCCACGCCTACTACGCCTTCGCCCGCAACGCCGACGACATCGCGGACTCCAAAACCCTGGCGCCGCGGGAGAAGATCGACCGCCTGGACATCATGGAGGCGGTGCTGCTGGGTAAACGGCACGAGGGTGCGCCCAGCGCGGTAAAGCTGCGCGAGAGCCTGGCAACGACAAAAGTGTCATCGGTGCATGCCACCGACCTGCTGATCGCCTTCCGCCGCGACGCCACCAAGAACCGTTACGCCACCATCGACGAACTATACAACTACTGCCGCTACTCCGCCGTGCCGGTCGGCCGCTACGTGATCGACCTGCACAAGGAGAATCACGAGTGTTACTCATCGTCGGACGCCTTGTGCATCGCCTTGCAGGTACTGAACCACATGCAGGATTGCGGCAAGGATCTGGCGGACATGGACCGCTGCTACATGCCACAGGCGCTGCTGGACCATTTCGGCTCCTCCATCGCCGATCTGCGCCGCCCGAAGGAGACGCCGGGTCTGCGCCGGGTGTTCGTGACGCTGCTGGATCGCGTCGATCGCCTGCTGCAAGCGGCCGCCGAACTGCCCGAGATCGCCCGTGACCGCCGGCTTCGGATGGAGACCGGGGTGATCCTGAGTCTGGCGAAGCGTCTGGCCCGCCGGCTGGCCTATAACGACCCGTTGGAGCACCGGGTGAAACTGTCGAAATGCGACGCCGTGTTCAGCGTCCTCAGCGCGACCAGGCATTTGTTTTGACTCCGTTGGCAGCCGATCCCGCCGATCTGGCGGCCGTGGAGGCGATCGTGCGCGCCGCCGGAACGTCGTTCTACCGCGGCATGGCGGTGCTTCCCGCGGACCGGCGCAATGCGATGTACGCCATCTACGCGTTCTGCCGCATCGTCGACGACATCGCCGATGAGGCCGGCACTTTGGAGGAAAAACGCGCTGGCCTGACCGCGTGGCGGGGGTATATCGCCGACTTGTACCAAGGCGCGGCGCACGATCCCGTAACCCGCGTCCTGGTCGCCGCGACCGCCGCGTTCGGCCTGAGGCAGCAGGACTTCCTGGATGTCATCGACGGCATGCAAATGGACGCCGAAACGATCATCGTGGCGCCCGATCTGGCGACACTGGACCTGTATTGCGATCGGGTGGCGGCGGCCGTGGGGCGGCTGTCGGTGCGGGCGTTCGGGGATTCGTCGGAGGCCGCCGATCGCGTGGCGCACGCGCTGGGACGGGCGTTGCAACTAACGAACATTCTGCGCGACATCAAGGAAGACGCCGATCGCGGGCGGGTCTATCTGCCGCGCGAATATCTGGAGGACGCCGGTGTACCCCTGACGCCGGAGGGCGTGCTGACGTCCGGGGGTCTGCCGTCCGTCTGCGCTCGGGTTGCCGTCCTGGCACACCACCATTTCCGGGATGCCCAGGCCGCGATGGCCGAATGCGACCGCAAGGCGATGAAGCCCGCTCGGCTCATGGGCGCGACCTACGCGGCGATTTTGACGCAGCTTGAGCGCGCCGGCTGGCGGGACCTGTCGGCGCGCGTGGGCCTGAGCAAGTGGCAGAAGGTTTGGATTCTGTTGCGATATGGGTTGGCGTGATCAGTCGTTAACAAGGCCTCCATCCACGTTATACGTCTGCCCCGTAATGTTCCGCGCGCCCGGGGACGCCAGAAACACCGCCATGGCGGCGATATCCTCGGGGCCGTTGGCGCGGCGCAGCGGGATGTCCTTGACGAATTTTGCCTCCTCCTCCGCGACATCGACACCGCGCGTGCGAGCGCGTTGGGTGAGCATGGCGCTGACCAACGGCGTGAGGGTCACGCCCGGGCAGATCGCATTGACGTTGATGTTGTGCTTCGCCAACTGCTGCGACGCCGTGTAAGTCAGGCTGATCACCGCCCCCTTGCTGGCGGCATAGGCGGCATTGGACGTCGCTCGGAAACCCTTTCCGGCGATGGAAGCGATGTTGATAATCCGCCCTGTGCGGCGGGGGATCATCTCCCTGGCGACGCGTTGCAAGCAGAAGAACACGCCCTTGGCGTTGACGCGGTGGATGCGGTCCCAGTCGGCCTCGGTCAGGTCCATGATGTCGGCGCTGCGGGTGACGCCAGCGTTGTTCACGACGATGTCGATCTGGCCGTATGCGGCGATGGCGCGCTCGACCATGGTGTCGATTTGCAGGAGGTCGCCGACATCCACCGGCATCGCCAACGCCCGCCTTTGCCCGGCGGCGATGTTGTCCGCCGTTCCCTGCGCCGCCGCCATATTGATGTCCGCGGCCACGATCGTCGCACCGGCCTCCGACAGCGCGATGGCACAGGCCCTGCCGATCCCGCTGCCCGCGCCGGTGACGAGCGCCACTTGTCCGTTGAGTGTCATGGCGGGTTTCTCCCTCACGTAAATACGGGGGTTTCTTGTCATGCCCTGGGGGGGCGGCGCAATCGGGGCTGAGGGTTGGGCAGGAAACGTTTTGATATTACGTCATCCCCGCGACAAGCACGGAGATGACACGGGCCCCTACCCCGCCAACCGCCCAATCTCCCCCTCGCTCAATCCCCAGGCCTTCAACGCCTCCCGCGGATCCGTCGCACCCGGCGGCGTCGGGTGCCCCAGCGGCGTGCCCCCGAACCGAGGCGCCGGACTCGGCTGCCGCATCCCGCCGACATCGATGAACGCATCCCTCGCCACATTGTGGGGGTGGGCGTGCGCCTCATCCATAGACAGGACGGGGGCAAAGCAGACATCCGTGCCCTCCAGAATTGCGCACCACTGGTCGCGGGTCTTGGTGCGGAACAAAGCGGTCAGGCGGTCCTTCACCACCGGCCAGCCCGCGGGATCGCGCTGCGGCGGCATCGACGCCGGGTCGATTTCCAGCCGTTGCAGCAGCTCGGCGTGGAATTTCGCCTCGATCGAGGCGATGGAGATATAGGTGCCGGGTTCCGAACACTCATACACCTCGTAGTAATAAGATCCGGAGTCCAACTGGTTATACCCGCGCGGCGCCGGCAGCCGCCCGCCGGCCTTCATGGCGTAGATCGGGGTCATCAGCGACAGCGCGCCGTCCACCATCGCGGCGTCGATCACCTGCCCCTTGCCGGTCGCGCGTGCGGAGACGATCGCCGCGAGCAGACCCACCACCAGATATAAGGTGCCGCCGCCATAATCCCCCACCAGATTCAGCGGCGGCGTAGGCTTCTGCCCCGCCCGCCCGATGGCATGCAGCGCTCCGGTCAGTGCGATGTAGTTCAGGTCGTGCCCGGCGGCCATCGACAAAGGCCCCTCCTGCCCCCAGCCCGTCACCCGCCCGTACGCCAGCGCGGGGTTGCGCGCCAAACACACATCCGGCCCAAGCCCGAGCCGCTCCATCACGCCCGGCCGGAACCCCTCGATCAGGCCGTCGGACTCCCCGATCATCTTCAGCACCAGCGCGACATTATCGGGATTCTTCAAATCCACCGCGATCGCCGAGCGGCTGCGCTTGGTGAACTCAAACTGCTCAGCCAGCGTCACGGCCGCGTCGCCGGCGGTCAGGCGGTCGATGCGCACCACCGTCGCGCCCATGTCGGCCAGCATCATCGCTGCCAGGGGGGCCGGGCCGATGCCCGCGAATTCGACAATCTTCACGCCTGCCAGGGGTCCCATGGTTCCGCTCCTCAATGACCGCCCGACTTAACCCCCGAATGCTTGCCACGACAACCGCGTCGGGCAACCTGCGCCCGATGCCGACCCGCCCCACCCCCGTCTTTTCGCACTGCCGATAGCGCTGCAAATGAACCCGTTGGAAGTACAGCTCCTGCTCTATTTCGCTGGGCTGCTGGTCATGACGCCGTTCATCGCCCGCGTCGGGCTACGCGCCTACAACCCCGAAGGCCTGATCGGTCAACTCTGGTGCGGTGCCATCCATATCGCCGGCATGGTGTTGCGGTACATCGCGCTGCCGCATTCGACGTTGGCCGATACCACCCCGATCGGTTTTGCCGGCGTGCCGATGTGTCACCAGCACGCTGCGTGCCGCCGACGCCACCGCCACCGCCACGCAAGGTGTGAAATTCCTCGATCTGATCTGGATGACGGCGTTGGGGTTTTTGGTGTTCGGCGACGTGCCCACTATTTCCACCCTGATCGGAGGGCTGGTTATCGTCGGGGCCACAACCTGGATCGCCCGACGGGAAGCGCGCCGGTCTGGTTGAAACAAAAAGGGCGCCACGCGGCGCCCTTTCCGTTACATGAACAGACCGTGATCCGGTCTTATTCCTCGGTGGCAGGCGAAGATGTTTCCGGGGCCGGAGCCGCGGGAACCTTGCGCGGACGGCCAGGGCCGCGACGCGCCGGAGCAGTGGCCACGGCCGCGGCTTTCTTCGGACGGCCAGGACTTCTCTTAGCGGCGGCCTTCGGAGCAGCCTTCGGAGCGGCCTTGCGCCCGATCGTTACGGCTGCCTTCTTGCCGGCAGCCTTCTTCGGCGCGGCGGCCTTGGCGGCGGCTTTCTTTGGGCGACCCGGCCCCCGCTTCACGGCAGCCGTTTTGCCGGCGGCCTTCTTCGGAGCAGCAGCCTTTTTGCCAGCAGCCTTTTTGCCAGCAGCCTTCTTCGGGGCAGCAGCCTTCTTGGCAGCCCCCTTCTTGCCAGCGGCCTTCTTCGGCGCGGCGGCCTTGGCGGCGGCTTTCTTCGGACGGCCAGGACCCTTCTTCGCGGCGGCCTTTTTAGCCGGGGCCTTTTTCGCGGGTGCGGCCTTGGCGGCGGCTTTCTTGCCCGCGGCCTTTTTACCGGCAGCTTTTTTCGCCGCCGGTTTCTTCGCAGTCTTGCGGGCGCCCGCTTTCATCGCCAAGGGCTGGGCGGACGGCTGCTCGATCGTGGTTTCTTCAGTGCTCACCAGAGTATACTCCTCATCATGGCAGGAACGGTTTCAAACCGGAATATCGCGGATGCACGGGACGGCTGAACGTTGCCCCAAAGCCAGCGGACTTCTCACGCACCAATAACGGCTCGAACTCGCCCCCTTGAAAGGTGCGTAACCGGTGCTGCCCAACTGGAACGAGGCCTCGGCCCATCGACCGCCCTTCTGTTATCGTTCGTATGTTTGCCGACTCCGCGCGAATCGATTCACACACTCCGGAATCCGCTATTCTGCGTCCAGTCGCGTCGTGTCAACATAAAGTCACTGTTGCTTCACACATTCGACTAAAAAAACCGCCACGGCATCGCTGCCGCGGCGGTTGTACAACAGGTTCGGTCTTCGGTTCAGCCGCGCTGGTCGATTGGCACAAAGTCGCGCGGCTCCGGTCCAATGTAATTGGCCGTCGGGCGAATCAGTTTGTTGTCCACCCGCTGTTCCATCACATGTGCGCCCCAGCCGGACGTCCGCGCAATCACGAAGATCGGCGTGAACATCGCCGTTGGAATACCCAGCATGTGATAGCTGATGGCGCTGAACCAATCGAGGTTGGCGAACATCCCTTTCGCGTCCGCCATCGTCGCCTCGATCCGGTCGGCGATTTCAAACATCCGCATGTCGCCGGCAGCGGCGGATAAACTGCGTGCCACTTCCTTGATCACCGCGTTGCGGGGATCGGCGATGGTATAAACAGCGTGACCAAACCCAATCACGACTTCGCGATTGGCGACGCGCTTGCGAATATCGGCCTCCGCCGCGTCCGGCGAGTCGTAGCGCTTCATGATTTCGAACGAGACCTCGTTGGCGCCGCCATGCTTCGGCCCACGCAGCGCGCCGATGCCCGCCGTAATCGCCGAATACATATCCGCCGCGGTGCCCGCCACGACGCGGCAGGTGAACGTCGAAGCGTTGAACTCATGCTCCGCGTACAGGATCAGCGACGTGTGCATCGCCCGCACGAATGCATCGGAGGGTTTCTTGCCATGCAGCAGATGCAGGAAATGCCCGCCGATGGAATCGTCGTCGGTTTCCACGTCGATGCGCTTGCCGTTATGCGCGTAATGGAACCAGTACAGCAGCATCGACCCCAGGCACGCCATCAGCCGGTCGGTGATGTCCCGAGCACCCGCGACGTTCTGATCCTCTTTTTCGGGAAGTACGCAGCCGAGCACGGAAACGCCGGTGCGCATCACGTCCATCGGATGCGACGCCGCCGGCAAAGCCTCCAGCGCCGCCTTCACGGCGATCGGCAGGCCCCGCAGCGACTTCAGCTTGGCCTTGTAACCAGCCAGCTCGGCCTTCGTCGGCAGCGTGCCGTGCACGAGCAAGAAGGCGATTTCCTCGAACTCGCAGATATTCGCGATGTCGAGAATATCGTAGCCTCGGTAGTTCAGGTCATTCCCCGAACGCCCGACGGTGCACAACGCGGTATTGCCGGCGGTAATACCGGAAAGCCCGACGCCGCGCTTGGCTCTGATCGGTGTGTTGGGTGTTGCGGTTTCACTCATGGCTGTTGCCTCCTGATTAGAGAATACCGGCCTTACCGATGACCAGCGTGCCAGCCGGCAGGGCCACGTTCAACTGATGCAGTTCGCCCGCCGGCAAACGTGCCGCGTTCTGCGCCGCCTCCAGGAAGCGGTTGGACTCGCGGGTCGAGATGATGCCGTCCGTCATCGTCAGGAACTTGCGGATATAATCGTCGCGCCCGAACGGTTTGGCGCCGAGAGGATGGGCGTTGGCGACAGCCATTTCATCCTCGATCTTGGAGCCGTCGCGCAGGAAGATTTCCACGCGGCCGCCGAACGCCAACTCGTTATGATCCGTCGCGCGGTAACGACGCGTCCACTCCGGATCTTCCGTCGTCTCGATCTTGTGCCACAGGCGAACCGTGTCGGCGCGGCCCGCGCGCTTGGGCGCGTAGCTGTCGACGTGGTGCCACGACCCGTCCTGCAAGGCGACGGCGAAGATGTACATGATGGAGTGATCCAGCGTTTCCCGGCTGGCCTTGGGGTCCATTTTCTGCGGATCGTTGGCACCGGTGCCGATCACGTAATGGGTGTGATGACTGGTGTGGATAACGATTTTCTCGATCGCGTCGAAATCGGTTATTTGCGAACGCATCCGGAACGCCAGGTCGATCAGCGCCTGCGACTGGTACTCGGCGCTGTGCTCTTTCGTATAGCTGTCCATGATGGCGCGCTTGGCCTCACCGGCGGCCGGCAGCGGCACCTGATAATGCGCCTGCGGCCCGTCGAGGATCCACGCGATCACGCTGTCCTCGCCTTCATAGATCGGGCTCGGTGCGCCTTCGCCGCGCATCACGCGATCGACCGCTTCGATGGCCAGCTTGCCCGCGTGCGCCGGGGCGTACGCCTTCCAGGAGCTGATTTCGCCTTTGCGGGACTGGCGGGTTGTGATGCTGACGTGCAGCGCCTGCTGCACCGCCTGATAAATAACGTCCTGCTTCAGACCCAGCAGCGTGCCGATGCCAGCCGCCTGCGCCGGGCACAGATGCGCGATGTGGTCGATCTTGTGCTCATGCAGGCAAATACCCTTCACGAGGTTGATGTGGATTTCGTAGCCCGTCGCGATACCGCGTATCAGGTCGCGGCCGGATTTTCCCACGGTCTGCGCCACCGCCAGCACGGGCGGAATGTTGTCGCCGGGATGCGAGTAATCGGCGGCCAGGAATGTGTCGTGCATATCCAGTTCGCGGACGGCGGTGCCGTTCGCCCATGCCGCCCATTCCGGGCTGACCCGCTTGGTCGCGGGCATGCCAAACACCGTCGCGCCGTTCTTGTTCGGGCGCGCCAGCGCCATCCCGCGCGCCGATGTCGCCGAACTCCGGTTAACCGACGCGATGGCGACAGCGGCATTGTCGATGATGCGGTTGACGATCATCGCCGCCACGTCTTTTTCCACCGCGACCTTATCGGCGGCGACGCCGGCAATTTTCCACGCGAACTGGTCTTCGCGTTTCAGGTTCGTCTTCGAGGGGTAAACCTTAATATCGTGCGTGATCATCGACATCTCCAAACCGGGGTATAGCCTGCCGATGGGGAGTCCAATCGACAGGCGCTGGCTTGCTTCGTAGAGTCGCGGCGCCCGGCCGGCAAGCCGCGATAGGGGCCAAAGACGATGGCGACACAATTCGACAAGGTCATTCTTGGCACGCTGGTCACCACCGGCGCCATCCGCCCGCGCGGCTACGTGGCATTACGGGGCGAAGCGATCGCCGCCATCGGCGAAGGCGAACCGCCGCCCGCGGCCGAAACCTTCGACCATGGCGGCAACCTTATTCTGCCGGGACTGGTCGATGGGCACATGCACACCTCGTCGTCCACCGGCTGGCCGGGGATCGAAAGCGCGTCCCGCTGCGCAGCCGCCGGTGGTGTGACCACCTGCTGCGACATGCCTTACGACGTGCCCAGACCAGTGACGGACGCAGCGATCCTGGCGGACAAGATTGGCTGGGTGGAGCGCACGTCCTACGTCGACATGGCGCTGTACGGCACCATCACGAAGACCGGCGGGGTGGACGCCATTCCCGAATTGGCGGCAGGCGGCATCTCCGCCTTCAAGCTATCCACCTACGAATACGACGCCGTGCGTTTCCCGCGCATCGACCACCCCACCATGCTCGCCGCCTTCCACCAGATCGCCCGCACCGGCCTGCCGTGCGCCATCCATAACGAAGATCAGGAACTGGTGGAGAAACTGACAGCCGAGGCGCGCGCGTCCGGCCGCACCGACCCGATCATGCATTGCCGCACCCGCCCGCCGCTGGCGGAATCCATGGCCGATCTGGAAATTTTCGAGATGGCGCTGGAAACCGGGGCGCATGTGCACATCGCGCACTCGTCCATCGCTCGCGGCTTCGAGCTGGCCGAGGCCTTCCGCCGCATGGGCGCCAACACCACCGGCGAGGCTTGCATCCAGTATTTGTGCATGACCGAAGACGACATCGTCCGCCTCGGCGGCTTCGGCAAGTGCAACCCGCCTTTCCGCACCGAAGCCGAAGTCGAGCGCATGTGGCAGGCATTGGTGGACGACAAGATCGCGTACGTCTCCACCGACCACGCCCCCTGGCCGATCGAGCGCAAGCGGGGCGACGACATTTTTGCGTGTGGCGCCGGCCTGACCGGCTTGCAAAGCTATGCGCCGCTGATGTTCACCTTATTGATGGAGCGCGGCCTGTCCCCCCGCCTCATGGCGACCTACTGCGCCGAACGCAGCGCCCAGTTGCATGGTATCTGGCCCAAGAAAGGTGCTCTGCGCGTCGGATCGGACGCCGACCTGCTGGTGCTGGAGGAAGGCAATTTCACCTTCGACGAGGCCAGCATCGTGGATCGCCCGGAAATGCGCTGGTCTCCCTACCATGGCCGCAAAATGCGCGCCCGCGTCGCCGCCACCTATTTGCGCGGGCGGCAAATCTGGGACGGCACGACTGTGTTGGGAAAACCCGGCGACGGACAATTCGTACGCCGCACCGCGAGAGGACAATGACAATGATCCAACGTCGCCACGTTCTGGCCGGGATGCTCGCCGCCCCCGCCATCGTCGAACGCGCCAACGCGCAATCGCAATTCGACTGGAAGCAGTGCAAAGGCCAGTCGATCGAGGTCAACTACCAGCTCTCCCCGCGCGGCGACGTCACCAAGGCGCGCCTGGCCGCGTTCCAGGAGATGACCGGGATCAAAGTCGGCTTCGAACAGATCCCCGAGCAACAGCAGCGCCCAAAAGTCGCGATGGAAATGTCCACCGGCCACCCGAGCTTCGACGTGGTCAATGTCGGCATGCACGTGCAGAAGAAACTGGTCGAGCGCGCCAAGTGGATGGAGGACCTCCGCCCCTACATCGCCGACGCCAATCTGACCAATCCAGACTTCGACGTCGGGGATTTCGCGCCGGGTTCGATGCGCACCGCCACCGGGCCGGATGGCAAGATCAACGTCCTGCCGCTGCATGAGGGGCCATTCATCCTGTACTGGAACAAGGAGTTGTTCGCCCGCAAAGGCTTCACCGCCCCGCCGAAGACGCTGGACGAAATGATGACCATGGCGAAGGCTCTGACCGACCCAGCCAACGGGGTTTATGGCTTCGTCGGCCGTGGCCTCAAGAACGCCAACGTGGTGCTGTACGACAACATCCTGCTGGGTTGGGATCAGGAAACGGTCACCGCTGACGGCAAAACCCTGCTCACCGATACACCGGCCGCCATCGAAGCGGCGACCTGGTTCCAGAAGATCATGCGGGAATGCGCCCCGCCCGGCGTCATCGCTTTCAACTGGAACGAAAGCCAGACCACCTTCAGCCAGGGGCGCGCCGCCATGTGGTGGGACGGGTTGGGCTTTGCCGCCCCGCTGATCGACCCGACAAAATCCAAGATCGCCGGCAAGGTCGGTTTCGCGCCACCGCCCGGTGGACCGAAGGGACAATGGTCGGTCGCGTTCCTCGACGCCGTCGGCATCCCGGTGGCATCCAAAAATAAAAAAGCGGCCTGGATGTTCACCCAATGGGCCGCTGGTAAGCCGATCTTGGACGAGTTCCTGCGGTCGGGGTCGGGCGTGCCGCCGCGCATGAGCCCCTATCAAAAGGCCGAGATTATCGAGGGCGGCAAATTCCCCAAGGAATTCTTCGATACCACCCTCGCCAGCCTGAAAATGATCCGCTCGGGCTTGCCGGTCATCCTCCCGGTGACGGAATTCCGCGACACCATTGGCGCCGGCCTGACCAATATCATCGGCGGCGCCGATCCGGCTACCGAGATGAAGAGGGTGACGGCGGCATTCCAGCCGGTGCTGACCAAGTCGAATGAGGGGTAAGGAAACCGATGCCAGACGCGGCAGCGGCGGCAACCAGCGCCATCCGGCGGGACTTCGCGGTGCAGCTCGGCGCCATGCTGGCGGTTCAGAGCGTGGTCACGATGGGCATGTATACCATGCCCGTCCTGGCACCCGAAATCGCCCGCGACATTGGGGTGCCCGCGACCTCGGTCGGCATTTACACGTCCATCGCTTACTCGGTGTGCATCTTCTCCGCGCTGCTCGGCGGAGGGCTGGTGCCGCGGTTCGGGGCGTTGCGGGTCTGCCAGAGCTGCCTGGTGCTGATGGCGGTGGGATTCCTGCTCGCCCTGCCCGGCTTCCTGACCGGCTTCGTGCTGTGCGCACTGATCGCCGGCCTGGGCAACGCGCCGCCGACCGCCGCCAGTTCCCACGTGCTGCTGCGTGCGACTCCGCCGCGCTGGGTCAATCTGGTGTTCTCCATTAAGCAGACCGGCGTACCACTCGGCGGAGGGTTGGCCGGCCTTATCCTGCCAGGGCTGGCAACGGCGTTCGGCTGGCGTGCCTCGGTCCTTACGATGATCGGCCTGGCGGTGCTCACGGCTGCTATCCTACAGATCTGGCGTAACGAGATCGATACCGATCTGGAACACGACCGCCAGATCGGCTTGCACACCGCGCTGGCACCCTTCCTGCTGGTCTGGCGCCACCCCGAACTGCGGGGCATCGGGATCGCGTCCGCGGTCATGTCCGGGGTGCAGATGGGCCTTCTCGCGATGTACGTGACCTACCTGCATGAGGCGATCGGCCTGTCTCTGACCGTCGCGGGTGGGGCGCTGGCGACGGCACAGGTCGCCGGCATCGCCGGCCGCATCGTCTGGGGTATCCTCGCCGACCGCACCGGGCGGCCGATCTTGGTAATGACCGGCATCGCGGCCGGCGTATCGGTTTGTGCGATCCTGGCCGGCCGGTTCACCCCCGCATGGCCATTGCTTGGCATCCACGCCGTCAGCGCGGTATTCGGCGCCCTGGTGCTCGGCTGGAACGGAGTGCTGTTCGCGGAGGTCGCCCGCCTGTCTCCAGCCGGCCGGGCGGCGGAGGCCGCGGGCGGCATCGTGTGCCTGACGTGCCTGGGCATCGTATTCATGCCATCCATGATCGCTGGCCTGATCCAGACCAGCGGCAGCTTCAGGCTCGGGTTCGCGGCCGCCGCCGCGTGCACCGCGCTGGTTTCGGTCGATTTTCTGCGCCGGTCCATCCGGCGCGGCCTGCATTGAAGGATACCACGTATGTCCCGGACCATCACCGTCGCCGCCGCCCAATTGGGCCCGATCCAGAAAGCCGAACCTCGCGGCATCGCGGTGGATCGTATGGTTCGCCTGATGGAGCGCGCCCATAAACGCGGCGTGGAGCTGGTGGTGTTCCCTGAATTGGCACTGACAACGTTCTTCCCGCGGCATTATCATGAGGATATCGCCGAAGCGGACCGCTGGTTCGAGACCGCGATGCCGTCCAACGAAACCGCGCCGTTATTCGCCGCCGCGCGCAAATACGGGATCGGCTTTCACCTTGGCTACGCCGAGATCGCGCATGAATCCGACGACACCGGCATCGTCCGCAAGCGCCACTTCAACACCTCCATCCTTGTGAGCCCCGCTGGCGACATCCTGCTGAAATACCGCAAGGTGCATCTGCCCGGCCACGCGGAATTCGCCCCGGAACGCGTCGTGCAGCACCTGGAGAAACGGTATTTCGAGGTCGGCAATCTCGGCTTCCCCGTCATTCGCGCCCCGATGGGTGGGTTGGACGGAATCAACATGGGGATGATGATCTGCAACGACCGCCGCTGGCCGGAAGCCTGGCGCGTCCTCGGGTTACAAAGCGTGGAACTCGTCATGCTTGGATACAACACCCCCAGCATCAATCAGGAGGCAGGCGGGTTCGAGGCGCATCACCTGCGGGTGTTTCACTCGCATCTGTCGATCCAGGCCGGCGCCTACCAGAACGCCTGCTTCGCAGTGGCAACAGCCAAAGCGGGGACGGAGGACGGCTGCGAGTTGTTCGGACACTCCATCATCGTGAACCCGCAAGGGGAAATCGTGGCGATGGCCACCAGCTGGGACGACGAGTTGATCACGGCGGACTGCAATTTGGACATGTGCACGCTCGGTCGCACGACGATTTTCGCCTTCGACAAGCACCGGCGGCCAGAGGCTTACGGGCGGATTACCGATCAGGTGGGAGCCGTGGAACCACCGCTTTGGCGGAAATAACCCCCTATTTCTTAAACCACCCCAAATCCACCGCCGCATACCCCGCTCGGTTCGGGTGCTGCCCAACGCCGTCGTCAACGTTGCCACGTAGACCTTCACCCCTCGGCAGGTTCTTCCGCGGATCGGATTGGCCGGGGTATACGCCGCCGGCCCCACCACCCGATTGGCAAGCGGGGCAAAACCGGGGGCGCAATATGGTACCACCGGTTTCGCCCCTATCGCGTATTTTTCACCCGCCGCGGGCGAAACTACATCCCCAGCGCGCGCCGATAAACGTCGAGCATGGTCTCCTGCTCCTCGACCTCGGCTGGTTCCTGCTTGCGGATGCGGATGAGCTGGCGGAGCACCTTGACGTCGAAGCCAGCGGATTTCGCCTCGGCGTAAATGTCCTTGATGTCGCTGCCGAGGGCCTTGCGCTCTTCCTCGAGGCGCTCAATCCGGTCGACCAGGCTGCGCAGCCGGTCGGCCGCGATGCCGCCTGTTTCGGGCTTGTCCACTTCGACCACACTTAAAGCCATGGTGCATCCTCCGCGCGTGAGCGGGGCGAGGTAGCCCCCGCCGGTCCGGGGGTCAATGGTGTCCCTAGTACCTCGGCACAGAAACTTTGACAGGTTGTGGGGCGAGGCGGCCGCCGTGTTCCGGACCGTCCATGAGTCGGGATGGCCCCCAGATTCCCCTTGGCGCGGCATGTCCGTTACGTTAG
>CAIYDT010000101.1 GCA_903924985.1 uncultured Acetobacteraceae bacterium
GCAAGCTCCAGACGCACCCGCCGCGCCCCCTCGATTACCGCCATGAACTGGTTGACGACGGACAGGATAGAGATCCGCGCCAGATCCAGCTTCTGATCACCGCCCATCGTATAGGCGCCACTGGCCGGGTCCGCCTTCTGGCCGCGCGCCAGGTCCAGCAGCAGATCGAGCGGCCCCTCGAACCCTTCCAGACGCAGCAGCAGGCTGTCCTGGCTTGCGGTCTGAACCTCGACCGCTTGGGAAGCAGGCTCCAGCGCGGCAACAGTCTCGGCCGACACGGCCTCTGGTTCAGATGGAGTGGGCATCACTGGTGGCCAGATCATGCCCGGCGAGCATGAAAATCACCCGCATGGCCCAGGGAATGGCAACCTCGAAGGCATCGCCGACCGGATTGAAGTCGATGCCGAATTCGGCCGTCAGGCGTGGCAGTAGAAATACCAGCAGGATCACAATGACGATGCCGGCCCGCTCGAAGCTGCCCCAGACCCGTGCCAGATTCTCCGGCAGCAGCCCGACCACGATCCGCCCGCCATCCAGAGGCGGGATCGGCAGCAGGTTGAACAGCCCAAGCACGAGGTTCGCCAGAATGAAGTATTCCGCGAAATAGACGAACAGGTGCCCTACCATGCCCGGCATTTCATCCACCAGATGCAGCGAAAGCGCCGCCAGCCAGGCCAGGAAAAAGTTCATCGCCGGTCCGGCCGCCGCGACGAACATCATGCCGCGGCGAGGATGCGGGAATTTCCAGGCGGAAACCGGCACCGGCTTCGCCCAGCCGAACAGGAACGCTATTCGGTGGATGGTCAGCAATTGGAACAGCATCAGGAAACCCGGCAGCAGGATCGTGCCCACCCGGTCCACATGCACCAGCGGATTGAGCGACAGCCGCCCTGCCCGCTTTGCCGTGTCGTCGCCCAGCGCCCAGGCCGCATAGCCGTGCGCGGCTTCGTGCAGAGTGATGGCAATAATCGCCGGAACGGCCGCCAACGCGAAGCGCAGAAACATATCCAACATCAGAGCAGCCCGATACCGAGCAACGCGTCCCGCTCCGTTGCCAGCGCGCCCGGATCGAACGAGATATGCCGGCACGCGGCCAGTGCCCGCGCCGCCTTCAGGCGATCGGCGGATTCCGCGCGCAGAGGCGGGCAAACCGCCAGCAAAGCCTCTGTCGGCGCGAATTCGCCGGAACAGTAGAGCGCGACGTCGCAACCGGACGCCAGCGCGGCCAACGCCCGCTCGGCCGGAGAACCCGTCAGGGCCTGCATCGCCAGATCATCTGTCACCAAAACGCCCTTGAACCCCATCCTGCCGCGAATCACCGACCCGATTATACCCGCCGACAAGGTTGCCGGATGATTTGGATCCAGGCCGGTATAGAGGATATGGGCCGTCATCGCCCAGGGCAGGTCCGCGTTCAAGCAAAACGGCAGAATATCCGCATCCAAATCGTTCGCGTCGACCAGCGGTAAAGCCAGGTGGCTGTCCACCCGAGCCCGGCCATGCCCCGGCACGTGCTTGCCCACCGGCTGTACCCCACCCGCCAGCAATCCCGCCGCCATCGCCCGGCCCAACCGGCCGACCGCGTCTGGGTTGGGTCCGAAAGAACGATCCCCGATCACGTCATGCGCACCGGGATAGGCCAGGTCCAGCACCGGCGCGCAAACCACATCGAATCCGCTGGCCGCGCAATCAGAGGCGATCAGGGCTCCAGTGATCCAGGCGGCTCGGAGGCCGGCATGCGGGTTCCGATCGAACAATTTGCCGATGTCCGCCGCGGGTGGCTGCGCGCGCCAATGCGGCGGCCGCAGCCGGACAACCCGACCGCCCTCCTGATCTACCAAAATCACGGCGTCCGGTAGCAGAACGCCGCGCAATTCGGCGGTCAGCGCCCGAAGCTGAGGGGGATCGACGATATTGCGGCCGAACAGGATAATCCCGGCCGGACGATGCTCACGCAGCAAACGGGCTTCGGCGGGCGCCAGGGCGACACCGGCGATCCCGACAATGGCGGCCTTCATTCCGAACGCGGTTTCAGCGAGCCGGCCAGATTTACCAAATTCAATAGCTGGCGATCGAGCAGGTCGCGCCCTTGGCGCGCGCCCGCTCACAGAACCCGGTGGCCTGCGCCATATCGGCAAACCCGCCGGTGCGCACCCGCCAGAACACCTTCCCGTCCCGTTCGGTCTTGGAGAAGCTAGGCTGACGACCGCCGAGCAGATCCGGGAAGCGCTTGTTCAGATGCGCCCATTCCGCGCGTGCAGCCTCTTCGCTGCCGAGCGCGGCCAGTTGCACCTGGGTGCCTTTTGCGGGGGCCGACTTGGAAGTGACCGGCGCGGCCGCAACTGACATCTCCGGCCGCCCGGAGACCGGTGGATGCGCCGGCGCATCGGGCGAATCGGACAGGGTATAGGCATCGGAAGGCGTCGGCACCGCCAGCTTGACCTGCCGCGCGACCGGCACTGGCTCCTCCTGTTGGGCGCGAAGCAATTTCGGCTGCGGAACCTCCGGCGGGGCGGACATCCGGCTTGTGCCCGAGCCGCTATCGCCCATCAGTTCATCGTTCGTGCCGTTAACCTGCAATCCGCCGGGATTCTCGGGCTTCACGCGCACCGGACGGCTATCGGCCTGGATTACCGGCACCACCGCGCTGCGATGGCCCACCACACTCCAGAGACCGACCCCAAGCACCACTGCGCCGCCTACTCCAACCGCGAGCCAGGCCAGCTTCCGGGTCGCCGGATCCATCCTACGGCTGTGCCGTGTTCGGTCCGGCACCCGCCAGGTGCCGTTGCCCATATCCTCGTCGCCCAACCCGATCTCGCCGGGAACCCCGTGGCGCATGAAACTCTCCCCCGCTGCCAGGCAACGGAGCACCGTCGCCGCTAGCGCATTTCCTCAACCGGGCTCACGCCCATGACCGCCAGACCGGAACGAATAACCATCGCCGTCGCCGCTACCAGCGCAAGCCGCGCGAGGGTCTCGGCCGGATTGTCCGGCTGCAGGAAACGGAGCGTCGCATCGTCCCGCCCCCGGTTCCATAGCATATGAAAGTCGGCCGCCAAGTCATAGAGGAAAAACGCGATTCGGTGTGGCTCGCGTGCCAGCGCTGCCGCTTCCACGGTGCGCGGCCAGGACGCGATCCGTCGGATCAGCGCCATGTCCGCCTCCGCGGTCAGCCCGTCCAGAGCGGCGAGGGCCAGGGCCTCGTCGCTGACTGCCTCGGCGGAGAACATCTCCACCGCACCGCGCAGCACCGACCGGCAGCGGGCATGGGCGTATTGGACATAGAACACGGGATTTTCCCGCGTCTGCGCCACCACCTGGTCCAGGTCGAACTCCATCTGTGCGTCCGATTTGCGCGTCAGCATGGTGAAGCGGACAGCATCGGCGCCAACCTCCTCGATCAAGTCGCGCAAGGTGACGAAACTGCCGGCCCGCTTGGACATACGGACCGGCTGGCCGGCGCGCAGGATGTGCACGATCTGGCACAGTACAACCTCCAACGACGCCTTGCCGCCCGAGACCGCGTTCACCGCCGCCTTCATGCGCGACACATAGCCGCCGTGATCCGCGCCCCAAACATCGATCAGAGTCGGAAAGCCGCGATCGATCTTGTCGGCATGATAGGCGATGTCGTTGGCAAAATACGTGTTGGAGCCATCGGATTTGCGCAGCGGCCGATCGACGTCGTCGCCGAATTGCGTGGCCCGGAACAGCGTCTGCTCCCGCGGCTCCCAGTCATCCGGCGTCTTGCCCTTCGGCGGTTCCAGCACGCCCTGATAGACCAGTCCATCCGCTTCCAGCCGGCCGATCAACGTATCGACAACGCCGGAGGCGACCAGGGCGCGCTCGCTGGAAAACACCGCCGGTTCAACGCCGAGCAGCTTCAGATCGGCGCGAACCTGGCCCATCATTTCCGAGATCGTAAAATCGCGGACGGTGTCGATCCACAAATCCGGTGCCGCGATCCGCCCGCCCTCGGCGGCCAGTTCTTTTCCATAGGCGGCTGCCAGGGCTTCACCGACCGGGATCAGGTATTCGCCGCGATATTGCAGGCCGCCGGGCACCTCCTCGGAGAAGGCCTCCTCGGTCAGGTCGGTGCCGATGGTCTGCAGATAGCGCCAGTAGGCGGCCCAGGCGAGCGCGGTCACCTGATTGCCGGCATCGTTGATGTAGTACTCCTTCGTGACGGCGAACCCGGTCTTGGCCAGCAAATTGGCCATGACATCGCCGACGACCGCGCCCCGACAATGGCCGATATGCATCGGACCGGTGGGGTTGGCGGAAACGTATTCGACATTGACCGGTTGGCCGGCGCCGGTCGCGGATGCGCCGAAGCCGATCCCGCGCCGCAGCACCACCGGCAGGATCGCCTGCAGCACGCCCGGATGCAGCCGCAGATTGACGAAGCCCGGGCCAGCCGCCTCGGCCGACGCCACCTCGGCCATGGCCGAGATCTTCTCCACCAGCGCCGCGGCCAGTTTCGCCGGCGGCTGACGTGCCGGCTTCGCCGCCACTAATGCCGCGTTGGTCGCCATGTCGCCATGCGCCGGATCGCGCGTCGGCGTCAGTTCCACCTTCGCGCAGGCTTCTTCCGGCAAATCGGGCACGATCTCCCGCAGGGCGGCCAGCACCAGAGTGCGCATGCGCGCAAAGATATCGTCGTTCATGCAAGCGGTTCTTTCAGCCGGGAATAGACAGGTCGGTCAGCCGGCGATGTTCGTCCATCGCATAACGGTCGGTCATGCCCGCGATATAGTCACAAACCGTACCCGCCGCGCGCGGCGTCGTCGCCTCACCGGCCCGCGCGCGCCAGCCGTCCGGAAGCAGTGACGGGTCGGCATGCAGGATACGAAACAGTTCATCGGTCAGGGTCCGTGCCTTGGACGCCATCCGGTTGACCCGCCAGTGGCGGTACATCCGCGCATACAGGAAATCCTTGATCACCTGGTTGGCCTCGGCGAACCGCGGGCTGAACGCCACCACCGGCTGCTTAGACCGGCGCACCGCCTGAGCGTCCGCCGGTGCGAGCTTCGCCAGCTTCTGCCGCGTTTCCGCCAACAGATCGTTCACCATCGCGTCGATCACCCGGCGGATCGTCTCGTGGCGCAGCCGCGGCGGGGGAACGTCCAGGCTGGCCCGCCGCGCCTCGACCAGCGCCTCGCCAACGATCGGCAGGTGCGCGATATCGTCCGGCCCGAACAGCCCCGCCCGCAGGCCGTCATCCAGATCGTGCGAGTGATAGGCGATATCATCCGACATCGCCGCCACCTGCGCCTCCATACCGGCATGGGTGGTCAGTTCGAGCTTGTGGCGGTGGTCGTACTCGGCGATGTAGGGCGGCGGCGCGCGCAGCGGGCCGTTATGCTTGGCCAGGCCCTCCAGCGTCTCCCAGGTCAGGTTCAGTCCGTCGAACGCGGCGTAGCGGCCTTCCAGCAAGGTCACTACGCGCAGCGACTGGGCATTGTGGTCGAAGACGCCGAACGGCTTCATCGCCGCGTTCAGCGCATCCTCGCCTGCATGGCCGAAGGGTGGGTGGCCCAAATCATGCGCCAGGGCCAACGCCTCTGCCAGATCCTCGTCCAGGTCCAGCTGCCGCGCGATCGAGCGCGCGATCTGGGCGACTTCCAGGCTATGGGTCAGGCGGGTGCGAAAGAAATCGCCCTCGTGGTTCACGAATACCTGGGTCTTGTACTGCAGCTTACGGAAGGCCGAGCTGTGCACGATCCGGTCGCGGTCGCGCTGCCACGGAGAGCGTGTAGGGCTTTCAGGTTCGGGATGCAGCCTGCCGCGACTGGTCGCGGCCTGCACGGCATAGGGCGCACGGGTCATCCGCGGGGCTTATACCGGTTTGGCCGATCAAGAAAGACCGGAGAGCCAGGGCTTTACACCCGGGTCAGCCCCATTTCCTTGGCTATGATCGCCAGCATCACCTCATCAGCACCGCCACCAATGGAGCCGAGCCGGAAGTCGCGCAAGGCACGGGACGCCGGATTTTCCCATGTGTAGCCCATGCCGCCCTGAAACTGGACACACCAATCGGCGATCTCACGCCCAACGCGGGCGGCCTTTAGCTTCGCCATGGAAGCCAGTTCGGTCACGTTCTCTCCGGCGACGTAAGCCTCCGCCGCCAGGTAGACCAGGCCGCGCACCGCCTCGAGCTCGGTCTTCAGTTCGGCCAGCTTGAACTGAATGAACTGGTTGCGCAGCAGCGGGCCGCCGAAGGCTTCGCGGGTGCGCAGATACTCGACCGTATAGTCAATGAGCTTGATCGCGCCGAGCCGGCGGGCCGCGGCGGAAAGGCGCTCTTCCTGGAACTGCTGCATCTGGTAGATGAAGCCCTGGCCTTCCTCGCCGATGCGGTTCGCCTGCGGCACCCGCACCCCATCGAAGAAGATCTGCGCCGTGTCCGAGCTCCACATGCCGAGCTTCTTGATCTTGCGCATCTCGATGCCGGGAAGCAGCTTGCCGCCTGCGCGCAGCGGCACCACGATCAGCGATTTGTTGCGATGCACCGACCCGTCCGACGCGTTCGCCAGCAGGCAGATCCAGTCCGCCTGCAACGCGTTGGTGATCCACATCTTGGTGCCGTCGATCACATAGTCGCCGCCGTCCCGCCGCGCCCGCGTCTTGATGGAAGCCACATCCGAGCCGCTTCCCGGCTCTGAAACGCCGATCGAGGCCACCGTCTCCCCGGCAATCGCCGGGGCCAGATACTCCCGGCGCAACGCATCGGAGCCGTAGCGCGCCAGTGCCGGTGTCGCCATGTCGGTCTGCACGGTGATCGCCATACCGATGCCGCCGGCCGGCACTTCGCCCAGCGCCTCGTTGGCGGCCACTGCATATGAGTAATCGAGGCCCAAACCGCCATAGTCGGCCGACCGCGTGATGCCGAGAAAGCCGGCCTGGCCCAGTTTGCGGAACAGGTCATGCGCGGGGAATGCCTCCGCCTCCTCCCACGCGTCCACATTTGGTGCGATCTCTGCGGCGATGAAGCGGCGCACGCTTTCCATCAGCTGCCTGTGCGTATCGGTATAAAGCATGCGGGCGTTTCCCGTCCGTTATGATGAACCCCCTTCACGGTGGCCCCGCCAGGTGCAGACCGTCAATCGGCCCGTGGGCAGCCGATACCGTAGGATGATTGAAAATCCGCTGAACCCGAATGGCTGGTCCAGCGCCTTGCTTCGGGTCCCCAAGGCATGCGGCCCGAATGGGATGGAGATCATCGAAAATGCCACTGTTTTCGATCCTGTCGACGGATATGGCCAGATCGTAGGTTTTCGCGACATTCACCCCGTTCAAAGTTGATAAAGGCGCGCGATATGGTTTCTTTGCGTATGGAACGTTCTTTGACGTTGAGACCGAGTCAACATAGGGCGAATACCCCTTGTACCCGGGTAGGGGAACCCGCCCGCTGCTTACATCGCTCGCCAAATTTTGATCTCGTATTAACAATATCAATAAGTTATGCCGAAGATATCGTGAATAATCTTAGAAATTTGGGTGGCACGCCTCTTGCTAATTAGGAGTAGCCGGATCGTCTATTTCTAATCGGCGTTCGGCGCTGATAAGTAACTCTAGGAGAAATACTATGGCACGCGTAATGAAATCGACCGATTCTTCTGGCCTTGCCGAAGTTGTCGACCGGATCCTCGACAAGGGCATCGTGATCGATGCATGGGTAAAGGTTTCGCTGGTCGGCATCGAGCTGATCACCATCGAAGCCCGCGTGGTTATCGCTTCGGTTGAGACCTACCTGAAGTATGCCGAGGCGGTTGGCCTGACGGCGTCTGCGGCTGCTCCGGCGTAAGCCAGACAACCCGTTGATGACGTGACCTGACGACTGGATCCGCGGATCGTCGTGTCCCTCCTGGGGCACGATGATCCGCGGAACACCCGAACCGCCGGAGGACCCTATGCCGAACATGACGGCCGAAATTAGCCAGCTTGCTCATACCATCGCTCAGCTCCGCAAGGACCGCGCCATTGCAACAACGCGCCGCGCCGAAGAGGTAGTGGTCCGGTCCAAGGTTGTTGCCTCACAACTCTCGGACGCGCAGTCGGCGCGCGCCACGCAAGCCCGGGAATACCAGACAGCCGCCGCATCGACGAATTCGCGCCGCAGCAAAGAGATCAGCTCATTCCTCGCCGCCAACCGTCACAACCGTATGACGCAGCACCGTCATCGTTTGGGCGAGGCCGCGGCGCAACGTCGCCAGCTAGCGACGTTCATGTCCGACCTTACCGACAATGTCGGCGCGATGCGCGACGGATTCCGCGCCGACCTTGAGCGTGATGCCAAGTCACAAGGTAGCGAACTAGCGGCGTTCGTGACGAACCTCAGCACGGATGTCGGCACGATGCGTGCCGGTTTCCGTTCGCAGCTGAATGCCATGTCCCTTAGTCTGCACGGTGACCTCGCTGAAGCGACGCGTGATCGCCATGCCGCCACGGATATCTGGCGCGGTGTGAAGGCCAAACCGGGCACCCACGCGGCTGCGGATCGTTCGCAGACCCATCAAACCGCCGTGGCGGTCGCCGGCGCCCACGTTCCGGCAAAAACCCCAGAGCCGGTCGTGAAAGCCACCCCACAGACCCCTGAACCCCCGGCCATGGGCACCCCGTCCACGTCAACGCCGCCGCAACACATGACGGGTCATCACACTCCTGCTGGCAGTTCGCCCGCCTCACAACCTGCGGCCATGTCGGGCTCGCATGGATCGTCCAACGCAACACACACGCCGAGGGGCGGCAAGCCGTCATGAACGACATGGGCGTAAACGATATGGGCGTAATCGAAGATCCCCTCGCCACCAGATCGGGTGGCGAGGTCGGGGACGATGCACTGGCCTTGGAGCCGAGTGAGGAGTTCGTGATATCGCCGGCCATCCAGGCGATCACCGATCGGGCGCTGACCTATCTCCACAGCGGCTACGCGGTGCATCTGCGCCATTATGTAGCTGCCGCCACCGGTAGAATTGGCCTTGTACTTTTCGCTGAGCTCTGGCAGGAAGGTGCTGTTTCTATCGTTATCCGGCAGGTCAACATGGCGCAGCACTTCCTGCTCTCCGCGGCCGCGCGCTCGCTCAGCGCGGCCAAGATCCTTCGGATGTCAGACACCGGCGTCGAGAACGTGTTCCTGCGCCTTCGCTGGCCCGACACCGACGGCAAGCCTGTA
>CAIYDT010000102.1 GCA_903924985.1 uncultured Acetobacteraceae bacterium
CCAACAAAACCCGGAACGTTTCGTCAAAAAACCGCCAGTGCCGCCCGCAAGGCCAACCGCCGCATGGATCAACCCTCCGACGTTGAAAAACGAAGCTTAAATTCCGAACCCGGGTGTCTCAAAGTCGTTGACACGTTCCGGTCGGTGTTGAAGGTGTGCTGTGGGGGTTGAACGGGGGCGGGATTGTAGATGAGGACGATTGCCCCCCAAATGGCTCCTGCGTTGAAGTAGTCCTCGTTGATGAACTGCCAGCCGTTGATACCTGCTACCGTACCCCAGCTTTGCGGGCACCAGAGGCCCTTCTTGCCGTTATAGATTTGCGGCTGTGCGCCGTACATGTAGTGGTTCCACGGCATGTTGGTGACGCCTGGAGGCGCGTAGGATGGCGGTTTTGGCTCGGTAGAGAGCCACGTAGCGTTGTTGGAGCCGTGGATGCCGAGAACCAGGCCGTAGCACGCGCTGGCGGCCTGTGCGACGCTCTCAAGGTCGATGGTGGGGAAAGCGTAGGCGAAGCTCGCCTGATCCTTCGCCGCCCCAATACGGGCGTGCGCGGTGATGTCCTGGGGCCGTTCCATGAACGCCTCGGATGGCGGCTGGCCACCCTGGTAGCTCGGGGTGTCGCTTTCCAAGCCGAAGCCCTGTTTTATGGCGATGGTGGCGAGGTCGCGGTCGGCACTCCCTCCTCCTGGCACATAGACCTGGCTGTAGAGATACTTGGCGCTGCGCTGAATCGGATCGCTGGCATACACGCTGCGTAGCCGTTGGCCGTAGTAGCTGAATGCCTGCCCTCCGCAGCTTCCCGACTGACCTTGGTTCTTGATGGTGAGCAGAGAGGCAAGAGCCGGGTCGGGGCCGTTCCCCTCCTGCCACGAAAATGGTGCTGCGGCTTCCGCTACCTCAAGCGGTGAGTATGGGTAATCGCGAGGGTCAGGACGCCGGGTGTTCGCACCTGCTGGATGAGAACCAATAATGTCTATTGGGTTGTTGTTCATGTCTTAGATTTTATCACACGAGAAGTGTGATTCGTTCCTTCATATCCAGGCCTTCCCGCGCGATCTCTACCTCGTCCATCAATGCACTCCTAGATTTGGGTGGCTGGTGAGTGACTAAGGAAAATTTTCTACCCCAAAGCCTGCGGAACTCGTCTCCTATCAAACTCCTCAGTTCGGTGCAATGCTGGCTCGATAGCTGCCAAGAGGCTGTCCCGAACCGGGCGGCGGGGAACGCGATGGTCATGGGACTCGGCTCCTTCACAGGGAAGGAAGCCTTACGAATCCGTCGGCCCGTGACCGGTCAAGCCCCGATTTGCAGCCCCCGGCCGTTCAGAAGGGGCCGGAGCCGCATTTTCGCAACGGGTCTAATGCGCACGCCGGATACCGACCAATGCCAAGCCGAGCGGACGGACGTCATTGATTGCTGGATCCAGGTCAATCACCGGCTCGACGGACTGGGGCCGAAACACCAATTGCAGGAGCGGATACCCGTCTTCCCCCACCGTGACCGCGGCGGCATCTACCCGAACGGGGCGTTTGGCCTGGTTTTCACGTCGCGTAAAGCGCCATGTAGCGACGATTTTACCGCCGGCCAGCACATCAATCCGCTGTTCGGTCCGTTGTCCGACCAGAGCCGCGGCCGCATCCACTTCAATCACGACATCTTCTGTCGGTTGAACCGGGAACGTGAGGTTCAATGTATGCGCATCCCCGACACCCCAAACGCCGAAGTCTTCCGCCCCACTCCATCCCGATCCAAGCAGATCGCGCAAAGCGCCTTTGCCGGCACTGGTCCACGATTTAGTCAATAATTCGCATCGTTTCATAAACAAAGCGCGCCGCCTTCGCACTGACGCATTCGCCCGGTCACCCGGCGACCACGCCTTGCGGATGACGGCGCTGCCGCAGCCATCGGAAAGAGGAATGACCGCTTCCGGTTTATCCTCAAAGAATTCATCCACCGCCTGCTCGGCGCCATCCCAGGCAAGCGATGCGTAATCATGCACGATCAGATATCCGCCTGGCACCAGACGTGGGTAAAAATACTTCAACGCGTTGGATATCGGCAAATACAGATCGCAGTCGATGTGGACAAGGCTATAAGTGGCATCGTCCGGCAACTGTGCCGCTGAGTCCGGGAAATAACCCTTGATGTAACGAACGTTTTCTTCTCCCACGAGCGCGCGGACTTCGGGCAAGGACGTATCCGCGAACTCCATCGCATGAGCGGAGTCCACCCCTTGCAGGTCCGTCGGGTTGAATCCTTCGAAGGTATCCAGAATCCACGCCGTGGTTCCCATACGCCGTGCCATGGTCGCGAGGACCGATGCCGTATGGCCCTTATAGACGCCCAATTCAGCGACGTCTGCGCGGATACCTTCCTTCATGAGTTGATCGAAAGCGAGACAGAAAAAATAGAACCGGGAGATATCCCCCTCATTGGCGCCGCCAGCGGTAAAACCCCGAATGTCGTCATCAAGGCGAACCATGCCGCCGCGTGTCTGGTAGAGCTGGTAGTTACCCCAGTAGCGCCCTGGCGGATCGGCCCGATAAGGCCACCGAGCGGGACGCGGGGCCAGCAAGGAGGGGTCAATGCTCAAAGGGTCCACCAGATCAGTCGACAGAGAAGTTAGCGAGCGGACGGGACCGCCCCCTCCCTCCATATTATCCACCTTCCTTATGCGACACAATAGCAGTTCTTTCCATTTTAGCATACCTACGCCCTGTACGTGCCCCCCGGCTTGGCCCACCGCCCGCTGGGAGGCGGGACAAGGCCGGTGAGCGCGATCAAGGGCAGATCATATTATCAGACAGGTCTTGCCCCTTATATCGGACGGCGATAGAGAATCAGGCAGCGATGGAATCACGGTCTGACAGTCGGTTTTTGAGACGGAAAAGGAAGACACCATGACCGCAGCGCCGGACGGCAGTCTTAGGCGGGACAGCCGCGAGCCGGCTGGACCGGGCTCGGTTGCGGTTACCCGGTCCCCCGCTTCCGTCAGACCACTCCCTCGGTTCGCATCCATCATGGCGAAGGCGACCGCCGCCGGGGAAGGCGACGCGGAGACATTGACGTTTTATCGCCAGGACTTCATGCAAATTATAAGAGCGTTTATTGCCGCGGCACCGTTCGATCGGGAATTTTACGCTGCCCATGCGCCAGGGTTCGAGGAATTGGAGGCGACCGGAAGAATTTCGAGCCTTCGCGCCCACTGGCTGAGCGCGGGTTATTTTGAGGGGCGACCTGTTTACGGGTGGGAGCCGCTGCCCCTCGACATTGCGCGGGAGATTCTATCCGCCCCCGATGCGTATTTCGATAACATCAAAAACGCGTCCCTGGCAGAGTGCGCCGAAGCGTATGAGGAGGCGGAAGCAGGCTATCTCGCAGCAATTTTGGTGTGGGAGTTCAGCCTGGGCGCGCACATCGCGCTTGCTCGGCTCTATTTCAAGACCCGCCAGTTAGTGGCTTGCGAGGCCATTGCCCAGAAAGCATTGACAATTGAACCGAATTGCAAGGAGGCGGTTAATTTATTAAGTGATGTATTCGCCGCGTTCAATCAAGCAGAGAGATCCATTGGATTTATAGATGTAACCGGGCAGGGATTGAATACCGATGATTTGCTGAGGGTTTATAACAGTGGCCGGGTTTCGCTCGCCAGGCGGTTGATGAAGAATGGCCGCGGGGACTGGATTAACCTCCGACTAAGGACACAAGCAATTGAAATCGGATGGAAGGAAGTCCGTTCAAAGGTCAAGACATCCATCGCGGGTCGTAAGAGCCGGACGCTTACGGGTGCCGATATGATTGAAATAGGCCATTATCTCGCTCAGATCGGGTGGTATTCCCTTCCTTTACGGATTTGTTCTACTGCTTTCCGGCTCGATGGCGATGGTACACGATTTGATAATCTTCCCCCACAATCACAGATGCTCGCCTTGGATATACTGCGTCTTTGCGAAGGAAGCGCCGCGGCGCTGGCGGCTATGAAATCTTATTGTAGCCCGCAATATACGACAGAAAGTCCACTCCTGAAATACCGAATCAAGCTGGCATACGACGCGAACGATCTGAAAGATGTCATTGACACAGGACTTCGGTACGAAATAATCCAACAAGATATCGCATCTTTGGAGTACATTGTAATCTCGTTGATACGCAAAGGCCAGTCAGAGCAAGCTATCGATATCCTACGCAAGAATTGGCCGGCCTTAAGGCATGTGTCCTGGGCACACGGGGCTTCTTTGTTCGCGAGGCGTGAACAAAATTTCTGCAGAGGGTTGTCATTTGGACAAATCGCATCCAGGTCCAATATGAGTATGATACCTAAGACCATAATGCAGTTCTGGGATAACCCCCAACCGCCAGATGACGTCGCGACCGCGATAACCACGTGGAGCGATGTAAATCCGGAGTTCTCCCATATCCTTTTTTCAAATGATACCGCAAAAGTTTTTCTGGAGTCCCATTATGGGTCGGAATTCGTTGCTTTATTCGATTATTGTCATCACCCGGCGATGAAATCCGATTTTTTCCGTCTTGCATATCTTTCGGAATTTGGCGGTATTTATGTCGATGCGGATGAAATAAGCAACGATCCGTTAATAAACCTCCTCGCAGCGCACCCCGAAAGGGATCTTTTTCTTTGCCTTGCTCCAGACGCTTTTTTCACCAGCAATGGGTTCATCGCATGCACCCCACGGCATCCTATCATCCTAAAAACCTTTCAAAATGCAGCGTCGGACCTCAAATCCGCCATGGACCGGAATATCAAGCCCGACATTTGGAGGACCACTGGGCCAGGACAGCTTACGCTGACAGTTGCCGAAGCTATGCTGGACGCTGGGTCCGATTCCCCTATCCATTCGACGGGTTTCCTGTACTGGCACACGCGGGGACGATTTTCTCAAATGCGCGAGTTCGAATACAAGAAAACCATCAGCGGAAACTGGCGTGCCATGCCCTTGGGATGAACCGATCGCCATTAGCCGGTTTTTGTATCCTACCGGCCAGAATTTCTCGCGCCCATCGCCCATCGTCCCTCGCCGGATAGCCTGGGGATAGCAGCGCTATCCGCGTCTCGGCGCCGAACCAGATTGCCCCCCTCAATGCCCCGCATTCTCCCCCGAGAAATCCGGCGCCGCCAGCCCCGAAGCCTCCAACTGCGCCACCAGCGCCGCCTTCAACCGCTCCAGCCCCGCCTCCGACGAAGCCTCACACCGAGCAACCAGCACCGCCTGGGTGTTGGACGCCCGCAGCAGCCACCAGCCATCCGCCGTCAGCACCCGCACGCCGTCGGTCTCCGACACCGAAGCCCCCTCGGCCCGCAACCGCGCCGCGACCTCCTCGATCACCGCGAACTTGCGCCGATCGTCGCAGTCGAACCGCAACTCGGGGGTGTTGATAACCTGGGGCAGCGCCAGGCGCACCGCCGACAGCTTCGTGCCCATGCGGGCCACGATGCCCAGCGTCCGCACCGCCGCGTATAGCGCGTCATCGAACCCGTACCAGCGGTCGGCGAAGAAAATATGCCCGGACATCTCGCCCGCCAAAGGCGATCCCGTTTCGGCCATCTTGGACTTGATCAGCGAATGCCCGGTCTTCCACATTAGCGGCTTCCCGCCGGCGCGCTCGATCTCATCGAACAGCACCTGGCTGGCCTTCACGTCGGCGATGATCGTGGCGCCGGGATGGGTGCGCAGTACGTCGCGCGCCAGCAGAACCATCAATTGATCGCCGAACATGATGGTCCCGGTGTCGTCCACCAGCCCGATCCGGTCGGCGTCGCCGTCGAAGGCGATGCCGATATCGGCGCCCTGGGCGTGCACCGCGGCGATCAGTTGCTGCAAATTGGCGGGCACCGTCGGGTCTGGATGATGCGCCGGGAAGGTGCCGTCGATCTCCCCGTTCAGCACGGTGTGGTGGCCGGGCAGGCGCTTGACCAGCTGCGTCAGCACATCGCCGGCCGACCCGTTGCCGTTGTCCCACACTATCTTCAGCGCTCGGTCCCCGCCGTCCCAGTCCTTGACCAGGCGCGCTAGGTAATCCTCGGCGATGTCCAGTTGGCGCTCGCTACCAGCCGCTTCCGGAACCACGTCGCCGGAAGCCGCCATGACGCCGAGGTCGCGTATCTCCGTACCGAAGAACGGCTTCTTCCCCAGCATCATCTTAAAGCCGTTGTAGTTCGGCGGGTTGTGGCTGCCGGTGATCATGATGGCGCCGCCGGTGCCCTGCGTGGTCGCGGTGTAGTACAGCATCGGCGTGGGACCGCGGCCGATGCGCACCACATCCATCCCGCTGGCGCGCAGGCCGCGGACTAACGCTGATTCCAGCGCTGGGCTGGACAGGCGGCCGTCATAGCCAACCGCGACGGATTTCCCCCCGGTGCGCGCGACGATGGTGCCGAAGCACCGGCCGATGGCAAAGGCGTCGGCCTCATACAGCGTTTGCCCGACGATGCCGCGGATGTCGTATTCGCGCAGGACGGTGGAATCGAAATTATGGGAGAAGGACATTGGGGACAGCTCTGTCAGACGTATTTGTGCAGGAAGGCGCGGACCGCGTCTGCCAGATCGGGGCGGGCCAAGGCAAACGCGATCTGCGCCTCCAGGAACCCCGCCTTGTCGCCGCAGTCGAAGCGGATGCCCTCATACCGGAGCCCGTGGAAGGGTTGATTGCCGATCAGCTTGGCCATGCCGTCGGTCAACTGCACCTCATTGCCGGCGCCGCGTTCCATTTTGGCGAGGTGCCCGATGACTTCAGGCATCAGCACGTAGCGGCCGATGATCGACAGATTGGATGGCGCGTCGGCCGGAGCGGGTTTTTCCACCAGGCCCTGGACCTCGACCAATCGCCCGTCGTCCTTGCCGGTTTTCAGGATGCCGTAGCGGTTGGTGTGCTCACGCGGCACTTCCACCACGGCCACCACGTTGCCGCCCGTCTCGTTGTATGCGTCGGCGAGCTGCTTCAGGCAGGGGGTTTCCGACAGCACCAGATCGTCGGGCAGCAGGATGGCGAAGGGGTCGTCCCCAATGAACGCTCGGGCGCACCAGATGGCGTGCCCGAGCCCGAGCGGCACCTGCTGGCGGACGGTGAGCATGGAGCCGGGTTCGACCTGGGAGCCTTTCAATGCCTCCAACGCATCGGTGCGGTTGCGCTGGCGCAGGGTGGCTTCCAGTTCGAAGGCGATATCGAAATGCTCCACCAGCGCGGTCTTGCCGCGGCCGGTGACCATGCAGAACTGTTCGATGCCGGCGGCGCGCGCTTCCTCGATCGCATACTGGATCAAGGGTTTGTCCACGACGGGCAGCATTTCTTTTGCCATCGCCTTGGTGGCGGGCAGAAAGCGGGTGCCGAGGCCGGCGACCGGCAGGACGGCTTTGCGTAAAGGTTTTCTCACAAGAATACTCCAGTGTCCGTTACGGCTACAAACCACGCCGGCTGGGCCAAATTGTGGCAGCCCGGTCGCTTAACCGAGCAGCACATCGCGCGCCTGGTTGATACGGGTTGCCAGCCAATCCGATCCGCCGTGGTCGGGGTGCGCGGCCATCATCAGGCGGCGGTGGGCCTCCCGGATTTCCGCTTCCGTCGCGCCGGGTTTCAGGCCGAGCACCTGATAGGCCTCGACCGCCGTCATCGCGCCGTTGTTGCGCGGCGGCGGGGACGCAGATCTTGGGCCGAAACCAACCTTGGGTCCGCCGCCGTGCGCGCCCTTCCACTGCTGCCAGAGCAGCGGGCCGAACAGCAGCGCCGCACCCATCGCGATGCCGCCCCTCCCCGTCAGGATCAGCAACAGCGCCAGGCTGATGCCGCCCAGGGCCAGCAACCAGGCAAACAGCGATTTGACGCTTTTGACCGAGGCTTTCTCGAAGGCCCGCAGCCCGCCCAGGAAGACGAACAGGGCCGCGGCCCCGAGCAGGAACCAGAGCATCATGCGGTGCGAGCCGAAGTTGGCGTCCGTTGGGCTTGGGCCTCGACCACCGCCAGGGCACTCAGGTTGACGATCCCGCGGGCCGTCACGCTGGGCACGACCACATGGATGGGCTTGGACATGCCCAGCAGCATCGGCCCCACCGGCAGCCCGTCAGCGGCGGCTTTGAGCAGGTTGAAGGAGATATTGGCGGCATCCAGGGTCGGCATGATCAGCAAATTCGCCGACCCACTCAGCCGACTGTCGGGCACCGCGCTCTGCCGGATGGCCTCCACCAGCGCGGCGTCGGCGTGCATCTCCCCGTCGATTTCCAGCCGGGGCGCCCGTTCGCGGATCATCCCCAGGGCTCGGCGCATCTTGCGGGCCGACTCGCTATCGCTGGCGCCGAAGCTGGAGTGCGAGACCAGCGCCGCCTTCGGGATGACGCCAAAGCCGCGCACCGCCTCGGCCGCCAAAAGCGTCATTTCCGTGATTTGCTCGGCGGTGGGGTCCACCACCATGAAGGTGTCGCAGATGAACAGCACGCCGCTGGGGATGATCAGCGCGGACAGGGCGTAGACGCGGGTGACGTCCGGCCGGCGGGGGATGATGGGCAGAATGTACTGGATCTGCCGCCACCAGGCGCCGGTGCCGCCGCAGATCGCGGCGTCCGCCAGCCCGGCATGCAGCAACATCGCCGCCGCGACCGACCCGCGCGTGCTCATCCGGCGCGCGGCGGGGTCCGGCGGCACGCCCCGGCGGCCCGCCAGCCGCTGGTAATCGGGGATCAGCTTGTCGAACACGTCGTTATCCCCTGCGGGATCGAGCACGCGGACGGAGCCCCCGATGTCGAGGCGGAGCCCCATCTCCTTCACCTTGGCCGCGATCACGTCGTGCCGGCCCAGCAGGATCGGCTGCGCGATGCGATCGTCCACCACCGTCTGGGCGGCGCGCAGGATACGTTCTTCTTCCCCCTCGGCGTAGACGATGCGCTTGGGATCGCGGGACGCGGCGGCGAACACCGGACGCATCAGGGAGCCGGAGCGGAACACGAAGCGTTCGAGTTCCCGCCGATACGCGGCGAAGTCCTTGATCGGGCGGCGGGCGACCCCGGAGTCCATGGCGGCTTTGGCGACCGCCGGGGCGATGTCGAGGATCAAGCGGGGATCGAAGGGTTTGGGGATGATGTACTCGGACCCGAACACCGGGGCCGATCCGCCATAGGCGGCGGCCACAACCTCGCTGGCTTCGACGCGGGCTAGCTGGGCGATGGCTTCGACCGCCGCGATCTTCATCGCCTCATTGATGGTGGTGGCGGACACGTCCAGTGCGCCCCGGAAGATGAAGGGGAAGCAGAGGACGTTGTTCACCTGGTTGGGGTAGTCGCTGCGGCCGGTGGCCATGATGGCGTCGGGGCGGTGTTGCTTGACCAGCGCGGGGTCGATCTCCGGGTCGGGGTTGGCCAGCGCCATGATCATCGGCCTTTCCGCCAGCAGATGCAGCCACTCCGGCTTCAGCACCCGCGGCGCCGACAGGCCGAGGAACACGTCGGCGCCTCGCAGCACGTCGGGCAGCGTGCGGGCGTTGGTCGCTTTGGCATAGCGCGCCATGTTGGGGAGCATGCCGTCCCGGTCGGAGCGGACCACGCCGTCCTTGTCGGTCAGCGTGACGTTCTCTGTGCGCAGCCCCATGGAGACCAGCAGATCGACACACGCCAAGGCCGCCGCACCGGCGCCGGAGGTCACCAGTTTGGCGTCCTTCAGCTCCTTGCCTTGCAGCCGCAACCCGTTGGTGATCGCGGCGGCGACGGTGATGGCGGTGCCATGCTGGTCGTCGTGGAAGACCGGAATTTTCATCCGCTGGCGGAGTTCCGCCTCGATGGCGAAGCATTCGGGAGCCTTGATATCCTCCAGGTTGATGGCGCCGAAGGTGGGCTCCAGCGCAGCCACCACGTCGCAGAAGCGCGCGGGGTCCTGGGTGTCGACCTCGATATCGAACACGTCGATGCCGGCGAATTTCTTGAACAGAACCGCCTTACCCTCCATCACCGGCTTACCGGCCAGCGCGCCGATGTTGCCGAGGCCGAGCACGGCGGTGCCGTTGGAGATTACGCCGACCAGGTTGCCGCGCGCGGTGTAATCATACGCCGCGTCCGGGTCCGCCACGATCGCGTCGCAGGCGGCGGCGACGCCGGGGGAGTAGGCAAGCGAAAGGTCCCGCTGCGTGGCCATGCGCTTGGTCGGTTCGACCGAGAGTTTCCCCGGGCGAGGAAACCGGTGATACTCGAGCGCGGCTTTCCGGAAGTCTTCGTCCATGGGAGGGCGCGGCCTTTGTGATGACGGGGGGCAACATGGCCTTGGGCGGGGGCGGTTGCAACGAGGGATGCGCGTGTGCCGCGCGATCCGCGAGGTGTCCATCTATATGGATGGGCACTTTTACGACTATCCGCATATCCGGTGCACCATGCCGCAGGTCCAACGGGTCACTCAACCAACAAACACCCTACAAATCCGCGGCCCTGATCCAGGTCGCCACCCCGGCCGACACCAACACCCCCAACCCCAACACCGCAGCCCCCGAGAACCCCAACTCCCGCGAAACCGCCACCCAAAGCACCAGACTCGCGATCCCCACCGCGACGCCGCCGATCAGGCTGGCCTTCCCCGTCTTGATTCGGGCGCGAGAGCCGCTCATTCCGTCGTCATCCCGACATGCCCGACGCGCACGTCGTCGGTCGAGTGCCGCACCCGTTTTAGATCCCGCCGCACCGCGCCAGTATCGTATCCGTTGAAAATGTGCCGCAGCAGGCCGCAGCGCAGGTCCGAGGTCCCAAAAAACCAATCCGCGATCGGATAGGTCAGATTGAAATTCCGCTCCATCATGATCGCGGGGTTATGGTGCGCGATATGATGGCGGCGGATGGAGTTGATCAGGGGAATGTAGCGGACAAGTGAATCACTTTTCACATGGCAGCAGAAATGGAACAGCTCATAATTCAGATACAGCCCCACATTGGTAATCAGCAGCAACCAACCGGCGTTCGCCAGCCCTACCGATCCCAACATAGAAGCCGGTATCAGAGACATCGCCATGAACGCCACCAGCGCGTACGGCGGGAAGAACACGATACGGAAGTCGCGGGTGTTGTCGACCGTCGGTTCTACATCGGTAAAGAACTGGTGGTGCGCCAAGGTGTGCCGCTTGTAGATGCCCATGAATCCCTTCACCGGGCGGTGCATGATGTATCTATGGATCCACCACTCGAACGTGTTGGACACGCATAAGGCGAAGGGGATCACCAGGAACTCGTACCACCTTGGCGAGGCGATCTGCCGGGCGCAGTACCAGATCGCGGTGCCGCCGAGTATGTAGATCATCGCCACATGCGCCCAGCCGACATAGGCCGGCGCGATGCGGTCGCGGAAATCGGCGCGAAACGCGGCCTGCCGCCGCGACATGGTGCTCTGGCTCATGCCGGGACGATAAGCCGGGAGGCCAGCCCGCGACAAGACGCGCCTTCCCTGGCAGACTGCCCCCACACAAAGGAGGCGCCCCATGCTGATCGTTCAAACCCCCGCCGCGATGAAGGATTACGTCGGCAAGCAACTCGGCACCAGCGACTGGCTGACGGTGGATCAAGAGCGGATCAACAAGTTCGCCGACGCCACCAGCGACCACCAGTGGATCCACGTGGACGTGGAACGGGCGAAGAAGGAGATGCCCGGCGGCAAGACCATCGCGCACGGGTTCCTGACCCTGTCGCTGCTCGTTGTGCTGATGGACAGCGTCTACAAAATCGAAAAAACCTCCCGCGGGATCAACTACGGCTCCAACAAGGTGCGGTTCACCTCGATGGTCCCCTCCGGGTCGCGCATCCGCCTGCACCAGACCCTCAAAGCGCTGGAGGAGGTCGAAGGCGGCGTCCGCATGATCTTCGACTGCACGGTGGAGCTGGAAGGCTCGACCCGCCCAGCCCTCGTCTCCGAGACCATCATCATGGCATTCGACTGATGACCAAAGAAGAACTGACCGCCTGGGCGCTGGCCAACGGCTGGCAGATCATCGCCGGGATGCCGAGCCTGACGAAGCCTAAGTCGCCGAAGGAGGCGATTGTAAGGATGGCACTGAAGGCCACGGTGGTGAATCTGGAGGTCAAGAAGCCCGCCGGGAAGTGGGAAAAGGTCGCCGGCCTGCCCTACGCATCCGTATTGGCCGATGACGAGGGCCTGCCGCTGGGGCTCGGTTTCGAGAACATTCCGGGGTTTCGGATGTTGATGCGGGAGAACAAAGACCGGCAGATGTTCGCGCGGATGACCGGCAAAGGTTAGAAGCTGGCGGCCGCCCCGATCATCCAGGCGCGGGTCTCTTCGGCCGACCACCAGCTCACCACCAGATGCGGGGCCAGAGCAGCGATGCGCACCGCCTGCTCGGCTTCGCTTTCCACGAAATGGGTGCAGCCCCAGCGGGTCGCGGCCTCGGCCTTGTAGCGGGAGACGGAGGCGATGTCCGCCGGAACATCGGCCGGCCGGCACACCAGCGGGATCGCGCTATGACCGTGCCGTTCCAGCCAGGCGGCCGTCTGCGCCCGGTCCATGTCCGGGCGTCCCGTGATGACGACCGCCCGGTCCGGGGCAAAGGGCGGCAGCGCGGGAAACGGGTCCAGCAAATGCCGCCGCCGCAGCGCTTCTTCCAGGTCGGAGTCATAGTGGGCGCGCGGGATGTCCGGCAGGAACACGCCATCCAGGTCCAGGCCGAAAAACGGTTTCTCGAATTCCCGCTCGGCTGGCGTGCCGCCCGTGCGGCGAAATCGAGCGGCGGGGGTTGCTTCGCCGCGTTCCCAGGGGAAGCGGAACAGCTCCCGCATTGGGTGGGAGAAGTCGGGGACGTAGCGGGTCGTATCGGGGTCGTGGACGATGGCCAGGGTGGCGCACTCGTAGCCCGCCTGCCGCAATGCGTCGCGGACGGCGGCCATGGTTTGGCCGGTGGCGCAGCAGTCGTCGACCAGCAGTATCCGTCGTGCGTCCGGCGCCGGCCCGATCCAGGCGAACACATCGCCTGCGCGATCATACCCAGCCATGAACAATGGTAACGCCAAACCGCAGGACACCATCGTGCCCGGCACCAGCCCACCGCGCGCGATGCCCACGACCGCGTCCGGGCGCCACGCCTCAACCCGCCCCAGCAGCGCCGACACCATCCGCTCGGCCTGATCGTAGCCGATGAAGACCGGCATCCGGTCGGTCGCCAGCCCCTTCCAGGGGGGCGTCACTGCATCCCCACCCGGTGGTTTACGAACTTCGTCGTGTAGGCCTTCGACAGATCCACCCCCGGCTTGTAAACGCCCACCGCCACCATCGAGTCATAGAACGCCTTCCAGCGCGCGTCCGTCATGGCCCCGATGCCCAGCGTCTTGGTGTCGCCGGAGTCCACCGTTCCGCGCGCGATCATCGTCTTGCGGCCGTAATCGATCAGGTCCGCCGGCATCTCCGGGTTGGCCCGCCGGATCAACTTGTTCGCCGGTGCGGGGTCGCCATAGAGGTAGGAGTACCACCCCTCGATGGAGGCATCGATGAAGCGCCGCACCAGCTCCGGCCGCTGATCCACCAGTTTTTGGCTGGTGGTAACGATATTGGCGTATCCCAGGTACCCCGCGTCGGGCAACGCCAGCACCACCGGGTCGATGCCGGTCTTTTCTCGGATCAGGAATGGCTCATTACTGACGTAACCCTGCTGCACCGCGCTTTTGTCGGACAGGAACGGCGCCAGATTGTATGTGTAGGGCCGGATTTGGCTGTCGGCGTAACCGTATTTCGCTGCCAGGAAGCGCCACCAGCCGTTGCGGGTGTCGGCGCCGATCATCACCGGCTTGCCCTTCAGGGCCTCGAAACTATCGTTGCCTACCCCTGGATGCGTCAGCAGCACCGCCAGATCGCGCTGGAAGATGGCGGCGACCGCGAGGAACGGCAACTTCTCGGCCGCGAACTCAATCGCCCGCCCGCCGCCGAGGTTGAAGTCCAGCCGCCCGGCCATCAGCAACTGCATGTGGTTGATCTGCGGCCCGCCCTCCTGGACGGTCACGTCCAGGCCGTGCCTGGCATAGATGCCGGTGGCGAGGGCCTGATAATACCCGCCGTATTCCGCCTCAGCCTTCCAATCCAGTCCGAATACGATCTTGTCGGCGGCGCGCGCCGGCAAAGCGGCGAGCAACAGCAGCAGAATGACCAGGAAGCGCATCGGTCAGAAACCCACCTGCAGCAACTGCCCCGACACCGCGCGCGCGGCGTCGGACAGCAGGAAGCCCATGACATCGGCGATCGCGGCCGGCTTCACCCAGCGTGAGGAATCCGCCCCCGGCATGTCGGCATGATTCTGTGGCGTGTCGATGGTTGTGGGCAGCACGGCGTTCACCCGGATATTGTCGGGGCGCAGTTCGTCGGCGAGGCTCTCGGTCAGGCGCATGACCGCGCTTTTGGTGGCCGCGTAGGCCGCCATTTCGCCGCTGCCGCGCAGCCCGGCGGCGCTGCCGATGCCCACCAGTGCCCCGCCGCCTGCCTTGCGGATCGCCGGCACGGCGGCGCGGTAGATGTTCCAGGTGGTTTTGACGTTCAGGTTGAACATCGCATCCCATTGATCCAGCCCGGCGTCGGCCAGCCTGGCCATGGCGAATCCGCCCACGGTGGTGCCGACCCCGTCCAACCGCCCGGCGGTGGCAACGACGTGGGCCACCAACGCCTCGGTCGCGGCGGGATCGGTCAGATCGTATGCGGACAGCGCCATGTGACCGGGTCCGGGAAGCGCGGCGACCACCGGGTCCAGCCGGTCCTTCACCGTATCCACCGCCGCGACGCGCGCGCCTTTGGCGGCCAGCGCGGATGCCAGCGCCGACCCGACATTGCCGGCCGCGCCGGTTACGATGATGACCTTGCCGGTGAACATCTTTTTTCCCCTTCCCCGTCCTGTGAGAAGATTATCAGGACCTCACCGGCCGGGATACCAGCCCGCCGCGGCGGCGAAGCGGGCGAAAAACGCCTCATCGTAGGCATGATCCGGGTCCTGGCGGACCATCTCATCGATGATATGGGCGTCCGGACCGACCAGAATGCGCAAACGGTCGGCTTTGACCCCATCCAGAATGATCGTCGCGGCCTGCTCGGCACTGGTCGGCGCGTCCGCGACGAAGCGCCGAGCGCGTTCGGCGTGCATGGCCCGCATGTCGACATCCGAGAGGGCCGAGGCATCCTTGCCCATCGACGCCAGACGCGCGCGAAGTTGCGCGATTTGCACCGCGTCCAGCTCGTCGGAATCGTTGTTGGTATGAACCTTCAAGGAATTGGTGCGAATGCCCGTGCCTATATGCCCAGGCATGACGACCGAAACCTTGATATGCGGCGCATTCATCCGAAAATCCGCGATCAATGCCTCGGTGAAGCCTTTGACGGCGAATTTCGCCGCCGAATAGGCGGTGTGCGGCACATCCGGCCCGACCGAGGCAAAGAACCCGTTCATGCTGCTGGTATTGACGAGATGCGCTTCGTCCGCGGCCCGCAGCAGCGGCAGGAAGGCCCGGGTGTTCAGATAGACGCCGCCCCAGCAGATGGCGAAGGTCCGGTCCCATTCCTCCCGTTCGTTGACGATCAGGCTACCGCCGCCGGAAATCCCGGCGTTGTTGAACAGCAAATGGATGCGGTCGGTGGCGTGCTGGGCCACAACCTCATCGCGGAAGCGCAGCACGTCGGGTTCGCTGGAGACATCGGCGATATGCGCGGTGATGCGCAGGCCTTGCGGCAGCCCGGCCGCCTCGCAAAGGCGCAAAGTCTCCGCCAGGCCGCTGGCGGAAACGTCGCACATCGCGACGTTGCAGCCCTCGGCGACCAACTGGCGCACCAGTTCCCGCCCCATGCCCGATCCGCCGCCGGTCACGACAGCAATTTTGCCCGAGAATTCTTTCATGCGTCGTCGCTCCACCGCGTTAGGTCGTCGCTGGTCAGACGCCAGGCGTTGTCCAGTTCGGCCACGACGTCGCGCATAAAGCGTTCGGTCAAGGCCAATGCGTGTTGGTCATTGCCAAGGTGATCGGCCAGCAGCGCCAGCCCCAGTTGGCGGGGGCCGTCGCCCTCATAGGTCCATTCGAACCCGGCAGGGGAATAGCGCTTCAGGTCGAAGCGAGGATCCAGCGGCTTGCCGTCCACCGTCACCACCGCCCCGTCCAGGCTGCGGCCGCCTTCGTATGTTTTCATGGGAACATCACCACGCTACGCACCGTCTCCCCGCGTTTCAGGGCGGCGAAGCCTTCGTTGATCTGCTCCAACCCGATGCGGGCGGAGATCATTTCGTCCAGCTTCAGCTTCCCGTCCAGATACGCCCGCGCCAGCATCGGGAAATCCTGTGCCGGCTTCGCTCCGCCGTAGGAGCTGCGGACGATCCGCTTCTCCTGCATCAGGCTGCCCCAGCGGAACGGTACCTCATCGTTCACCGAAACCTTCCCGAGCCAGACGATTTGCCCGCCGGGCCGGACGGCTTCGGCGGATTGGCGAAAAGTTTCGGGACGGCCGGCGGCCTCGATGATGACGTCGGCGCCACGGTTGTCGGTCAGGGATTTCGCGAGGTCGATGGCCTCGGCCGGGTCGCAGGCGTGGGTGGCGCCGATGGCTTGCGCCAGTTGGCGGCGGGCGGGGTTGGGGTCGACCGCGATGATGGACCCAGCGCCGGCCAGCACGCAGCCCTGGATGGCGGACAGGCCGACGGCGCCGCAGCCGATAACCATCGCCACGTCGCCCCATCGCAGCGCCGCGACCCGGGTGGCGGCGCCGACCCCGGTCATCACCCCGCAGCCGATCAGCGCCGCTCGGTCGAACGGCATGGTGTCGGGCACCCGGATCGCGGCCTGGGCGGGCACGACGCAGTATTCAGCGAAGCCGCCGAGGTACATCAACTGGTGCATCGGCGCCGCGTCGCAGGTCAGGCGGGGCTTGCCGTCGAAATGGAAGCCCTTGGGGCCGTTGGCGAGGAAGGTGCGGCACAGGATCGGTTGCGCCCGCTCGCAATAAAAGCACGACCCGCAATGGGGGTTCCAGGACAGCACTACCCGGTCGCCTTGGGCCAGGTCGGTGACGTCTCTGCCCACTTCCGCAATTTCCCCCGAGGCTTCATGGCCGAGCACGGCGGGGAGGTTGATGGCGATGGCGCCTTCCATGGCCTCAAGGTCCGTGTGGCAAAGGCTGGCTGCTTTGATGCGTACCAGCACGTCGCCCGGCGCGACGGGGCCGACGTCGATGGTCTCGATGGTCATCGGGGCGTTGGCACGGCGCAGGACGGCGGCTTTGGCTTGCGGCATGGGTGTGGGTTCCTCCCTCGGGCGAGATGGTAGCATGGTTGGGGAGACGCCTCACTTCCCGATGCAGAACTGCCGGAACAGGGTGTCCAGAATATCTTCCACGCCGACATGGCCAGTAATGCGGCCGATCGCGCGCAACGCCAGACGCAGGTCCTCGCCGCGCAGTTCCGGCAGGGTTGTTTCGGCGGCGGCGTTCAGGCGGTCGAGGGCTTCCAGTAGCGCGGCGCGATGGCGTGCGCGCGTGAGCGGCGGGGGACCGCTTGTCTCGGTCAGAGCACGGGCCGCGGCGGACAGGCGGTCGCGGAGTGTGTCCAGGCCTGCGCCGGTCAGAGCGCTGATGAGGATGGCACCGGGCGGCGCGGAATGACCGAGGTCGGATTTATTGGCGACCTGTATGCGCACTCCTCCCGTCGATGCACCAACGGGCAATCTCCCCCCGCCATCCTCGGGCTTGACCCGAGGACCGCCAACGGCACCGCCGGTGGTTGCGGCGGTCCTCGGGTCAAGCCCGAGGATAACGAATGAGGGGGCGGCGGGTTCGGCGAACGATCCAGATTCGATCACCTCGATCACCAGATCGGCGTCCTCGGCGCGCGCCAGTGCTCGGCGGACGCCCTCGGCTTCGATCGTGTCGGTCGTTTCCCGCAAACCCGCCGTGTCCACCAGCGTGACCGGCACGCCACCGAGCACCACGCGGGTTTCCAGGGCGTCCCGGGTCGTTCCTGGCGTGGGCGAAACGATCGCCACGTCCCGTTCCGCCAGCGCGTTGATGAGCGAGGATTTCCCCACGTTTGGGGGGCCGGTGATGGCGAACACCAGACCCTCACGCAGTTTTTCGCCGCGGCGCGCGTCGTTCAGGTGTGCCGCGATTTCCGTACGCAACGAATCCAGCGTGGCAGCGAGTTCGGCCTCGACCTCCGGCGGCAGGTCTTCGTCGGGGAAATCGATCAGCGCCTCCTGCTGCGCCAGCATGAAACGCAATCGGTCCGACCAGTGGCGGTAGACGCAGCCGAGCTCGCCATCGAGTTGGCGCAGGGCTTGACGGCGTTGGGCCTCGGTTTCGGCGGAGATCAAATCGTGCACGGCCTCGGCTTCGACCAGATCCATGCGGCCGTTCAGGAAGGCGCGGCGGGTAAATTCTCCGGGTTCGGCTGGCCTGAGCCCCAGCGCGACCAGCGCCATGGCAACGCCGTCGGTCACGGCGCGACCGCCGTGGAGGAACAGTTCGGCTGAGTCCTCCCCCGTGTAGGTGCCGGGGCCAGGGAGCCATAGGACCATCGCCTGGTCCAGCACGACGCCGTCCGTGTCCTTCAATCGGCGGAGGCTGGCGTGACGGGGTTGGGGCACACGCCCTCCGCACAACGCCGAGAGAGCGTCGCGGGACAACGGCCCGCTCAACCGCATTACCGCGATGGCCGCGCGGCCAGAGCCGGAAGCGATGGCGTAGATCGTGTCGTCGTGCATCGTGCCGATTACCCACTACCGTCATCCTCGGGCCTGACCCGAGGATGACGGTAGTGGGGGGGCATCCGATCCAAATGCAATTCCCCTGGTTCGTGTTACCGCAAGTGCGGGATCGCCGCGATGATCGACGCCGCTGAGAGCACCACCAGCGCCAGTGCCGTCCCCGCCGCCCCGATCGCCCGGAAGGCGTTGGCGGTGGAGCCGAAGCGCATGCTCAACCCGAACGCGTGGCACATGCTCAGCACCACCATGGCGGGGCCGAGGACCAGGACCAGCCGGTGCCAGGCGCCGCTGAGTTCCACCATGCCCAGCAGGATCAGGAACAGCCCGACGTTCTCCGTCAGCTTGCTTTGCATACGGATCCGCCGCCGCAGGGCCACGTTGTCCCCGTCGCCCAGCCCGGTTTTGTACTTCACCCGGCCCATCCCGACATGGATCGTCAGCAGCACGTGCCATATCCCCAGCGCCCCGGCGGTGGCGGCAGTGACGGAGGGGAAGCTCAAACCCTGCATAATCTAGGTCCTTTCAAGGTTCAGGCGCGGCACCCTGCCACATGCCCCTTGAGCATACCATGCCCGAGAAGCACACTCCGCGCGACGGAAGTTGGAGCCTGAGATGAACCTGCCCTTCGACGCCAACGCCATGCTGGAGGGGTTGCGCACCTGGGTGGAGTGCGAAAGTCCCACCTACGACCCCGCAGCCGTCAACCGCATGATGGACCTGGTCACGCGGGACCTGATCGTGGCCGGCGCCCCTACCCTTGATCCCGACACCACGCCGCCACCTGAGCATGCGTCCCAAACCAGCACCCCCCCTTCGCCTTCATATGCCCAATCAACCGGGCGAGCAGCGGCAACCGGGACCGGTGCCCGATGATATGCGGGTGCATGGTCAGCAGGAACATTCCGCCTTCCTCCCACGCGCCCTCGAACTCCGCCGTGAAAATCTCCTCCACAGCGCTCGGCGGGGTGTAGGGCCGCAGTCCCGCGAAGCGCAGCATGTTGAAATACACGGCATCGTCGCGGATCCATTCCGGGGGTAGCTCGATCACCCCCGTCGGCTCCCCCTGGTCCGTCAGCTCGTAGGCGTCGTCGTCCCCCATCAGGGAGCTGTCGTACAGCAGCCCCATCTCCCGGATGATATCCAGCGTATTGACCGAGAAATCCCAGCTCGCCGTCCGGATCCCCACGATGTCGCGGCCCGAAATGCGCGCCAGAACGTCGCGGGACCGGAACGTCAGGTCGCGTTCCACCTCCCGGGTCAATCCCGTATTGGCCTCGTGAATCCAGGAGTGGATGCCGATCTCGTGCCCCTCATCGGCCAGCGCGCGCACTTCCTCGGGGTGCAGCAGCGCCGAGACGGCGGGGTAGTAGAAAGTGGCGGGGACCGACTCCCGCTCCAGCAACCGCCGGATGCGGGGGATGCCCTGCCGAGCGCCGTATTGGCCCTGGCTGATGCGCATGGGGCTTTCGTCGCCGTCGCGCAGGGGGCCGGTTTCGTGGTCGGAGTCGAAGCTCAGGGTCACGGCGCAGCGGGCGCCGTTCGGCCAGGACTTGGGGGCCAGGGATCGGCCAGCCCGAGCACGGTCGACGATGCGGCGCCAGGTGGCCTCAGGCCATTGCCAGGGTTCGCCTTCGGGGTGCGTGGTCATCGCGGGTTCCCTCCCATCGTCAACGCCGTATGCTGCCCCCGAATCACCGGTCAGGGAAAGCCCCACGATGTCCGACGACCCAGCCCTTCTATCCGCCGAGGACATGGTCTCCCTGTTCGCCCGCCGCCGCCTGTCCCCGGTCGATGTGCTCCAGGCCGTCACCGAGCGGGTGGCGCGGCTCAACCCGCACATCAACGCCTTCGCCTGCATGAACCCCGACGCCGCCCGCCAGGCCCACGAAAGCGCCGCGCGGTGGCGCGCCGGCCGCCCGATGGGGCTGCTGGATGGTGTCCCCACAACGGTCAAGGATCTGGTCGATGTCGCGGGATTCCCGACCCGCCGGGGAAGCCGAACGACCGATCCCGCCCCGGTGCAGGACGACGCCCCCATGGTCGTCGGCCTGAAAGCGGCGGGCGCGGTGATCCTGGGCAAGACCACCACGACGGAGTTCGGCTGGAAAACCCCCGGCGACAATCCGTTGCACGGCATCACCCGCAACCCCTGGAACGGGGACTACACGACCGGAGGCTCCTCCTCGGGCGCGGGCGCGGCGGGGGCGGCCGGGTTCGGGCCGCTGCATATCGGCACCGATGCTGGCGGGTCGGTGCGCATTCCGGCCGCGTGGTGCGGGCTGGTGGGGTTGAAACCCAGCTACGGCCGCATCCCGCAATGGCCGGCGGGCGCGTTCGCCTCGGTCGCCTGCGCCGGGCCGATGACGCGGACCGTGCGGGACGCCGCGCTGATGTTCTCCGTCATGGCGCGCTTCGACGCTCGGGACCCGTTCTGCCTGCCCGACGATCCGCGCGACTGGCGCGACGGGATCGAGGACGGGGTGGAAGGGCTGTCGGTCGCCGTCATGTCCCGCCCCGGCTTCGACGCCCCGGTGGACGCGGACGGCGTCGCGGCGGTGGAGCAGGCCGCCCGCATCCTGGCCGATGCCGGCGCCACCGTCGAGGCCTACGACCCCGACCTGCCCGACACCAGCCTGGTGTTCTCGCGGCTGTGGGGGGCGTCGCTGGCGCGGCTGGCGCTGGCCATGCCGCCCGACAAGCGCGCGCTGCTCGACCCCGGCATCCTGGAGGTCGCGAACCAGTTGGCCGGGATGACCGCGATCGAGTTCATGGATGCCGAGGCCATGCGCGCCACCGCCGGCCACGTCATGGCCCGCCTGCACCAGCGTTACGATCTGGTCCTCTGCCCCACCGTCCCGTGCGGCCCGAGCCTCGCCGACACCCCGACGCGTGACCCCATCCGGGCGCTGATGGCGGAGTGGGCACCCTGGACCTTCACTTTCAACATTACCCGCCAGCCCGCGATCACCGTGCCGCTTGGTTTTCGTAGCGACGCGCTGCCGAATTCGGTGCAAATCGCCGCCGCGCAATACCGCGACGATCTGGTGTTCCGGGCCGCTCGGGTGATCGAGCGGGCGGTGGCGGTCGCCGATCCTGGGTAGGACCTCGGCGCGGAGGTTTTGAGCGGTTGGTGGGGGGGGCTGGCCGTCCGCGGAGGCAGCCGTTCGGTTTTTACCTTGAGGCCATCCTGTTTCGGAAAGACCGCTTTGGGTGGGGTGCGGACGTACAACGCCCCGTCCGGCCATGGCTGGTTTGCGCCCAGAACGGACGGCGCAAGATGGGAATCGCTGACGCGGGACCGGCCATGACGGACGGCCCCGCGCGACGGCAGGGTTATGGTCGTGGGCATGGTGTGCTTGGGTGTCAACTCGGGACGATGGCCGGCACGGGGCTGTGGGATGACCTAGCGAGTGACGGTGGCGCCTCGCCGATCAGCAGCCCCAGCACCTGGCGCGTGGTTCGCAGGTCCCGCCAGTCCCAGTGCCAGGTGTCCGGGCGCCGATCGCGTTCCTTCTCGAAGGATTTTTCCCGGCGTTCCCGCACTTCGTATAGGCGATTGAGGCTGCCGCCGTAGCGGCGTATCACGTTGAGGAACTGGTTCCAGAATTCGCCGGCGCAGAAACCGGGGACGACGCCGAGGTCCAGGCAGATGTAGGTCATGGTGCGGCCAACCGGACGCCGGCGCATTTCGAGATCGAATTCCTCGTCGGTGGGGAGATGGAACGCGCGCGGATCGTCGTCGCCGAGCAACGCCGGTTCCTTGCGGGGGGCGCGCCGGGGTTCGGCGGGCTTCGCCCGTGGCGGGGCCGGCGGCGGGCGGTGGTGCGGTTGCAGGTCGACGCCGGGCGGCCAGGCGAAGCGGAGGTTGCGGCCCCTGGCGGCGCGGGCGAGCAAATAACGCTGCAACGCGAGCGCGCGGAGGATGCCGCGTTGCACGCGGAACAGGATGGTTGCGAGGTCGTACGTGCCGAAGACAGCGGCGACGGTGGCGAATTGCGGTTCCGCCGCGCGGGCGGGGGCGGTTGCCGCGAAGTACCGGCCGTAGGCGATCAGGGCGCGGACGACGTGGAGGACCGCGCCGATACGTCCGAGGATGGGGCGTCCGAGGATGGGGCGAGGTGTTGCGGCGGGGAAGGCGATGGTTTCCGGCTGGTTTGGGCCGGAAGCGTCGCTTCCGGGGTTCTGTGTGGTGGGTGCCGGTTGCATGGTCTGGATTAATATCCTAGGGTCGAAGTCCGCGTCAATAGGTATTTGTGCCTTGGAGGCCTTTGGATGCGCTTGACCGGCGACGCCGCGCGCGGATTTCGGGGGCCTGGCGGGGGTGTGGTTTGGCTCGGCGATCGCTTTTATGCGCGGAGCTTGGGACGTTAAGAGCACGCAGGGCGACGCTGCTGTTGCGCCGGCGGGGGAGGTAAATGCCTCGGTGCGGCTTATAGAGACGGGAAGATGGCGGGTCGGGAGGCACAATGCTCAGCGAGGTTGGAGGCCGCTTTGCGCCCATTCCCGCCGTCCAGACATCGCAGGCATCTCCTTAGGAGCGGACACTCCCCTGGCGCCATCGCGTGTCGAGAGTGGGTGAGGAGCCGCAAGTGCGGTTCCCGGGAGTGTCACCGGATCGCGGACAAGAGGAGCACCAACAGCCCTAGACCAGACAGATTAATGTCGCTTGCCATTTATGAGGGGTGTGCTACCTCTCATGAATGCAGCTTATCCAAATGTCCGATGCGGCGAAGCTATCCGGTGTCACTGTTCACCAGTTGAAAGAATGGTGCGCACGACGGGACATCCTACCGCCAGATGTCCCCGGCTCTGGACGGGGGCGCCACGCGTTGTACTCGTGGCAGACTGTGTTGGCAGTGCGATTGCTTCACGAGTTACATCAGCGCTTCGGAGTGGAGGTTGGTGCGTGGCGTGGTGCCATCCGCGAGTTCCGCGAAAGTATAGACGGACGGCCGTTTCCGGGGTTGTGGCGTGCATTCGCTCAGTTCTCCGACCATAATCACGCGCTGCTGACGGCGTCGCCCTCGGCCGATGGCGACGCGGTGCTAACTGTCCCGCTGGCGCCGCATCTCCTGGCGATTGCACAGGACTTTGCGCTACCCCCGGAACCGCAACTGTCTCTTTTTCCTGTGGTGGGGCTACGGCGATGACCAGCACCACTGCGCATCAATGGGCCCATCGCTTCGCCCTCCGTGCCAACAACAGTGAGACATCTTCCTCCCGGGAGTTTAGACCCTGAGGCGCTGAAGGATCATCTCGCTCATGCCCATGCTCCCCACACA
>CAIYDT010000103.1 GCA_903924985.1 uncultured Acetobacteraceae bacterium
CCACCGCATCGTCCCAAAGCGGCCCTTCGACAGCAAGCCGATCCGCTTCACCAAAACCGAGCGGTCGCGGCTTCGGGCGGCCGGGACGAACGCGCCGGCACCCTGTCAAAACCACTGTGCAGAGGTACTAGGCAAGGTTTTTGGGTGGGGGATAGGGCAACGGACGCCCCATTTTCGTCATCCTCGGGCTCAACCCGAGCGTGACGGGCGGGGGCCATGCGATACCCCCGGGACGATCCAAAGCGAGCGCGCATGGGATGGGCCAACGACACCCAAAACACCGCAGGTCCGGCCCGGCGGAAAACCAGCGAGTGCGAGATCGCCCCTCGGTCAGCCTCCCAGAACGTCCCTCGTCAACAGGGCCGGCAGGTTGGCGTCGGCGCGGTTCGCCAGGATCTTTTCTTCGTCTTCCATGTGCTCATCGCGCCCCGCACACTCCGCGAACGTGCTGTGTGGCTCCTGGATGGATTGTCCGTCTTTGCCGTGTGGGCCGAGCATCTCCGTGTTCTCCTTGGCAACTGCAAGGGGAGGCTATGCCCGCCTTTGCTGCGATGCAACACGAATCTCACAAAATTCCGAGAGGAATGGTGCCGGCACACAGAACCGAACTGTGAGCCTACTGATTACGGATTACTGGATCGCACCATCCGGGCAGGGTCGCAACCGTCCATAGGTGTTCAATCAGTCGCGGTAGGGATGCGGGTCACCCCGCGCCCGGAGAGCAGCGAGGACGCACCCATTGCAAAAAAATTCCAGCGACGGCGCAAAATCCGCCAAGTTGCCGGGCAAAGCCTGCCACTTCATTACGGTTTTGCGGTGCTTCAATCGCGAGCAGGATGCCTCGCGTCCGGCTGGAGCCGGAAGCTGCGGCCCTCCTGACGTCCGTGCAGGAGAAAATGCTGCTCACCGGAGACAAACTGCCCAGCCGCGACCGCCGCCGCCACACCCGGATACGTGCGCAGATAAAACGCCTCATCGAAAGGCATGGAGTCCGGAGGCAACTGGCGGGACGCGTGATCGCAGAACGTCAACACAAGCTGCCCCACCCTGTCCCATTCCTCCGATGAGAGGTGGTGCTCGTGCCCCCCAGCTATGAACTGGACGGACACCGCCGGCGACAACGCGTAATGTTCGGTTAGATCGACGCCGCCGTACTCGTCCTCATAGCCCTGCAAGATCAATGTGGGCACGGTGATGCGAGCCAGATGAGCAAATCGCTCGGGTTCCAGCACGGAATGCACCGGCCGGAACGGATAGCCCAGGCAGATTACCGCCGCGACACCGCGTCCCATGGCAAACAGGGAGGCTACCCGTGCTCCAGACGACCGGCCGATCAGAACTGTCCGTTTTACATCCTCGCCGGTCGGTATGATCTGTTCCAGAAGCATTAGGCGCCGCGCGGTATCAATGTGGAAATCTTGCTCTCCGGTTCGATCGAGAATTTCTTGTTGATCGACCCATGGTGAAAACGTTGCAGCGATGCGCTTATGAAGTGCCTCGTCGATATGCGAATTCCGAGGAAATGAATCTCCAGCCAAACAAAATGCGGGTCCAAACATGAAGTACCCCTCTTGGCCGGCATTCCTTGGATGGGTCGCCTACCGGCTCGCCTCGACTCGAAAGCAGGCTACTTGAAAGGCGCCGACGTAAGCAACGCCGATCCGTCCTGAGCCGACCGCAACGGTCGCAGCGGTTGCAGGTCGCCACCAGCATGGGGAGGCGGGCGGCGACTTGGCCGAGGGTGATAACGCCGGAGAGCATGCATCGCCTCAATCGCCAACCGTGCGATCGAGGGGAACCCAGTCGTGCCCGACCTTGTGATACCGCCGCTTCACTGCTGCCCAGGCGACCCGGTGCGCGATTTCCTCGCGTTGCCAGGGGTTGCGCACACCGTAGGTCACCCAGGCAGCGTTGAAGGCCGCGCGGAAGATGTCCTGCGCGTGGGACGGCAGGTGCGCACGCACGGACTCAGGCAGGTCCTCATTCGTGGGATAGGGCACGCGCGTCGTCCGGAAGGGGGAGGCGGGCGGTGACAGGGCCGAGGGGGACGAAGCCGGGAGGCATGGGGACCTCACATATGGGCACCCGGAGTGCGGACATCATGCGGACATTCTTGCCGTTAATTCCCAGCCGTTCCGCCAGCCGGTGTAATTTTTTAGCGGTTTCAATGGGGTAGTGGTGCCGGCACACAGAATCGAACTGTGGACCTACTGATTACGAATCAGTTGCTCTACCGCTGAGCTATGCCGGCCTGCCGTGGGATGCGCGCCCTATAGACCCACCCACGCGCCATCGCAACCACGCTGCGGCGTTTTGACCCGCCGAACCGTCGCGCTACATTGGTGCCGTCGTGACACAGTCTCTTTCCTCCCTGTCCGAGGCGATTGCCGCCCTCGCCGCCGCCGCCGCTCCGTGGTTGGCGGCCATACGCGTGGGGCCCAACCAACATGTCACCGGCACCACCTGGGGTGACAGTCTGGTCGTGACCACCGATCGGGCATTGCCGCCGCGCGACGACTACACGCTCGTCATGCCCGGCGGCAAACGCGTCGCCGCGCGGATGGTGCATCGGGAACCCATGCTAAACCTCGCCTTGCTGCGGCTCGATCAGCCCATTTCCACCCCCGCGATGACCGCGGCGCGGCCGCCCGCGGTGGGCAATCTGACGATCGTCGTCGGGGCCGATTTCGATGGCTCGCCGACGATGCGACTGACTGCTGTGCACCGTCAGCCACGCGCGTCCGAGCATGGTGCGGTGCTGGATATGACCGAGGCGCAGGCGGACGCCGGCAGCCTGGCGCTCGATACCGCCGGCGCCGTGCTGGGCATCGTGCATCTGGCGACTGACGGCGCGGTCGCCATCGTGCCGCACCGGGTCATCGCCCGCTTCATCGACTCCGCACCGCGCGAAGCCAAACCACGCCCGAACCACGGCCATCGTGCCGACCGCCGGGGCTGGTTCGGCGTGGCGCTGCAACCCATCACCGTGCCGGAACCGTTGGTCCCGCGTGCCGGTCAGACCTCCGGCCGACTCGTCGTGGGCATCACGGCCGGCAGCCCGGCGGACCAAGCGGGCCTCCGGGTCGGCGACGTCCTGCTCTCGCTCGATGGGCACAGCACGAGCGGCGCCAATTCCCTGCGCACCTTCCTGGAGGGCAGCCGCATCGGCAGCCAGGTGGAGGCCCGGATCCTGCGCGACACCGCCATCGCGACCGCCTGGCTGACCATCGCGGAACAGCCCTGAAACTTCGCTCTTGGAACTTCGTATGGAATGCCTTGCGACCGGTCGGCCCCTCTGCTAGACGGCGCGGCTCACGTGATGACCAGACTGTGACCGCTCCTCCTGCTTAGGCCTTGGGAGCTCACTTCATTCGAAAAGGGGCCTCGTCCCATGGCTGTACCCAAGAGAAAGACTTCCCCCTCCCGCGCCGGCATGCGCCGCAGCCATCAGGCGCTGACGCGCGAGCAGCACGCCGAATGCGGCAACTGCGGGGAGCTGAAGCGCCCCCACCACGTCTGCAGCCACTGCGGCCATTATGACGGCCGGGAAGTGGTCGCGGCAGGCAGCGCACTGAAGGGCGCTGTCAGAGCCTGACGCGGAACACCAGCGTGTCCTTGCTCCGCCCTTGACCGGTCCCTACACGCTGGCGATTGACGCCATGGGTGGCGATCATGCGCCAGCCATGGTGGTCGACGGGCTGGAGATAGCCGCCGAACGTCATCCGCACGCCCGCTTCCTGCTGGTCGGCGACGAACCCGCTCTGACCGCGCTGCTGGCGCGGCGGCGGCGGGCGCGCGGGGCGTGCACGATCCAGCATGCCGCCGTGGCGATCAGCTCCGACATGAAACCTACCCAGGCGCTGCGCACCCGCGACTCCTCCATGCGGGTGGCGATCGATGCGGTCGCGCGCGGGGATGCCGCCGGGGTAGTCTCCGCCGGCAATACCGGCGCGCTGCTGACACTCGCCAAGATCGTCATCAAGGCGCTGCCCGGCATCGACCGTCCGGCGATGGCCGCGATCGGCCCCTCGGCGCGCGGCGACGTGGTGATGCTGGACCTCGGCGCCAACGTACAGTGCGACGTGCGCAACCTGGTGGAATTCGCCGTCATGGGCGACGTCTTCGCCCGCTGCGTGCTGGGCCTGCCGGCCCCCACCATCGGCCTGCTGAATGTCGGGTCGGAGGAGCTGAAGGGCGACGACACCGTGCGCCAGGCCGCCGAAATTCTGCGTGCCAGCCATATCGGCCCGCAATTCCACGGCTTCGTCGAAGGTCACGACATCGCCGCCGGCACCACCGACGTGATCGTGACCGACGGATTCACCGGCAACGTGGCGCTGAAAACCGCCGAGGGTGCGCTGAAGCTGATCGGCGGCATGCTGCGGGAGGTGTTCAACCGTAACATCCTGACCAGGATCGCCTATCTGCTGGCCAAACCGGGCCTGGACCGGCTGCGCGAATGGCTCGATCCCCGTAGATACAACGGCGCTGTGATGGTCGGGCTGAATGGCGTGGTGGTGAAATCGCATGGCGGCACCGATGCCCAAGGGTTCGCCCACGCCGTCGATGTAGCCATGGATATGGTGGTTCACCGATTTAACGATCATATCCGGGAGGATTTGGCCCGCATCGGGCTGGACAAGCGCTCGGCGCGGGAGAAGAACGGCACCGCCGCCGGGCTTGCGCCGGCGTGATTCTCTACCGCTGACCAGGAATGCCGATGCCATCCCGCTCCATCCTTGCCGGTATCGGCGCCTACCTGCCTGAACGCATCGTCTCCAACGCCGAGTTGGCCCTCACGGTCGACACCACCGACGCCTGGATTCGGGAACGCACCGGCATTCAGCAGCGGCATTTTTCCGCCCCCCACGAAACCGCCGCCTTCATGGGCACCGAGGCCGCCAAAGCCGCATTGGCCGATGCTGGCGCGCTTCCGTCCGACGTGGACGGCATCATCCTGGCCACCAGCACGCCCGATCAGGCCTTCCCGGCCACCGCCTTACGGGTGCAGGCAGCACTCGGGGTGACCAAGGGCTTCGGCTTCGACCTCGCCGCGGCGTGTGCCGGCTTCATCTACGCCCTGTCGGTCGCCGACAGCATGATCAAGTGCGGCCAGGCCAAAGGCGTGCTGGTCATCGGGTCGGAGGTCTATTCCCGCATCCTGAACTGGCAGGACCGCGGTACCTGCGTGCTGTTCGGCGACGGCGCCGGCGCGGTGTTCCTGCGGGCCGGGGAAGGCACCGGTTCCGACCAGGGCATCCTGTCCACCCATATCCATGCGCAAGGCACCCTCGGTGACATCCTGTATGTCGACGGCGCCGTCGGACAGCCCGACAAGCCAGGCCATCTCGTCATGCATGGGCGGGAGGTCTTCCGCCACGCGGTTACCCGCCTGGCGGAGGCCGTGCAGGAGGCCTTGGACGCCAACAAACTGACCGCCGACGACGTCGACTGGCTGGTTCCGCACCAGGCCAACCGCCGCATCATCGACGCCATGGGCCGCAAGCTCGGCCTTGCGCCTGAACGGGTGGTGATCACCGTGGAGGACCACGCCAATACCTCCGCCGCGTCGGTGCCGCTGGCCCTGTGCCAAGCCTGGAAGGACGGGCGTATCAAACGCGGCGAACTGGTGCTGCTGGAAGCCCTGGGCGGCGGTCTGGTTTGGGGTTCGGCGCTCGTACGAATGTAACCGATTGAGGCGCAAGCGCCTGATCCCTCGGGATTTTCACGTTACAAACTTGACGGGACCGCGCTGCCTGCCTAGCGTCCATTTATGCAAACAGTCACTCGAGCCCATCTGGCTGAAATGATCTACGCCGAAGTCGGGCTGTCTCGGAATGAGTCCGCCGAGCTGCTCGAAAGCGTACTGACCCGCATTTCGTCCACTTTGGAAAGTGGTGAATCTGTTAAAATCAGTGGGTTCGGAACCTTTTCCGTCAGGCAAAAAGGCCGCCGCGTTGGCCGCAATCCGAAGACCGGGGAGGAGGTGCCCATCCTGCCCCGCCGCGTGCTGGTGTTCCGCCCAAGCCATGTTTTGAAGGCCCGCATCAACGGCGAAATCCCTGGGCCGGATGAAGACGAATGAGCGACGCCGCCGGCGATGACGACCTGGACCTCGGGTCCGGCCGAACCCGGCCCAAGAAAGCGCCCAACGCTTTCCGCACGATCAGCGAGGTCGCGGACGAACTGCATATCCCGCAGCATGTCCTGCGCTTCTGGGAAACCCGCTTCCCGCAGGTGAAGCCGCTGAAGCGCGGCGGTGGCCGGCGCTACTACCGCCCCGACGACATCGTGCTGCTGCGCCGCGTCGCGGACCTTTTGTATATCCAGGGCTACACCATCAAAGGCGTGCAGCGTTTGCTGCGGGAGGGGGGCGGCCGCCTATCGGACGACATCCCGCCCCCATCGGCCGCTGAACGGGCAGAGGCCGAGGCAGAGAGGTCGGTTACCGCGCGTGAGCCGGAATTGCTCATTCCCGGCCTGGACCTGGAGCCGGACGGACCAATCGAACCGCGGGTGCCCCGGATGGTGCCGCGTCAGAAAACTGACCCGGAAGTCGAGCGGCTGCGCGGGCTGTTGGCCGATGTGCTGGAGGAATTGGAGGCGTTGCGCGCGTTGCTGCCGGGCTGAACGATTAATCTCCCTCTCCCGCAAGGGGGGAGGGAGAATCGTTCTGTCCCTCTACACCACCAAATCCGCCATCTCCACCAAACAAGCCTCCCGCACGCGCTGCACCGTCGCCGGTGCGGGCATTTCGAACCACGCATCGTGCCCGCGATCCTGGCGCGCCGCCAGGACGGCGTTCTTTACCGCAAGATAAACCGAACCCGCCAGAACCAACGGCGGCTCCCCCACCTCCTTCGACCCGAGCACCAGATCGTGCTTGCTCGGCAGGCCCAGTTCGGCGCGGGGGAAGAAGCCGACGTTGAACGCCAGCGGGATGGTGGTGGTGGCCGGCAGTTTGTAACCCCAGGTGTTGTTGGAATTCAGCCGCCCCGCCAACTGCCCATCGGGCTGGGTGACGATCTCCTCGGTCAGAATGTAGCCCATGCCCTGCACGTAGGCACCCTCCACCTGTCCGATGTCGACGGCGGGGTTCAGGCTGTCGCCGATGTCGTAGATCAGGTCCGCGCGCAGCACGGTGGTTTCGCCGGTCAGCACGTCGATCTCCACCTCGGTGCACCCGGCCGAAAAGGTGTAGCCCGTGAACTGATCGACCCCTTTCTCCGCGGTCGGTCCCGAGTTGGGGTAAATGTTCTCGGCGGGCGCGGTCCCGCCGGGGATACGCACACGGACCTGCGCCGACAAATTGACCCGGTTGAAGTGCGCCGACCCGACGATCGCCTGCCACATCGACTTGCCCGGCGCGTATTCCGTATTCCAGCCGGTCTTATGGTTCCAAAAATCGACGTGATTGTCGACGCACCATTGCGCACCATTCTTCACCAGCAGACCCAGGCAATATTCCTCCAGCCGCTTGCGCAGTTCGGTGCAGGCGGTGCGCACGGCCTCGGCGTTGAAACCGGTGCCCGTGGACGCGCCGGTCGAGACCGGATTGGGTACCACCCCCAGGTTGGTTTCGGCCATGGATATGATCGACATCGGCACATTCAGCGTTTCCGCCGCGACCTGGGCGATCTTGGTCTGCAGGCCCTGGCCGATTTCGACGCCGCCCTGGTGCACCAGCACCGACCCATCCTGGTCGTAGACGTCCACCAGCGCGCCCGCCTGCTCCAGGAACGACGCGTTGTAGCCCGCACCGTATTGCACCGGGATCGCGGCGATGCCGCGCTTGCGCCAGCGGTTGGCGGCATTAAAGGCGTCCACCGCCTTGGACCGCCGCTCGAAATCCGCCTTCTTCAGCATGTACCCCCAGACCTGACGCATGTAGCAGACGGTCAGCGTGGTCCCGACGATGGTTTGATCGCCCGGCTTGTACATGTTCAGCAACCGCAGGTCCTCGGCCCGCATGCCCAACGCGTGGGCGGCTTTGGCGATCCCGTCTTCCAGGATTACCACGGCCTGGATCAGGCCCATGGAGCGGAAAGCGGTGTTGCTGGCCAGATTGGTGCGGGCCACCTGCCCCTCGGTCTTCCAGTTCGGCACCATGTACGCACTGTCGATGCGCATCTGCACGCAGTCCATGACGGTAAAGGAGCAATCGTAGGTCGCGCCGCCGCCGGACAGGAGTTCCATGGACAGGCCCAGGATACGCCCTTTCTGGGCGCCCTCGGCCGCGACGGCCAGGCTGTAGCGGCCGCGGAACGGGTGACGCCGGCCGATCATTTCCATGTCTTCCTCGCGCCGCACCGCGATGCGAACCGGGCGCTTGAACTTCGCGGCCGCCGCCGCCGCGGGCCCCGCGACATAGGGGGATCGCGTAGTTTTACCCCCGTAACCGCCACCCACCCGGCGAATGGTCACGCCCACGCGGCTGAGCGGCACGCCCAGCACGGACGCGACGGTGCTCTGCACGGTATCGGGGCTTTGGCTGGACGGATGGATGTCCATTTGCCCCCACTCGCCGGGCACCGCGAGGGTCGACTGCGTCTCCATATAATAATGCGCCTGCGACCCGGTTTCCTGCATGCCGTTGACGATCAGGCAGGTCGTGTTGTCCAGGATGACCGAACCGGATTTTCCGGCCCAGCCGAGGTCCGAGTCCGGTCGTTCCACGTAAACGATGTGGTTGTAGGGCGCGACGGTGGTGTCGACGAATTGGCTATTCGCGGCGATGGCTTGCTCGAACGTCAGGATCGGCGGCGCCAGCGGTTCGTCGTAGGCAACGCAGTGCTCGCGGACGTGATTCGCCACGTCCATGGCGTAGATTTCGTTCTCGGCCATGACCAGAGCGATCGGTTGGCCATACCATTCCACCCTGCCATCGGCCAGCAAAGGATCGACCCCGCCCGGCATCTCCGCGATGCGGATGGTGCGGTTGTTCCGCGCCACCGGAATGTCGGCGGCGGTCAGCAGGCCCACGACGCCGGGGAAGCGCACCCGCAACCAGTCCTCCAGCCCCTTGGCGTCGGTCTTGCCCTCGCCGGGAATGCGGAATTCGAAGCGCCCCACCGCCTTGCGCGACAGCACGAAGGCGCCATTCACGCCGCGCGGCGGCAGCGGCAAATCGTGAGTGTAGTGCGCCTCCCCCGTCGCTTGCAGGAAGGCATCGAGCTTGACGAACGGTAGCCCGACCGGTGCCGGATCGGCATTCTTGGGAATGGATTGCGTGCCCCGGCTGACCGGGCGTTCGGTGCGCTGCCCGGCCGATGCGATGGACGCCGGAATGGGCGTCGATCCGGTAGCGGAGGCGACCTCCACGAAGAACTGATACAAATACGACTCCGCCAGATGCCGGCGGTACTCGTCGGTGAAGCCCTCATCCGGCACGGTGCTCAGCCGCTCCCGCCAACGCGCTAGTTCGGCATCGACGTCGTGCCGCAGTTCGACCAGGGCAACCTTTAAGGTACCGCCCGTCCAGGGCTTCCCGATCAGCGCGCGTTCGGCGTGTTTCGCGTGGAACGCGATGGGGGCGATGCCGCCGAAGACGAGGTGGGCTTCGGTGACCAACCCCGCCGCATCAAACAGGACGCGGCAGCCGGCGTTGACGATCGCGTGGGCATTCACCTCCCGCAACGCTGTCTTATAGGTCTGCGCGAATGCTCTGGGTCGTGCCCGGGGGACCTCGTAACCGAGGATGACGGCGCGGCGGAGAGGACTATCCTTGCGTTGCCAATCTTCGGTAAACGCCAGGATCGGCATCTGCCTGGGCCGGTGGCCTTCGGCCGCGACGATGACCTTGGCGTCCAGCATCGCGAACGCGGTGAACGCGTCCGACGGGAACGGCGCGCCATGCAGCATGTGCCGCACCACCAGCATGGTGTTGCCGCCCAGGCTCGCGGCGTTGCGCACGATAGTCCCGGCGGTGCGCTGCGCCATGTAGCGCAGCGCGGCCAACCCCGTGTCGGCCCCCCCGGCCAAAGTCCGGTCGAGGAATGTCAGAGCCTCGCTGTAGGTAATCCCGGCTCCCAGGACAATCGATGCGGGTCCGGCCGAACAATATTTCAGATCGTTCAATCCGGAGATGTCGATCAGGTGTTTGGGATGCTCCTGATACCGGTCGTAGATGCCGATCGAGGTGTTGCCATTCACCAGTTTGATCTGGTCCGGGTCCCTGTCCTGCAACAAATCCAGCACCGCCTCCAAAGTCGGTGCCCTGAACCATGTGTAGCCGTCCTTCTCGATCAGCAACGGCGCATGCGCCGCGCTACGCGGCGGGGTGGGGGCCATAATCTCCGAGGTATGCTTCACATTCGGATCGACCAGGCAATCCATCGACCCGATCTCGTCCTCTGGCGTCCAGTCGGAGGCGAAATGGCGCATCGCGTACAGGATCGGCCGGTAGCCGGTGCAGCGGCACAGATTGCCGTCAAACATATCCTCGATTTCGCGCTGGGTCGCCTTGCGGCCGGGATTGGCGGCCAGGAAGGCGGTCATCGTCATCACCCAGCCGGGTGTACAGTAGCCACATTGGGACCCGTTATCCTTGGCGATGCGGTACTGCACCGGATTGAGTTCGGTCTCGACGCTGCCAGCCCCTTCCACTGTTGTAATGGCCATCCCGTCGACCGAACACACCGGGCGCAGGCAGGCATTGATCGCTTCATGCACGACCCTCCCGGTCGTGTCGTCCCAGCGCGACAGCATCACCGTGCAGGCGCCGCAGCCGCCCTGGGCGCAGCCCTTCTTGGTGCCAGTCAGCCCGACGTCCGGTGAGCGCAACCAATTGACCAACAATTCGGTCGGGTCGGGATTGTCGATCGCCCGTTCCTTGCCGTTGACGAAAAAACGGACCTGCTGTGTCATGACATGCCTCCCAGAACCGAACCGGATTTCCGGCCATTTCGTGCTGTAGAAGCAAAGATTAGCCCTCCGCCTGCTCGGCGCGCAACCCGTTCTCGACAGAAACCGCGATCCCTTCCAAGATCGCATGCTCGCAACGCCCAGGGATAGAGAGGGAACACAATGTCCGACAAGCAGCAGCCCACCGACACCACACGGCGCGATCTCATGAAAGCCGGCGCGCTGGCCGGCGCGGCGGCGCTTGTCCCCTGGGGGACGGCGCAAGCTCAACAAGCCGCCCCGCCGCGAGAGAAAACCATGATCCTGGTGTGGTCCGGCAGCCGCGAGGGGCGCTGGGTCGATTACGATCTGTGGAACCCGTACTCCATCGGCTCCAACCACCAGAACGGGCCGAACCTGATCTACGAGCCGCTGGCGTACTACAGCGCCTTCGCCGACAAGATGTATATGTGGCTGGCCGAGAGCTACCAGTTCTCCGCCGATTTCAAACAACTGACAATCAAGACCCGGTCCGGCATCAAATGGTCCGACGGCGTGCCGTTCAGCGCCGAGGACGTGGCGTACACACTGAACAGCCTGCGCGACCTCGGCCCCAAAGTGCGCTGGGGCGTGGATGTCAACCAGGCGGTCGCCCAGGCCAAGGCGACGGACGCCAACACGGTGGTGGTGGACTTCAAAATCCCCTCCCCCCGATTCTTCTTCTTCATGACCTACAAATACGACATCGGGGTCTACATCGTCCCGAAGCACATCTTCGAGGGCCAGGACTGGACCACGTTCAAGCACTTCGACATCGACAAGGGCCTGCCGGCCACCACAGGTCCGTGGAAGGTCGCCATCGCGTCGCCGCAGCAGAAAGTGTTCGACCGTCGCGCGTCCTGGTGGGCGGCGGATGCCAAACTCGCGCCGCTGCCGGCGGTAGAGCGCAACATCTGGCTGCCATTCGCCGGGGAGCAGCAAACCGCGCAGGCGATGATCACCAACCAGATCGACGCCGGCACCGGCATGCAGCCCGCGACGTTCCCGACCATGATCAAGGGCAATCCCAAGGTCATCACCCACGCCGGGCAGCAGGCGCCGTATGGCTACATCGACTGGTGGCCGATCTCCTTATATGTCAACAACGAGAAGAAACCGTTCGACGACAAGGACGTGCGCTGGGCGCTGAGCCACTACATCGACCGGGATCAGTTGATCGACGTCGCGTACCTCGGTGCGTCCTCGGTCTCGGCGCTGCCAATGCCGGATTATCCTCCACTGAAGCCTTACAAGGACGCGATCGGCGACCTATTGAAGAAGCACGACACGCTGGCCTTCGACCCGAAGAAAGGCGACGCCCTGCTGACCGGCCGCGGCTTCAAGAAGGACAGCGACGGCACTTGGGCCGACAAGGACGGCAACAAGTTGTCTCTCGATATCATCGGCTTCGGTGCCAGCGGCGCCGGCATGGGGCCTGTGCTGGCGGAGATGCTGAAACGCCGCGGCGTGGCGGCCAGCATGGCGCTGCCGCCGGACTTCGACGACCGCTTCCAGAAGGGGCAATACACCGGCGCCATCTACGGCCACGGCGGCAGCGTGAACGAGCCGTACAACACGTTGCGGCTGTATCAGGGCGCCTCGGTCGCGGTGCCCGGCGGGCATCAGGTCAATTTCGCCAAGTGGAAGAACGCGGAATACGACAAGCTGGTGGACGAGATGTTCGGCGTGGCACCAACGGATACGAAGAAGCTGACGGAGATATTCCGCAAGGCGATGGAGATCTGGCTGCCCGAACTGCCGGATATTCAGCTGGTGCAGAATTATCACCGGATTCCGATGAACACGACGTATTGGAAGAACTGGCCAACGGCGGCGACCCCCTACGTGAACGGCGCGCACTGGCACCTGACGTTCCCGATGGTGCTGTGGAATTTGCAACCGGCATGAGGGTTTCCCCCATCATGGCGGGCGCAGGCCCGCCATCCACGACTTGCGTTGCGGAACCCTGGGAAAGCCGTGGATGGCGGGCCTGCGCCCGCCATGACGCAAAGATTTAGCCATGACCACCCTCCACATAATCCGCCGCTTCGGTGTCTTCCTGCTGATCGTCTGGCTGGCGGCGTCGCTGAACTTCTTCCTTCCCCGCCTCTCAGGCCAGGATCCCGTCCGCACCAAGCTCCTCGCCCAGGCCTCCCTCGGCGGCTACGTGTCAGGCGGGATCGAGGACATGGTGAAGGTCTACGAGCAGCGCTTCGGCCTGGACCGCCCGCTATGGCGGCAGTACCTGTCCTACCTCGACGACGCGGCGCACCTGGATTTCAACTATTCCATCGCCAACTACCCCCGCACGGTGAACGAGCTGATCGGTGAGGCCATCCCCTGGACCCTGGCGCTGCTGGGCACCACCACGCTGGTTTCCTTCACCCTCGGGACCTTCCTGGGTGCGCTGCTCGCCTGGCCCGGCGCGCCGCGATGGATGGCCTGGCTCATGCCCCCGCTCTGGGCGCTCCACGCCATACCGTTCTTCCTGCTGGGCCTTATCCTTATGTACGTGCTGGCGTTCCAAATCCCGCTGCTGCCGATCTTCGGCGGCTACAACCCGGGCACCACCCCGTCGATGTCATGGTCCTTCATCGGCGACATGCTGGCCCACGCCACCCTGCCGGCGTTGTCGATCGTCCTGGTCTCCACCGGCGGCTGGGCACTGGGGATGCGCGGGATGATGGTCACCACGATGGGGGAAGACTACGTGACCTTCGCCGAGGCCAAAGGCTTGGCGCGCAGCACGGTCTTCCTGCGCTACTGCGTCCGCAACGCCATCCTGCCGCAGGTCACCGCTTTGGCCTTGGCGCTCGGCCAAATCCTGTCCGGCGCGGTGCTGGTGGAGGTCATCTTTGGCTACCCCGGCATCGGCGCCCTGCTGTTCCAGGCGATCCGCGAGAACGACCACTTCCTCATTCAGGGCATCGTCTTCACGGTCATCGTGGCGCTGGGCTTCGCGACGTTCATTCTGGACGTAATCTATCCCTGGCTCGACCCCCGCATCACCTATCGGCGAAGCTGAATGGTACCGTCGCCATGAACGGCCTCCGCCGCTACCTCCGCCGCAACCCGTCCCTCCTGGTCGGGATCGGCCTGCTGACCATCCTCGCGCTGTTCGTTGCCGTCGGGCACTTCGTGGTGGATACCGAGGACGCCCGCGCGCTCTCCGTCCGTCCTCTGCGCCCACCATCCTGGGCGTACCCCTTCGGTACCGACCGCCAGGGCCGCGATCTGCTGGCGGTGATGGTCGCCGGCACGCCGCTGACGCTGAGGATCGGCTTCATCGCCGGGTTCCTCGGTGTGGGCATCGGCACCGTGCTGGCCTTCGTCGCCGCCTATTACGGTGGGCTGCTGGACACGATCATCCGCGGCATCGCCGATATCGGGCTGACGGTGCCCGGCCTGCTGGTGCTGATCATCATCGCGGTTTCCATCAAGACCAGCCTGACGGTGAACCAGATGGCGCTGATCGTCGCCTCCCTGGCCTGGCTCAACCCCACCCGCACCATTCGCGCCCAGGTGCTGACCCTGCGGGAACGCGGCTACGTCGAGATCGCCCGCATGTCCGGCATGAGCGGCCCCGCCATCATCTTCACCGAGATGATGCCCAATTTACTGCCCTACCTCGCCGCCACGCTGGTCAACGCGGTGTCGTCCGCCATCCTGGCCTCGATCGGGCTGGAGGTACTGGGCCTCGGCCCCATCGACGCGCCGACCTTGGGCATGACGCTGTATTGGGTGAACTTCAACGCCGCGATGATCAACGGCTGGTGGTGGTGGTGGACGGCACCGACGGTCATCATCCTGCTGGTGTTCCTCGGCCTGTTCTTCCTGACCGTCGGGTTGGACGAAATCGCCAACCCGCGCCTGCGGCGATCGGCATGACCGAACCCATCCTGCGCGTCGAACACCTGAGCGTCGCCTTCGATCACCCATTGGGAAAAGTCCGGGCGGTGGACGATGTCAGCTTCGCCTTGCGACCCGGCGAGCGTTTCGGGCTGGCGGGCGAATCCGGCTCCGGTAAATCCACCATGGCGCTGGCGATCCTCCGCCTGATCAAGCCGCCCGGCCGCATCGAGTCCGGCACCGTCCGGCTGGGCGACCGGGCGCTGTCCGAATTGGACGAGGAAGCCATGCGTGCCACCCGCTTGGCCGGAATCGCGTTGGTGCCGCAGGGATCGATGAACTCCCTCAACCCCGTCATGCGCATCGGCGAGCAGATCGCCGACGCCATGCGCGACCACGGCGTCGCCCGATCTTCCGACCATATCGCCGGCCTGCTGCAACGGGTCGGCCTGTCCCCAGGAACCGAGCGCCAGTATCCGCACGAACTCAGCGGCGGCATGAAGCAGCGCGCCTGCATCGCTATCGCGATCAGCCTCAGCCCCAAGGTCATCATCGCCGACGAACCCACCAGCGCGCTGGATGTGGTGGTGCAGCGGCAAGTGATGGAAACGCTGGCCCGCGTGCAAACCGACCTCGGCTCCGCCGTCATCCTGGTCGGGCACGACATGGGCCTGATGGCGCAGTTCGTCGACCGGCTGGGGGTCATGTACGCCGGCCGCCTGGTCGAAACCGCACCGATCGGGGAAATCATCGTCACCCCGAGGCACCCCTACACCCAGGCGCTGATCGCCAGCCTCCCGTCGTTCGGGCAGCGCGGCACCCTGATCGGTATCCCCGGTTTGGCGCCGCTCCTGCGCGATCTGCCCCCCGGCTGCGCCTTCCACCCACGCTGCCCGAAAGCCACCGATCGCTGCCGAATGGAAAAACCGGCCGTACGCGAATTAGCGCCCGGCATCCACGTCGCATGCCATCATGCGTGACGCCATACCCCTGATCGAGGTCCGCAACGCCTCCAAGGTCTACGCAACGCCAGCACTGACCGACTTCTCCATGACCATTCATGCCGACAAGCCGTCCATCACTGCCGTTGTCGGCGAGAGCGGCAGCGGTAAGACCACCCTCGCCCGCCTCATGCTCGGTCTCATCGCCCCGACCGCCGGACAGGTACTCTACAAAAGGCGCGATCTCGCCACCCTGCGCGGCAGCGGCCGGCGGGAATTCCTGCGCGATGTGCAGGCGATCTTCCAGGACCCCTACGGCGTCTTCAACCCGTTCTACCGGGTGGACCACGTCCTCACGACGCCCATCGCGCGCTTCAAGCTCGCGGCGTCCAAGGCCGAGCGCCGCCGGTTGATGGAAGACGCGCTAAGATCGGTCGGCTTGCAGCCCGAAGAAATCCTCGGCCGCTTCCCCCACCAGCTCAGCGGCGGGCAGCGCCAACGAATCATGGTGGCCCGAGCGCTGCTGCTGCGCCCCAGGCTGATCGTGGCGGATGAGCCGGTGTCGATGGTCGACGCCTCGCTACGCGCCACCATCCTGGGGTCGCTGCGCAAGCTGAACCAGGAGATGGGCATCTCCATCCTCTACATCACCCACGATCTTGCAACCGCCTATCAGGTCAGCGACACAATTCTGGTAATGTACCGCGCTCGCGTGGCCGAGGCAGGCGACGTCGAACAAGTGGTGAAACACCCGCGTCATCCCTACACAAAGCTGCTGCTATCGGCGATCCCGAAGGTCAGCACCACGCTTGACTGGCTGTCGCCCGACGCCGCGCCTGACCAAGCGGTGCCAGGCACCACCGGCTGCGCCTTCGCCGCCCGCTGTCCTCTGGTCCGCGCCCAATGCCGCACCGCCCCGCCGCCATTGTTCCGTACCGGCGACCAGCAAGCGGTGGCATGCTATGAGTACCAAACCGCCCCAACGCTGGCGGCAGGCGAGATGGACCGCGTGCTGACCGGGTGACGGCGCGGAATTGTGGTGTGAACCCCACACCACTGCTTGCGCCCGGAACGCGACCGAACCACTATACCTGGGCATCCCCACCGGATTCTCTCGGCATCAACCAAGCCCCACGGAGCCAAAAAAGCATGGCCGGCCCACAACCCGCGGCAGACGAACATCCCGTCCAGTTCGATCTGCTCACCGAGAATCCGGTCTACAAAGCCCTTCCGCTACCCCTGGGCCTACGACGCCTGGCTCATGCAGCAGCGCGTGCATTGGCTGCCCGAGGAAGTGCCGCTGGCCGACGACGTCAAGGATTGGCACCGCAATCTGAGCGATGGGGAGCGCAACCTGCTGACGCAGATTTTTCGCTTTTTCACCCAGGCGGACGTGGAGGTGAACAACTGCTACATGCGGCACTACGCGCAGGTGTTCAAACCCACCGAAGTGCTGATGATGCTGTCCGCCTTTTCGAACATCGAAACGGTGCACATCGCCGCGTACAGCCATCTGCTGGACACCATCGGCATGCCGGAGATCGAGTATCAGGCCTTCCTCAAATACAAGGAGATGAAGGACAAGTACGATTACATGCACGGCTTCACGATGGAGTCGCGCCATGAGATCGCCCGCACCCTGGCCGCGTTCGGCGCTTTCACCGAGGGGCTGCAACTGTTCGCGTCCTTTGCCATCCTGCTGAATTTCCCCCGCTTCGGGAAAATGAAGGGCATGGGGCAGATCGTGACCTGGTCGGTGCGCGATGAATCGCTACACTGCCAATCCATCATCAAGCTGTTCCGCACCTTCGTGCAGGAAAATCCCGATATTTGGACCGAGGAGCTGAAGCGCGACATCTACTTATCGTGCGCCACTATCGTGAGCCACGAGGACTCCTTCATCGACCTGGCCTTCGAGCAAGGCGCCATCGAAGGCCTGTCGGGGGAAGAGGTGAAGCAATACATCCGCTACATCGCCGACCGCCGCCTGATCGAGCTTGGCCTCAACCAGATCTTCAAGGTGGAAAAAAACCCCCTGCCCTGGCTGGACGAGATGCTGAACGCCGTGGAGCACGCCAACTTCTTCGAGAATCGGGCCACGGAATACAGCAAGGCGTCCACCATCGGGACATGGGAGGAAGCCTTCTCCGCCATGACGCCGGTATTGGCGGGGCTGGAATCGTCGCTTCCGGCGGAGTAGATCAGGGTACGACGCGCAATTCACGGGTACATGATATAAAAAGAAGTGCCCGATACTTACCCCGAGCCGTGACAAATTGCTTTTGACATACGTCTATTGGTATGAGACTTCCGGCATGCCAAACTCGCGTCGAATCGGACGGAACAGACAGGCCGCTCGGGGTGGGCTTGACCACGATAGGGGTTACGGTGAGCCAAACGGACGAAGAACTCAGTCGGGAAGCTGGAACCGGTGCGGCGCCGCGCTATAGCCGGCGCCTGTCGGATAAAGTTTTAATCGCTTTCCATCACGCCTGCGATCAGGGCGATTTCGAGGTGTCGGAGCAGTTGCTCCATATCCTTGAGATGATGCTGACCCGCCGGCCATTGACGCCCGACGGCACGCGCCGGCGTAACATGGAAAGCCTCGTCGCGGCGCATGAGCGGCTGTGGTACCTGCGCCACCCCAATACCGGGGATCAGTGATCCAGGCTTAGCGCGCCGGCGTCTCGCAGAATGGCGTCCGCAGCTGGCGTGAAGCGCCCGGCTGGGTGGTGTAATACCAGTCCCGGCATTAGCCGCATCCGCCCTCGCCCGCCTTTGATGCCGCGCACAACGATCAGCTTTGCCGGGGTGCCCGCCTTGGGCCAGAGCGGCAGAATGGCGTCCACCGAGCAACCGGACGCGGCCATCGCGGCAATGCAGGCCGGCAGACTTGCTGCCGGCAGGATGAAGGTCAGCGTGCCCCGAAGGCGCAGGGGCCGGGCCAGCGCGTTCGCCCAATGGGTGAGCAGCTCGATAGAGGCCTGTTTGGCCAGCGACCGTACCGGATTTGGAGACACCGATCCGGAGTCCGGGTGGTACGGCGGATTGGCGAAAGCGTGGTCGAAGACACCGTCCGGCACAACCATTGCGATGTCCCCGGTAACAATGGTCAGCCCGTCCAGTCCGTTCGCTGCCCTGTTCGCCCGGGCCAGTTCGGCCTGAGCCGGGTTCAACTCGATGCCGCACCCGCTGACCCCCGGCACCCTGGTCATAAGACACAACAGTCCTGCCCCGGCCCCGGTCCCGCCCTCCAGCACCCGCTGCCCGGGTCGTGCGGGAACACTGGCGGCGAGCAAAACCGGCTCGATCCCGCTGCGAAACCCCGAGGCGGGCTGGGTGTACCGTACTCGCCCGTTCAGTAAATGCCCTTCCGTAATCCCGCTCACGGCTCCCCGGCGTCCAACAACACCCGCCGTGCTCGGTCTTCATCCTCGGTGGCGACGCATAACCGCCGGGGAATCGCGCCGATACTGCCGTCCATGATGCTGGCATGCGCGTCCAACAGGACGGTCTCGATACCGGCGTCGGCCAGCAAAGCTGTCAGGAACGACAACCGCACGGGGTTATTGGAGGTGGCGATCACCCGCATGCGAAACCTCTTCTCCCTCTCCCCTCGCGAAAGAGGACCGAGGAGAGGGCGCAGTGCCGCGGTGGCACCATTCTAATAAACCACCACGCTGCGGATCGACTCGCCGCGCCGCATCAGCTCGAACCCCTCGTTGATCTGCTCGAACGGTAGGACGTGGGTGATCAGGCTGTCGATGTCGATTTTCTTGTCCATGTACCAATCGACGATGCGCGGCACATCGGTGCGGCCGCGGGCGCCGCCGAACGCGGTGCCCATCCAGGTGCGGCCCGTCACCAACTGGAACGGGCGGGTCGAGATCTCCTGCCCCGCCCCCGCCACACCGATAATCACGGACTTGCCCCAGCCGCGATGCGCGCATTCCAGCGCCTGGCGCATCACCTTGGTGTTGCCGATACATTCGAAGCTGTAGTCGGCGCCGCCCTTGGTCAGATCGACGAGATAGGGCACCAGATCGCCCTCGACCTCCGCCGGGTTGACGAAATGGGTCATGCCGAATTTCTCGGCCATTGCCTTGCGGCCGGGATTGAGGTCCACGCCCACGATCATCTCGGCACCGACCATGCGCAGGCCCTGAACAACGTTCAGGCCGATGCCGCCAAGGCCGAACACCACGCAGCGGGCACCTGCCTCCACCTTGGCGGTGTTCATCACCGCGCCCAGGCCGGTGGTAACGCCGCACCCGATGTAGCAAACCTTGTCGAACGGCGCGTCTTCCCGGATTTTCGCCAATGCGATCTCCGGCAGCACGGTGAAGTTCGAGAACGTGGACGTGCCCATATAGTGGTACACGGCGTCCTTGCCGGAGGAGAACCGGCTGGTCCCGTCCGGCATCACCCCCCTGCCCTGTGTCGCGCGAATTGCCACGCACAGATTGGTTTTGCGACTCAGGCAGTATTCGCACTGGCGGCATTCGGGAGTGTAGAGCGGGATCACGTGGTCGCCCTTCTTCAGCGACGTGACGTTCTTGCCCACGTCCACCACGACCCCGGCACCTTCATGGCCCAGGACCGATGGAAACAGCCCCTCGGGATCGCCGCCCGACAGCGTGAACTCATCGGTGTGGCAGATACCGGTGGCTTTGACCTCCACCAGAACTTCGCCCTCCCGCGGGCCGTCCAGGTCGATGGTTTCCAGGCTCAGGGGCTTGCCGGCCTCACGGGCAACGGCGGCGCGGGTTTTCATGGGGGAGTCTCCGGCTGGCTGTTTCGGGCCGGAATGTGCGGGCAGCGGCGCTTGGGATCAAGCGGCGGCATGCGGGCAAAAAAAGTGGCGGCACCCCGAGGGGCACCGCCAAGTTTAGGGAGGAAACGTCCAAGAAAGCAGCGCGCCGAAGCAGCGCCGCTGGAAACCTATATAAGCTGCGCGGCGACGATTAAGGTGGCCGGTTCACCGACAATTATCTTGGCCGGTTAGGGCGTCCGCCAGCGCTGCCTGAAGGAAGGGGCGAAGCCCCGACCGG
>CAIYDT010000104.1 GCA_903924985.1 uncultured Acetobacteraceae bacterium
AAATACAACCGCCTCGGCAAAAGCGCCGCAGTCTGCCGTCACGTCGTCCATGGCCGTTCCCCTCCAAGCGAATCCAGAGGGTCGCCATAGATTCAACGTTTTAGGGATTTGTCGAGGACTTTTTCACCCGATTGGCCTGGGCTTGCATCAGCGAAGCCTGGGCACTCTGGACACAAACCCGCTATGGTCGCCAAATGTCCACGATACAGAGGAGCGTCGCCGATGCCGATCATCGATTCGCAAATCCATGCCTATGAGGCGAACACGGCGAAGCGGCCGTGGGCCAATGTCCCGAATTGGCCCGATCACGTCACAGGCGACGAGATGGTTGCGGCCATGGACAAAGTCGGCGTCGACGGCGCGATCTTTATTTCCCCCTTCGCCATGTACCGCTTCGACGCCAGCTATGCGGTGGAAGTGCAACGGGCGCATTCTGGCCGGTTCGCCCTCGTCAAGCCGGTCGACCCGGACGATCCGGCGGTGGCCGATGTTGTCGCCGCGTGGAAGCAAACGCCGGGCACGGTCGGTATCCGCATCATGCTGCCGAAAGAGTCCGGGCGCGCGGCAAACGACCCCGGCCTCGACCGGATCCTGCGTGCGGCCGTGCGCCACGATTTTCCGGTCAACATTCTGTTCTGGGGCAATCTGGACGTGGGCACCGCGCTCATCGATCGCCATCCCGACACGCGGTTCATCATCGACCACCTGGGCATCATGCAGCCGCATGTGCCGCCCGCGGCGCCGGAGCCTTGGGCCGACCTGCCGAAGGTGCTGGAACTCGCCAAGCGGCCGAACGCGGTCATCAAGATCAGCGGCGCTTGCACGCTGTCCCACGCGCCGTACCCGTTTCCGGACATTTGGGACCCGCTGGCCCGCATCTTCGATGCCTGGGGTTTCGATCGCTGCCTGTGGGGCACGGACTGGACGCGCGCGTTCGCCTGCGTCAACTACGAGCAGGCGGTCGAGCCGTTTCGCATGACCGACCGGTTGAGCGATGCCGAGCGGGCAATGCTCATGGGCGGCGCCTGCGCTAAGGCTTATGGCTGGTCGCCACAGCCTCACCTTATGAGTCGTTCGGGTTAACGAGGCCGCATCTGCAAATATCGCGGTTTCCCGCGTCCCCCCGCCATGACCCCAAACCCCTCTTTCCCATGAAAATCGCGCGAAACATGGCTGTGCCGCGCCGCCGACGCGCGTTTTAGCCTCGCTTCTCGGCGCCGTTCACCCTATGTGTGCGCTGCAACATCCCCGGCAGCCAGGCCCACATGCAAATTCGTAACGTCGCCATCATCGCTCACGTCGATCACGGCAAGACCACTCTCGTCGATAAACTGCTCAGCCAGTCCGGCTCGTTCCGCGACCACCAGCACGTGGCGGAGCGCGCGATGGACCGCAACGACCTCGAAAAGGAACGCGGGATCACCATCCTGGCGAAGTGCACCTCCGTGGTCTGGAAGGATGTGCGCATCAACATCGTCGACACCCCCGGCCACGCCGACTTCGGCGGTGAGGTGGAGCGTATCCTCGGCATGGTCGACGGCGCCATCGTGCTGGTCGACGCCGCCGAAGGCGTGCTGCCGCAGACCAAGTTCGTGGTCGGCAAGGCCCTGGCACGCGGCATCAAGCCGATCGTGGTGGTCAACAAGATCGACCGCCAGGACGCGCGCCACGACGAAGTGCATGAGGAAGTGTTCGACCTGTTCGCGGCGCTGGGCGCCACCGACAGCCAGTTGGACTTCCCGATGCTGTATGCGTCTGGCCGTCAGGGCTGGGCGGATGCCACCATCGACGGGCCGCGCAAGGACCTGTCGGCGATGTTCGACCTGATCGTCAGCCACGTGCCGCCGCCGACCGTCGACGACAACGCCCCCTTCGCCATGGTCGCCAGCATCCTGGAATACGACAACTTCCTGGGCCGCGTGCTGACCGGGCGCATCGAGCAGGGCAAAGCCAAGCTGAACATGCAGGTGAAGGTGTTGCGGCAGGATGGGACGGTTGTCGAAACCGGCCGTTTGACCAAGCTGCTGTCCTTCCGCGGTCTGGAGAGGGTGCCGGTCGAGGAAGCCCAGGCGGGCGACATCATCGCCGTGGCCGGCCTGTCGGAAAGTACCATTCCCGACACCATCGGCGCCCCGGATCTGGCCGCGCCGATGCACGCCATCCCGGTCGATCCCCCCACTTTGGCGATGACTTTCCGCATCAACGACAGCCCACTGGCCGGGCGTGAGGGCAAGAAAGTCACCTCCCGCCAGATCCGCGAGCGTCTGTACCGTGAAGCCGAAGGCAACGTCGCGATTAAGATCAGCGACTCCCCCAACGAGACCGACGCCTTCGAAGTCGCCGGCCGCGGCGAACTTCAGCTCGGCGTGCTGATCGAGCAGATGCGCCGCGAGGGCTTCGAACTCGCCATCGGCCGCCCGCGCGTTCTGACCCGCGACAACCCGGAAACCGGCGCCCGCGAAGAGCCGTACGAAGAAGTGCTATGCGACGTGGATGAGCCGTACTCGGGCGTCGTCGTCGAGAAAATGAGCCGCCGTAAAGGTGAGATGACCGACCTCCGCCCGTCCGGCGGCGGCAAGGTGCGCCTGACCTTCAAGATCCCCAGCCGCGGACTGATCGGCTACCACGGCGAATTCCTGACCGACACGCGCGGCACCGGCATCATGAACCGCCTGTTCGCCGGCTACGGCCCGTGGAAGGGTGCGATGGAAGGCCGCCGCAACGGCTCCCTGATCTCCACCGAGGGTGGTGAGACCGTGCATTACGCGCTGTTCTTCATTCAGGAGCGTGGCACGCTGTTCGTGAACCCCGGCGAGAAGATCTACCAGGGCATGATCCTGGGCGAGCACAGCCGCGGATCGGATCTCGAGGTCAACCCGATTAAGGAAAAGAAGCTGACCAACGTTCGCGCCGCCGGCAAGGACGATGCGATGGTGCTGATTCCGCCGCGCCGCATCAGTCTGGAGCAGGCGATCGCCTACGTCGAAGACGACGAGCTGGTCGAAGTCACCCCCGCGGCGATCCGCATCCGCAAGCGCTACCTCGACCCGAACGAGCGCAAGCGGCACGAGAAGCGGACGCAGGACGCCGCCTAAACCGCCAACACCCCGTTCCGAACGACGATCCGTCCGCCCGCCACGACCAAGCGCCGTGGCGGGCGCCGGACGATCGCTTCGGCGACGGTTTCCGCCTCCACCAGCACAAGCTCCGTTCGGCATCCCAGCGTCAGACCGTAGCCCGGGAAGCCACAGCGTCTTCATCGCCCCTTGGGCGGCCGGCCCCTTGCAGCACGGTCCTGCGGCGCATGGCGTCCCTCCCTTTGTTATTGAGGGGGAGCAGCCGCAGAAATCGCGGGTTGTCAGTCCCCTGCCGCGACCGCCGCCGCCTCTTCCCGCCCGGCCACCTTCCGAGCGGTGCCGGCGCAGAACAGGCTCAACAGCAACAGCACCGCCACCAGAACCAGCACCAGCTCGGGATGCCCCTTGTCGATCAGGTACCCGAACGGCACCGGCGTGATCGCCCCGCCCAGCGGCAGCCCGGCGCTCACGAAGCCGAACACCTTGCCGATCTGGCCGGGCGGCGCCGCATCCCGCAGCATCACATCGCGCGGCGTGCGGCTCGCGCCCAAAGCGGTGCCGGAGATGAATGTCAGCGCCCACACCCCGACGCCGAGCGGCGGCAGCCAGTTCACCGCCAGCATCACCAGGGCGGAAATCGTGGTCAGTGTCGCGGCGAAGGCCAGCACGTGCTTGCGGTGGCGATCGACGAACCACCCGCCCACCAGCACGCCCGCCGTGCCGCCCACCATGTAGGTCGTCAACGCGGTGGAGGCGACTTTCAGGTCCATGCCCTTCACCGTGTGCAGCACGGTCACCAGCCAGGACTGCACCCCTCCACCGGCCATCGATCCCAGCAGGAAGAACGTGAAAAACAGCAGGATGGAGCGGCTGAACAGCAGCTCTCGCGCTGAGACATGCACCCCGCCGGTCTTGGCGTGCACGCGCACCTGATCCTTGAGGATGCTGCTTTGCAACAGGATGGAAATCACCACCGGAATGCCCAGCAGCCCCACCAGCAGCATGGCATGCCGCCATCCGATCGCCACCGTCAGCAGCGCGATGACAGGCGGCGCGATCGCCCCCCCGAGGTTCCCGCTGAACGTGTGCATCGCGAACGACTTGCCCATCTGCTTGGGATCCACCGACCCCGACAGGATCGCGTAGTCGGCAGGATGCACCACTGAGTTCCCCATGCCGGAGAACACCGCCAGCAGCGGAATTTGCCAGAACGCCGTCGCCTGACTCATCGCGGCAATGGATAGCGACATCAGCAGCGTGCCGCCCACCAGGAACGGCCGCGCCCCGTGCCGGTCTACTAGGAAGCCGACCGGCGTTTGCAGGATGGCCGTGGTGCCGGACATCATCGCGACCGTCAGGCCCAGTTGCGCGAAGCTGACGTTGAAAGAGTCCTGCCACGCCAGGAACAGCGGCGGCAGGCAGATGACGTAGAAGTGCGAAAGGAAGTGCCCGTTGCCAATAAGGACATTGACACGGGTTGAGCGACTCAGCGCCATGCGATGGCGTCCTTGCGATTGCGATTAAGCAAAATGCGGCGACCGGTGCGGCGCGTCAACCACGACCGTTCAGAGCGGAATCGCCAACAGCGTGTCGAAACGAGAGCTATCGCAGATGACGATCCGCTCGACAAAGCGAAGGGCGGACACGGCATCCTCCCGCACGAGATCGAGGTAGCGGCCGGTCACGAACAGGCTCGTCGTGCCGTCGCGCATGATGCGGGCGACGAAGAACGGCGTCTCGCACCTTGTGCCGGCTGCGTCCTGGCCCAGGATCGACGGCATGCCGATCAGGTGGCGGTAGGCATGGTGCTCGAAAATATTGGCCTTCCGCAGGGCGGCGACCCGGTCCTTCAGCATCCCGCGCGAGTCCGCGTAGATCACGCCGGCCGCCAGACCCTCGGCGTGGTTGTCGGCCGTGGTGACCTTATACAGGCAGTCTTCCACGAAGAACGCCGGCCAATCCTCCAGCCGGTCGCCGTCGATCGCGGCGGCGTAGGCGGAGTTCAGGGCGGACAGGCGGAACAGCATCTCGGCGGACATGGTCAAATTCCCATCATGCCGCGATAGGCTTTCCAGAAGCCGCGGACCGAGGCCTCGGTCGCCCGCGTTGCCATGGATGTCGCGTCCCGCCCGCCCATTTCGATCACCCCGTTTTCTTCCGGCGCGGCGGCGACACCGCGCTGGACAAAGCCGCCGATGCAGCCGTCCTCCATCGACACGTAGCCGGCGGGGCCGGCGAGGTTGCCCTGCCTCAGACGCCGTTTCCGCATTTCGGGGGTGTCGTCGGCGAAACCGAGGAAGGTCCAGTTCAGGTCCATGCTGTCGACCCCGCGCGGCACGGTCTGGCGCACGGCGATGGAGTTGTGCAGCTGTTGCAACATTGTGGCGGGGAACAGCGCGACGTTCTGCAGCTGGATGTCGTCCCCGAACTCCTTCACCGCATCCAGGAACGACGGATCGTGCAGGCGGAATTCATCGTCATCGGAGCGGATGTTCTGTTGCTTGTAGACGTCGTCGGCGGCCTCGGTGCGGCCGATGGTGGCGGAGGCGTGGTGGGCGCCGTCTTCGCTGATTGTGACGCCGCCGGCCTGGTTGAAGCGGGTGATGCGGAAGGTGGTGAAGAACAGATGCAGTAGGCTGGCGTGGTAGGTGTCGCGGATGTTCTCGGCGTAGAGCTTCCAGTTGTTGGGCAGGGTCTGGGTGAAGCGGCCGATGACCTCCAGCTTGCGGTTGAAGACGCGGCGGATCTTCGCAGCGATCGGGGGGGTGAGGTAGTCTTCCAGCGACGGGGCGGCGGGATCGACGGTGCCGAAGACCAGGCCGCCGATCGTTTCGGCGCGCAGTTTGCGGGGGCCGTGATCCTGGAGGCGGAAATCGTCGGGCATGCCGCCCTTGCCGGCGACGCCGCGCTGGAACGCGACAGAGCAGAGGTTGCCCTTCAGGTCGTAACGCCAGGCGTGGTAGGCGCAGGTGAAGTCCTTGACGGTGCCCCGGTTCGCGAAGGCGATCAGGGCGCCGCGATGGGCGCAGCGGTTTTCGAAGGCGTGGATCGCGCCGTTCTCACCGCGGACGACAACGATCGGCATGTCGCCGATCTCTGTGGTGCGGTAGTCGCCGGTGTTCTCGATCTCGACCTCCAGGCACAGGTAATGCCAAGCCGGGCCTTCGAAGATTTTCCGCTGTTCGGCGCGCAGGATGTCCGGGTCCTGGTAGAGCCAGAACGGCACGCGGCTGATGCCGGCCGGCCAGTGGCCGGGTGCGGCGGTGGCCGTGGATGGCACGATTGTATCCGGCATGGTCCGTCTCCACCGCTGCGATGCTCGTTGGTCCGAGGTTGAACATCGGCGTTGGGTGGCGTCAAGAATGGCCGAACGCGCGTCGGGCTACGACCGAGCGAGCGCTCGTCACTTGGTGGGTGTGTCGACCTGGAACGCCGGGCAGAAGACGCCGATTATCGGAGGTATCAGAATTTCTGTGTGCGAGGCGTTGATGGTATCGCCCTCGCTGGGCATGTGAATTTTATCGGGTGACGAACCCGATGCGCAAGTCGGTAAAACCCTCTATACGTGAGACGCTACACTAGGTCAGGCCTCGTCCAGCCAGCCCTTGCCGAGCGCGTAGCGGATGACGTCGACGCGGCTCTTGAAGCCCAATTTTTCCGTCGCCCGTGCTTTATAGCTCTCCACCGTCTTGACCCCGATCGCCAGTTCGCGGGCGATCACCTTGTTGCTATG
>CAIYDT010000105.1 GCA_903924985.1 uncultured Acetobacteraceae bacterium
CGAGCTGTGACATTTGCGAATCACCCAAGCAGGCCAACAAGCCCCAAACCCACGGTCAAACGCCAACAAAGAGCGGAGAAAGGACCCGAGAACCAAATTGAGAACTGCTGGATCCGGTCGCCACCCTGGCGTTGGCAGAGCAACTCCTGGCCATCGATCGTGGTCATGAGGGGGTGTGGCGCGCTGTCATCCGCTGCCATTTGGAAACCGGCGACCGGCAGGCGGCTCGACTGGCCTACGAACGGTGCAGAGCGGCGCGGACCGAGCTGGGACATCTTGCGCTGTCGCCGGAGACGGAGGATTTGTTGGGCCGGATCGGTGGGCCTGACAGCCCGCCGATGCCGGCGGAGGAGACAGTGTTGCCTTCGCGCGCCAGCCCATCGGTACCGCCGCGGCGTTCCACCATCCGCCTGGGCGTGCTGCCGTTGCGGTTGGTCGATCCCAACCATCCCGGCCATGCGGACGGACTCGCTTTGGGTCTCGCCGAAGAACTCACGACGTCCTTGGCACGGTTTCGCTGGATTTCCTGTGTTTCGGGCAGCTCGCTGAACGCACTTTCGGGGGAAACAGCGGCGCACGCGCTGCCGTGGCATGGCATCGACGCCGACTTCATGCTGGACGGCACCATCCAACGCGGCGGGTCCAAGGTCCGCATCCTGATGCGGATTATCGACATGCGGTCGGGTGGCGCGGTGATATGGGCACGTCGGATCGATCGGGACGGAACCGATACGCTGGCGCTGCAGGACGAACTCGCCGCGGAGATCGTCGCACAGGTGGAGCCTGAATTGCTGATGCGGGAGGGCGAGCGCGGAACGCCCCGGCCACGCCCGACCTTGTCCGCGAATGACCTTGTCCTGCGAGCGATCCCGGCGATCTACCGGTTGGATCGGCAAGGTTACAAAGCAGCGGGCGCGATGTTGGAAGAGGCGTTGGTCCTCGACCCTAATCATGCGTCTGCCCATGCGTGGTTCGCCTATTGGCACCTTTTCCTTGTGGGACAAGGTTGGGCCGACGATCCAGGTGCGTCTACGCGACGAAGTGAAATGCTGGCAGATCGGGCTGTCACCCTGGATCCTGGCGACGCGCGGGCGTTGACATTGGCCGGACACGTGAGAGGGTTTCTGACCAAACGTCCGCAAGAGGCTTGCCTGCTACATGACCGCGCCATCGCGCTGAACCCCAATCTGGCGTTGGCCTGGGCCTTCTCAAGTCTGGCTCTCTCCTACCTTGGGCAGCATGAGGACGCACTGATCCGAGCCCGGCAAGCAAGCAGGATGTCGCCGTCCGATCCTCATTCGTTTTTCTTCGATACTGCTATGGCGATTCCCTACCTTCTGCTTGGTCATTTCGAAAAAGCGGTCGAGTTTGGGCGCCGGGCCGTCGAACTCAATCCGGGTTTTTCGGCCTCTTACAAGGTTTATCTATCCGCGCTCGGGCATCTGGGACGAGAGAAAGAAGCGGCTAACGTTCGGGGGCGGCTGCTGGCTCTGGAACCCGACTTGACTGTGAGCAGCGCCGTGGAACGGTCCCCCCTTACCCTTTCGGAAGACCTGGCCCGTTACGCCGAAGGGCTGCGTCGGGCGGGGATGCCCTAACTATGGCGCACAGTCGGACGCGTTCTCGGTATGACTACAGTACAACTCTATCCAGCCGTCCTCGGGCACCCCGGCGTGCGGAGACGGACAAACAAAATCGCGCCGAGGGCGCGGAAGCCATTGATCTGGTTGCCGCGCCGCAGCACAGTCCGCCCGACGCGGGATCGCTCGCGTTCAAAGCAGGGAGATAATGGGATGACGGCGATAAGTCGGTGGAGCACCAGGTCCACGGTGTTGGCGGGATTGTTCGTGGGCTGCGTGTTGGGCGGCCTGGCGCCGGCGCCGGCTCGTGCGGACGGCAGCGGATCGGCGACTCTGGATGCCACGGTGAAGCGCGGTCAGGTGCTGTGCGGCATCTCGGGACAGGTCCCCGGCTTCTCCTTGCCCGATAGCCAGGGCGTGATGCGCGGTCTGGACGCCGATACCTGCCGGGCGGTCACCGCGGCGGCACTGGGCGATGCCGCGAAGGTTAAATTCGTCCCGACCACGACCCAAAACCGCTTCACCGCGCTGCAATCCGGGGAAGTCGACGTGCTGTCGCGCAGCACAACCTGGACGCTCGGCCGTGAGGGTAACCTCGGCCTGATGTTCGCCTGGGTGAACTACTATGACGGCACCGGCTTCCTGGTGAAGAAGTCGTCCGGCGTGAAAGCCGCCAAGGACATGGACGGCGCCACGATCTGCGTGCAACCGGGCACCAGCACGGAACTGGCCATCGCGGACTACTATCGCCTGCACAACATGAAGTTCACCCCGATCCTGATCCAGGATCTGTCCGAGATTCAGGGCGCGTTCCTGTCCGGCCGCTGCGATGCCTACTCCACCGACGCCTCCGCGCTGGCGACGTTCCGCTTCAGCCAAGGGCCGAAGGCGGACGATCTGATGCTGCTGCCGGATATCATTTCCAAGGAGCCGCTCGGTGTGATGGTCCGTAAGGGCGACGACAAATGGTTCGACGTGATCCGCTGGACCTTCGCGGCGATGATCATCGCCGAGGAGAAGGGCATCACCCAGGCCAACATCGACACCTTCATGGACAGCAAAGATCCCGACATCCGCCGCCTGCTCGGCCTGGAAGGCGACATGGGCAAGGCGCTCGGGCTCGATGCCAAGTTTGCCTATAACGTCATCAAGGCGGTGGGCAACCTGGGCGAGATGTGGGATCGCAACATCACCCCGATGGGCGTGCCGCGCGGGATTAACAACCTCTGGACCAAGGGGGGGCTGCAATACGCGCCGCCGATGCGCTAAGGCTGGACAAGGGACCGGGCCGCTTTAGGGCGGTCCGATTTTCGCGTTGAAAAGTTGGGGGACCGGGAGTCCGTGTATCGATGTCCGTGACCACTGCCGATCCCCGGGTAACGGGCGCCCGCAAGGCGCCGAAGCGACGTATGCGCCTGTCATGGTCGGATCCGACGTTCCGCTCCGTCGTTTGGCAGGTGGTGATCATCGGCATCGTCGTCGCGATCGGCTGGTATTTGGTCGCCAACACCAACAGCAACCTCGCGGCGCGGCGCATTGCGACGGGGTTTGGGTTCCTGGACCGGGTGGCTGGCATCCCCATCGGGGAGTCGCTGATTTCCTACAACCCGGCGGTTGACACTTACGGCCGAGCGCTGTGGATCGGGGTGCTGAACACGTTGAAGGTGGCGGGGATCGGCGTTGTGCTGGCCACCATCCTGGGCACCCTGATCGGCATCGGGCGCCTGTCCAGCAACTGGCTGATGGCGAAGCTGACCGGGTTCTACGTGGAGGTCATTCGCGACATCCCGCTGCTGCTGCAACTGCTGTTCTGGTACACAATGCTGCAAGGCCTGCCCGCGCCGAAGCAGTCATGGCGCATCGGCGACGCGGTGTTCCTGTCCAATCGCGGCATCAAGGTGCCTTATTTGGTGTGGGAAACCGCGCACGACTGGGCACTGATCGCGTTCCTGGCCGGCGCCGTCGGCACCTGGCTGTGGAACCGGCACGCCGGCAAGAAGCAGGAGGCAACCGGCGTTCGTCCAGCCGTTTGGCCCGTGGCGCTCGGTTTGCTGCTGGCGCTGCCCTTGGCGGTTTGGGCTTTACTGGGCGCCCCCACTGGCGTCGAACTGCCCGTCCTGCGCGGCTTCAACTTCCAGGGCGGCGGCACCGTCAGCCCCGAGTATTTCGCGCTGCTGCTGGGGCTGGTTCTGTACACCGCCGGCTACATCGCCGAGATCGTGCGCTCCGGCATTCAGGCCATCGCGATCGGGCAGTGGGAGGCCGCGGGCGCCCTGGGCCTGCGACGCGGCGCCATCCTGCGCCACATCGTACTGCCGCAGGCGCTACGGGTGGTGATCCCGCCAATGACCAGCCAGTATTTGAACCTGACCAAGAACAGCTCTTTGGCCGTGGCGATCGGGTATCAGGACGTGGTCTCCATCGCCAACACCACGTTGAACCAGACCGGCCAGGCGGTGGAGGGCATCGCGGTCATCATGGCGGTGTTCCTGACCATCAGCCTGTCGATCAGTCTGTTCATGAATTGGTACAACGCGCGCATCGCGCTGGTGGGGCGGTAGATCATGAGTGCATCGACTGCCAGCCGGGAACAGCCGCCACCGGGCCTCGTCGGTCCCGTGGCATGGTTGAGGGCCAACCTGTTCGGCTCCTGGATTTCCACCGCCGTCACCCTGGCGCTGCTCTACATCATCGTGCGGGTGGTGTTCAGCTTCGTGGAATGGGCATTCGTCAATGCCATCTGGACGGTGCCGTACGGCCCGACCGGGATCGCGCAGACCGCGGTGTGCCAGGACGCCAAGGGCACCGGCGCCTGCTGGGCGGTCATCGCCGACAAATACCGCCTGATCCTGTTCGGGCGTTTCCCGTACACGGAGCAGTGGCGGCCCGCGATCGTGGTGCTGCTGTTCATCGCGCTGTTCGTGCTGTCCACCATCAAGGCGGTGTGGCGGCGCGGCATAACGTCTCCGTCGGTGCGGTATATCGCGCTGGGCGGCACGGCGCTGATCCTGCTCGACAACGCCGCCGACCTGCTGGCGACCATTGCCGACGTTGGGTTTGGGGTACATCTGCCCCTGCCGTTCGCGACGCTGATGGCATTCAACACCGCCGGCAAATGTGCGCTGGTGTTCGGGCTGCTGCTGCTGTGGCCGGCCATCGGGGTATGGGTCGGCACCCTGGCTGTCATCGGCATCCTGATGTTCGGCGGGATACTGGGCCTGTCGCCGGTGGCGGTGGACTATTGGGGCGGGCTGCCGATCACCCTGATTCTCGCGACATTCGGGTTGGCTTTCGCGTTTCCGTTGGCCATCCTGGTCGCGCTGGGACGCCGGTCCACCACCATGCCCGCGGTGAAAACCCTGTGCGTGGTCTATGTAGAACTCATCCGAGGCGTTCCCCTGATCAGCGTGCTGTTCATGGCCAGCGTCATGTTCCCGCTGTTCTTGCCCCCCGGCATCAACATCGACAAATTGCTGCGCGCCCAGATCGCGGTGATCCTGTTTGCCGCCGCCTATCTGGCGGAGGTCGTGCGCGGCGGCCTGCAAGCCTTGCCCAAGGGCCAAGCGGAGGCAGCGGACGCCATGGGCCTGACCTACTGGCAGAAGACCAGCTTCATCATCTTGCCGCAGGCGCTGCGTCTGGTGATCCCGCCGCTGGTGAATACGTTTATCGGCTTCTTCAAGGACACCAGCCTGGTGCTGATCATCGGGCTGTTCGACCTGCTGACCATGGGCAAGGTCGCGCTCAGCGATCCGCCCTGGCAGAGCTTCTCCACCGAGGTCTACATCGCCTTGGCCGTCGTCTACATCATGTTCTGCTACGGCATGTCCCGGTACAGCCGCGGACTCGAACGCGAATTGAATTCCGCCCGCGGGCGTTGAGGGGTTTGGTATGGACGCGATCGTTCTCGACAAGGTCAATAAATGGTTTGGCTCGCTGCACGTGCTGCGGGATATTTCGCTGACCGTGGCAACGGGGGAAAAGGTGGTGGTGTGCGGGCCATCCGGTTCCGGCAAGTCCACCATGATCCGCTGCATCAACCGGCTGGAGAGCCACCAGGAAGGCAGCATCATTGTCGATGGCACCGAACTGACCGACGATCTGCGCGCCTTGGATACGATCCGCCGCGAGGTCGGGATGGTGTTCCAGTCGTTCAATCTGTTTCCGCATCTGACCATTTTGGAAAATTGCACGTTGGCACCCATCTGGGTGCGCAAGATGCCCAAGGCCGAGGCGGAAGAACTTGCCATGAGCTACCTGGAACGGGTAAAAATCCCCGAGCAGGCTTTGAAGTATCCGGGTCAGTTGTCGGGGGGGCAGCAGCAGCGGGTGGCCATTGCGCGCGCGTTATGCATGCGGCCGAAGATCATGCTGTTCGATGAGCCGACCTCCGCGCTGGATCCCGAAATGATCAAGGAGGTGCTGGATACGATGATTTCGCTGGCGGAATCCGGCATGACCATGGTCGTCGTGACGCACGAGATGGGTTTCGCGCGTCAGGTCGCGGACCGGGTGGTGTTCATGGATATGGGCGAAATCGTCGAGAGCGGGCCTCCGCGCCGGATGTTCGAGGCGCCGGAGACGGACCGGTTGAAGTTGTTCCTTAGCCAGATTTTGCGGGGGGATTGAGGGAAAATTTTGGAATGAGACAGGGGAGCCTGTCCGTAATTCCGTGTGCGAGGCATAACGAGGCCGCGGCCGGCATTGTCCGCCGTTTCGCCCCACTCGCGCGGCAGGAACCCGGCCTCGAACTGCTGACGGAACTTGAAGACGCACCCTGATACATACCGACTGCAACCTTTGGCACAGCGGGCATTAATAACGATCGGCGCTCATCTGCGTTCATCGGCGGTTCCATTTTCTTGCGGACTTGGAACCGCCGATGCCGCGATTGGTCCCCGTAACAAGCACGGGGATGACGTGGGGGGAGGGATGCCGACCCTACTCCGCCGCCATCCGCGTCGGCGTCTGTGCCGCCAGCACCGCCCGAGCCTCGGTGGCCACCCGAGTCCCATCGAAGAACGCCGGGTTCTGCGTGCCCCACAGCCGCACGGTATTCCCGAATACGAAGTCCCGGAAATCGTCGTGGGTGATGAACCCGTGCTCCACCAGTTCGTATGCCTCCGGCAAGGGGTCGCGCATGTCGATCACGTCGAAATGCCCGATGTCGGAGCTGTAGATGGCGTTCAGCTTCACCCCGAACGGGTTGGTTTTTCCGAAGGCCTGCGCGTTCATCCGGTCGTCCGCCTCGCACCCGAAATAGAACGGGGTTGAGAACAGGTCGCACCAATCCTCCTTCCGCGTGAACTTGCAGCGGGAGAAATCGTCGAGATCTTCCACGCCGCCGGTGCCATGCATGTCCGGATCGGGCCAGCCATCCCGAGCCTTCAGCGCTTCCGCCAGCTCGGGATAACCGTATTTATCGACCAGACTCATCAACAACGAACGATCCAGCTTGTCCGGCTTCATGTTCTCAAGAGCGCGGATATTGCGGCGTTCCCAGTGCTCTATCAGATCGCCGAACAGCTGTGCCGCCCAGCCCACACCGCCCTCCAGGAACGCCCAGCGCAGTTCGGGGAACCGGCGGGTAATGCCGCCCAGGAAGACGCCCTTGCAGGCCGCGTGACCCGCATCGGCGAAGTGGCCGATGTGGTTGTAGACGAAATTCGAGGGCGAATTCCGCAGCGCCTGATTCGACCCGGTGCTGTGGAAGGTTGGCGCGATTCTCACGTCGCGGCACGTCTTCCAGACCGGGTCGTAGTCGTACGGGCTGTCGATGCCGAACACCTCGTAGTTCACCGTGTACTTCTTCGCTTCCGCCTTAACGTCGGACAACGCCGGAATTTGCCGAGGGAAGGCGCTGCCGAACATCCCGACCTTCGACCCCAACTGCCTGGTCGCGAATTCGAGCTCCGCGATCGCTTCCTCCGGATGGTGCATCGGGATGATGGCGGCCGGGGTCATGCGGTCCGACAGCTTAGAAAAATACTCCGCCGAGACGACATTATACGCGTGGATCACCGCGCGACGTGTCTCATCGTCGGCGATGCGCGGCAGGCGGAGGCCCGCGGTGGGGTAGATGATGGCGAAATCGGTGCCGAACTCATCCAGCCGGTCGTACAGCATCCTGGGCATCATCGCCGTCGCTCGGTCCAGCGTGTTGCCGGTCTGGCGGGTCCAGAACCCCGGCATCGCGACGCCGCGCCGCTTGCGTTCGGCCGGCCCCAGATCAAGGGAGGTCTTGGTGACGGCCATCGCCGCCAGGAACCCGTCGGCCGCTTTGTCGCCGCCGACTTTCCGCATTTTCTCCGCGAATACAGGATCGTATTCGACCCAGTGCCCATCGCCGTCGATTACGGGGTGTTTCAGTCCGGCCCGAATTTGGGCAGGCGTCTGCTGCGCGTGGCTTGTCATCGTCCTCTCCCTTTATTCTTGGTGACGTCTTACGCCTGATGGTAGCGCCAGAAGCGCAGCACCATCAGGCGTAGGAGTCAAGGAAAGGGCCGGGTTATATTGTTACGTACTCCCGTGGTAACGATCCCACGTCACGCGATCGCGCGCTTTTCGCCGAACGCCGTCACGTCGATCGGCTTGCCCGGCACCATGAACACGTAGATCAGCGCGCAGGTCAGCCCCAGGGCGGCGCTGAACAACAACGCCGGTACGAAGCTGCCGGTATCCTGCACGATGAACCCGGTGATGGTCGGGGCGAGGGCGCCGCCGATATACCCGCCGCAGTTCTGGATCGACCCCAGGGAGGCCGTGCAGTGGCGCGGCGCGATGACGCTTGCCAAGGCCCAGCACATCGCGCCGGCCATGCCGTTGAACGCCAGGGCGGTGGAGATAGCGACGACGGCCCAGAATGTGCTGGGGATCAGCGCTGCCACGATGGTGAACACCGCCATCCCGGTCAGCCCCATGACCGCGGGAATTTTGCAGCTATTGACGGGGGACGTACCACGAGCAGCCAGGCGGTCGGCGAACCAGCCGGCACCGATGCTGCCGAAGACGCCGCAGGCGAAGGGGATGCTGGCGACCCAGCCGGTTTTCGGGATGCTCATGTGGCGCTCGATTTCCAGGTAGCCGGGCAGCCAGGCCTGGTAGAGCCAGCCCATGTAGACCTCCCCGAAGAAGCCGAGGACCATCCCCCAGGTAGCGCGATAAGCGAAGAGTTGTTTCCAGTCGGCCCAGGTGACACGGTCGTCGACCTGGGATGTCTCGCCTTCCACCAAATAGTTTCTTTCGTCCTCGGTCAGGTCGACATCGCGCGGCTCCCGGTAGACGACGTACCACAGGATGGCCACCGCGATACCGACCACGCCCATGATCGCGAACATCCAGCGCCAGCTAAATGTCAGCATCAGTATGGTCAGCAGCGGTGGTGCGATGGCGGGTCCGAGTTTGGAACCGCACAGGGCGATGCCGGTGGGCAGCCCGCGTTCCTTCACATTGTACCAGTCCCGCACCACGCTGACCAACGCGGAGAATTGCGGCGACTCGCCCAGGCCGAGGAACACCCGAGCGCCGGTGAACTGCCAGAAGTTGCCGACCATGCCGCCCAGCGCCTGCGCCAGCGACCACACAAAGATGCCCAGACCCAGCATGCGCCGCGATCCGAACCGGTCCACCAGTGCGCCGGCGGGCAGCTGGAACGCCGCGTAGGCCCACAGGAACGCCGATAGCAGCAGCCCCATGTCCGCGATCGACAGCCCAAGGTCCTTTCGAATCAATGGGTTGGCGATGGCGAGCGTGGAACGGTCGATGTAGTTCAGCGCGGCGCAGACAACCAGCAGCGCGACGGAATTGCGCTGGATACGCTTGATGCGCGGGGAGGCGATGGCGACCATCGGGGGTGCTCCTTCGGGAGATTCTGTTTGGTGAGACGTTTCCGGACGGAAGGCTAGCAGGACGCGCCGGGATGGCCATCCCGGCGCGAAGCCGTTCTAATGCCCCCACCAAGGGGAGAGATGATCCATGTCAAACGGTGACGACACGTTCGATTACATCGTCACGGGTGCCGGTTCCGCCGGGGCGGCCGTTGCGTCGCGCCTGACGGAGTCCGGCCGCCACCGCGTGCTGCTGCTGGAAGCCGGCCCACCCGACACCAACCCCTGGATCCACATCCCGCTTGGTTTCGCGCGCACCTATGTCGATCCCAAGGTGAACTGGAAATTCGAGAGCGTGCCGCAGGCGCAACTGGCGAACCGACAACTGTATCTGCCGCGTGGGCGTACGCTGGGCGGCACGTCGTCGATCAACGGCATGGTCTACATTCGCGGCAACCACGCCGATTACGACGAATGGCGCCAGCGCGGGTGCGAGGGCTGGGATTGGGACTCCGTCCTGCCTTTCTTCAAGAAGGCAGAAAATCAGGCGCGCGGGGCGGACGAATTCCACGCCACCGGCGGCCCGCTGAACGTGTCCGACCACGGCGAGGGCCACGAATTGGCGGAAGCCATGCTGGCGGCGGCCGAACAGGCAGGCATCCCCCGCAACCCCGACTTTAACGGCGCCCAGCAGGAGGGTTGCGGCTACTACCAGTCCACCACCTCCAACCGCCGCCGCTGGAGCACCGCCAAGGCCTACATCGAGCCCGCTCGGCTTCGCCCGAACCTGACCATCCGGACCGGGGCGCATGCGACACGGGTGGTGATTGAGAATAACCGAGCGACGGGGGTGGAATACCAGTCGGCGGAGGGGCGGCGCGTGGCGCATGCCCGTGCCGAGGTCATTGTTTCCGGCGGCGCCTATGGGTCGCCCCAATTGCTGCAATTGTCCGGCCTCGGCCCGGCGGAGCATCTGCGCGCCATGGGGATCGACGTCGTGCGCGACATGCCGGCGGTGGGGGCCAACCTGCACGACCATTTCAACACCTACATGAGTTGGCGCTGCACCAAGCCCATCACGCTGAACGATCTGGAGAACTCCTGGCCCGCCAAGATCGCCGCCGGCATTCGCTATGCGCTGTTCCGCTCCGGCCCGATGGGCGGCAACGGCATCAGGGCCGGTCTGTTCACCCGGTCCGATCCGCGCCTGGACCGGCCGGATTTGCAGATCAACCTGCTGGAATGGAGCACGCTGGAGCGTACCAAGGACCGTGTGATCCCCCACGGATTCCCGGGTTTCACGTTAAGCCCCGTGCATCTGCGCCCGGACGGCCGCGGCACCGTGCGGCTGGCGTCCCCCGATCCGCTGGCGGCACCGGCCATTTCGTTCGACTTCCTGAAGACCGAATACGACATGCAAGCGGTGCTGTTCGGTATCAAGCTGGTGCGCAGGATAGCGGAACAACCGGCGCTTAAGCCCTATGTGGCGGAGGAACTGCAGCCCGGACTGGCAACGCAATCCGACGAGGATTTCGCCGAATTCCTGCGCCAGACCGGCGTTTCCAACCACCATCCCGCCAGCTCCTGTGCCATGGGTGTTGGACCGAACGCGGTGGTCGATCCAAGGCTGCGGGTGCATGGCATCGAGGGGTTGCGGGTGGCGGATGCCTCGATCATGCCGGTTGTGGTGGGCGGCAACACCAACGCACCATCGATCATGATCGGGGAGAAGGCGGCGGCGATGATTTTGGAGGATGCAGCCTGATCAGCTCAGGAACTTCTCCGTCCAGGTCTTGAACTGCCCCTCCCGCGTCAGGCGCTTCATCGTATCGGCGGAGGCAACGCCCTTCAACTCCGACGGCTTCACCCCGTCGCGTAGCGCCTTCAGCGTGTCGTAGGTCGCCTGCACGGCGGCGGAGAAGGGCTGGTGTCCTTGCAGCGCCACGCGCACGCCCATGCGGCCGAGGTAGGCCTTGTCGCCCACGCTGGCGCCGCCGCCCATCATCAGCGGGATTTTGATCTCGGCGTGCAAAGCTTCCAGCAGTTCCTTGGTGACCCCGCCGGCGAAGAACAGCGCGTCCACGCCCTCCTTCTCATAGGCGCGGGCGCGTTTCAGCGCTTCCTCCGGCCCGGCGATCTGGGCGGCGCTGGTGCGGCCGATGATGACCAGGGCTTTGTCCTCGCGCGCGCCCAAAGCGGCGCGCATTTTGCCGATGCCTTCGTCCAACGACGTGAGAGTGGGCGATTTTTCCCCGAACTGGCGCGGTAAGACAGTGTCCTCGATCATGATGCCGGCAACGCCCGCGGTTTCCAACTCCTGGATGGTGCGCATCACGTTCAGCGCATTTCCGTAACCATGATCGGCGTCCACCATCAGCGGCAGCTTGCCCGCTCGGTTGATGCGATACGCTTGCTGCGCGAACTCCGTCAGCGTCAGCAGGATCAGATCGGGATTGCCCAGCACCGAGAAGGACCCGATCGATCCGGCGAACATGCCGATCTCGAACCCCAACTCCTCGGCGATGCGGGCGGAGATGGCGTCGTAGACGGAGCCGGGATGCAGGCATTCAGTCCCCCCGATAGCGGCCCGATATTTTTCGCGGCGGTCGGTCCAGTGCATTGGTTTTCTCCCCTGATTGCGGTTGGGGCGAAGCTAGAGGCGTTCGCGGCGATGGGGAAGGGCGGCGGCGCCAGGGGGGCTGTCCAAGCGGGCCGACCGGTGAAGCGGCCCCACGTAGCGCGGGCCGCGCGGCAAGAGCCGCCGGTGGGCTTGCCACCGCTTATGCCCCTATAACCGCGGGAGGTGGTTTGTACAGGGGTCAGGCCCGACCATGATGGGCTGTTAAACATCGCGCCGTATGTGCTATTTTTCCTATTTCCTTGACTTTTTCCCTCTTTTCTGCCACATGCGCGACGTTTGCATTTCATACGGAGCGCTTTCTCATGACCCCCATTCCCGACCTCGAGCTTACCCCCTTCGGCGTTCGCACCCCCGTCAAGACGGCCTTCGTCAAAGACATTATCCGCGCCCTCGGTGAGACCATCTGGGTCCCCGAAGGGCTGACCCTGCCGGAGGCGACCATCCGAGCGGAAGCCGCGTTCA
>CAIYDT010000106.1 GCA_903924985.1 uncultured Acetobacteraceae bacterium
CCGGAGTCTGCTGTCGATGCAAACCGCCCACGACCTCGCAGTGCTCCGGCGAGACCGTGGCAGCCGGCTCGCCGCCGAGGCGGAGGTTGCCGCCTAAATCCTCAGCACCTCCGCCCCCTTCCCCGGCTCCAGCTCGCACGCGTTCACCGTCATGCACAGCATGGAATAATACCCGATCGCCCCCGTCAGCTGGATAAACTGATCGTTCCCAAACCGCGCTAGCATCGCCTGCGCCGTCGCGTCATCCACCCGGTGCTTGCGCAGCAATTGGCGGGTGAAGTCGACGATCTGCAGGTCCTCGGCCGGAATCCCGTCGGAGCGGTTTTCCTTGATCGCGGTAATCGTCGTTTCCGGCACGTTCTGCCGCCGGGCGCTGCCGGTTTGGGCACCCCAGACGTACATCGCCTCGAACTCGCGCGCGACGGTCATCGCCGCCAGCACGCGGACGCGGAAGTCCAAAGAGCCCTCGAACCGTACCAGCGCGCCCAGATGCGCGACGCGTTCGGAGATTTCCGGGCTGTGCAGGAAGACCGAGAACGGCCCTTGCAGGGAGCCTCGGCTGCCGACGATGCCGTCGACGATGGCGTGGTGTTGGGTGGGGACTTGGTCTTTGGAGGTGATCAGGGGGACGCGGGCCATGGTTGGGGTTCCTTTCAGCTGACCGCCGCCCCGTCATGGTCGACCCTGAGCCGACCACCTCCGGAAGCGTTGGTGTGGTGTTGATGTGCCTCACGCGCATGGGGTGGTCGGCTCAAGGCCGACCATGACGTGTAGTAAGGACGGGAGCGCGTCACCATTACCCGCAAGCAATGGCGACAGCCGAACCGGCGCCTTCCGGCAACCCGAACTCCAGCCACGATGCACCATCGTCCAAGGTGCTGAACGTCTGCCCCTTACGGGACGCGCAGTGCGCCTGCCGCCGGTCCGCCGCCGTCAGCCCCACGGCCATCATCGTGCTCTGGACTTTAACGGAATGATCTACCTGCTTCCAGGTCGAACCGGCATCCCGGCTCCGATACAACCGCCCGGCCACCCCGCGCGACGAGTCCGCCACGGCCGCGAACATATCGGACGCATCCCACGGTGAAACGACGATATCCCGCCCATACCGCAAATGCGCCGCGTGCTGCCCGATTCCCAGGTCCTGCCACGACACCCCCCGGTCCACCGACCGGAACAACCCCATCCGCAACGCCAGAAACGTCGCGCCCGGAATGGAGCAGATGGCATGCACGTCCAGCATCCCCTCGGCCTTGTCCTTGGACAGAATAGCGCTCTCGTAGAACGGTAATTTCGAAAATTCGACCAGCGGATCGGAGCAATCCACCCAGCTCTCCCCGCCGTTGTCGCTCCGCATGGCGCCGTTGACCTCCAACCCAGCATAGAGTTCATCCGGGCGGCCTGGCGCGACGCTCATGCGCATGATGCGCGACGGAAAACAACCGACCATCCGCTCCCCGAGCGCGGGGTGCGGCATTTTCCGAAATGTTTCCCCCGCATCATCGCTGCGGTACAGCGCCAAAGGGGCACAACCGGTCAAAATCACCCGGTGATCGGCGGGATGCACCAGCACCGACCACATCTGCTCGCCCGCAGCCGGCTCGACCAGCCTAGTCCACCGCCCGCCGCGATCCCGGCTGCGATACAGCCCAGTGCTGGTCGCCGCGAACACCGTCGCCGGATCGTCCGGGTGCACCGTCACGGCATGCACATGCGTGTCGTCCGCGACCCCGTCGATCAAATGGTGCCACGCCCCATCCGAGGCCCCCCGCCGGAAAACCCCGCTGATGCTTCCGCCGGTGCGAGCGGAAGTGCCAACATAAACTTGTATGGACATCGCGTTGAATCCTTCCCCATGCATGTGACCGCACGCCGTGGCGACCCGTCAAGGTCGCGGCAAGTCGCATCACGGGCTCACTTGATAATAGATATAACCATTGGCCAGATTACTGGACAGGTTGATCGTGAACCCCGACGCGTCGGGCGGTCGGGAGGGCGCGGCCAAGACACCTGCGTTGCTGGTGGTCAGCGCGACGGAACGCGGTGCCCAAGGGTATGGGGTCCTGAAGGTCACCTTGCAGGTGGTGACGATGCCGGAGCCGGTTTTGATCTGCCCGGCCTGATCCGTTCCCCGACTGAATGCCCCAGACCCGCAGGCCGTAACGGCAGGTTCCAGCGACCAGGCAACGCCGGACAAGGAAAGCTGCTGATATTCCTTCGGAGCCGGTGCCATCAACCACCCCGGATGCAAACCGCCGTTGCTGACGTAGGGATTCGCAATCGTCCAAGCCATTGTCGTGCCCTGCTCATCCCCCGCCGTGATGTTGGGAACATTGGAGAACGGTGCGTTGAAATCCGAGAGAATACCGTACGATCCGGGCCTCGCGGTGCCGGATGTGGCCGCAACCCTTACACCGGCACTGGTTGAGGTGAACACGGTTGCCCTGCGTGCCGCCGGCCGGACGATCGACACCGTATCATCTGACGTGCGGGCGTATATCCTTGCGGCGGTCAATGGCTGGGACCTGTTGATCCGCCGTGCCAAGGCAGCCGCGAGACGAGCGAGCGTATCGCCCGGCTTGACAATGTAGGTAACAATCGCCGATGGATCTGAAAAAACAATGGAAATGCTATTTCCCACCTTGGCATTTTCATCAAAAATGATCTTTCCGAAATCATATTTCGAGCCGCCCAAATAAGCGCCTGTCACCGTGGCGCTGGGAGCCGACACATGACGGATCACGACCTCACCGATACCCTCGTCGCTCAGCGGCGTATCGAACCCATTGACATAGGTGTTATCCACCGATGTCTCGGCATTGTGGTTGATCCAACGAATGCCCGTGGTCCCTGTCACTCCGTTGCCTAACGTGGGCTGCCACTCGAACCCGCTTCCCGACACCTGTGTCACACCGGCGTTGTCCATGACCAAACCGCTGGCGTACATAAAACTGAAGACGCGTGTGAGAACCGTCCCGGTGTTCCCGTCGTGTAACTCGAAGGCAATCCCAGGCCGAGCCCAGGAACCGCTGGAGGCGGGGGTACGCAGAGAATAAAATGGCTCCCCACGAACATTATCTATGTAGGAATTATCGGCCGCCGCCGTCACCTCGATTCCGTTGTAACAATCGAACCACAATCCATCGAAATCAAACTCCCCCGCATGCGCTCGGATTGCAGTATTGAAGCCGACGATGAAATCGTTGGACAGCCTTACGCCACCTGTGTGAGCCGGTATCGTTATCGCAACGCCAGACGATTTTCCCCACGCGGATACAGCGGCGATGGCCTGGTCCGCGGTTGGGTTCGGCAACAACTCGGTTGAGCGGATGAACAAATCGCGCAGCTGAGCGCCGTGTTGCATGACGATCGTGCTGGACGGGCCCAGGACGAACCCAGCCGCACCGGAAAGCGTAATGGCCTGAAGCGGACTCATCGCCGAACCGGCGCCCGCGATGATGACATTCTCCGGAACATTCAGGTTTGCGGACCCGATCAGGCATTCGCGGCCAGCCGGCACGAAAACCGTGCCGCCTCTCGTCAATGTCTGTAGATACCGGTTGATGGCGAGGGTATCATCGGTCACCCCATCGCACGCAACGCCAGCCCCCTCCATGATCGCGAGCCCAACTCGACCGCACCCTGACCCCAGGCATTCCGAAGCGCCGGTCTTCGGCGCATCGGAATGGGCTTCCGCCGAGGCCAGAACGATCAAAAGGCCAAGAATAAGGGGGATCATGGCGTGACACGCCGCCGCCTTACTGCCCCCGGACGTAGCGCTTGGTCAGAATGCGCAGATGGTCGCGGAAGTGGGGGCGCATCTTGGCGCTCCAGGGCGTGCCGGCGCCGGTTTTCCAGGCGGGGGACATGGTCACTTCCGGCGATTCCAGGTGATACAGCGCCAGATACCGCCGCGTGCCGGTCATGTCCTTGAACCGCCGGGCACAGATGGTGCCAGGGACTTTCGACAACGCCGGAATGTGCTCATTGTCGTACCAGTCGTTGAACTCCGCCTCGTGCTCGGGGTCCACGTTCATGGCGTTGACCAGAAGCGCCCCACAGCCGGCGGGGGCCACCGCGTCGCCCGGCAGGGTCTGGGTGCCGTCGAAGCGCATCAGGCGCTCGCACATCGGGCCGACGCGCTTGGACCACACCGATAGGTTCTCATACGCGATCGCCTTGTAGGCGTCGCTTTGCAGCACAGCGAGGCTGTCGAGCTCATACGTCGCCACCGCGTGCTTGGGGTTGGCGACGCTGATCCAGCGCTCGCAGGTGCCGAAGCCCGGGACGCGCTGGCGTTCGGGGATGTGCTCCAGGTCGTACCAGTCGTGGAACTCATCGGCATGCGCGTTGGTGTAGTCGAAGCCGACGGCCAGAATGCCCTTCGCCATGGTTTCCTCCTTCTTGCGTGGTCGGGCTGCATCCCAGCACGCGGCGGAAGCATCGCCAAGGGGCGCACGCGGTGGCATGATCCGCGTCCAATGATCTCACCCCGAGTCCCGCCATGCTGCACATAACCAAACTCGCCGTCGGCATCCGCGACATTGAGGAACTGCGCGCCTGGCAAACCGAACGCGCCCGCGTCGATCCCCCGCTGCGCCACCGCACCCGCAACGCGCCGCGCCGGCGGGATGAGGTGCTGGACGGCGGCTCCATCTACTGGGTGGTGAACGGCACCATGCTGGTGCGCCAGCGCATCCTGGACATCATTGAGGACACCAGAAACGACGGCACTGCCTGCGCCGCCCTGGTGCTGCACCCCGAGTTGGTACCGCTGGAGGGCCGGGTCACCAAACCCTTCCAGGGCTGGCGCTACCTGAAAGCCGAGGATGCCCCCGCCGACATGCGCGACCTCGGCCCCGTGCTCGGTATGGGCGACTTGCCGGCCGAGCTAAGGCGGGAACTTCGGGCGCTGTGCCTGATTTAAGCCCCCCGTCATGTTCGGGAGAGAGTTACACGCCGAAAATAGCCCCACGCACATTGACGATTTCCGCCACAGGCTGCGCCGCCTTTTCCGCCACCCCATCATCGGATTCAACCACCGACAAAGGCGTGTCCCGAACCTCCCAGAATTGCCCCTGACCGAAGATCGCGACCCCGCCGCCAGTGTCGTCGGCGTACCAGCCGTCGTGCACCGGAATGACCGGCAAGCCGCCTGGGTCCCCCACGCAGAAATAATCGGTCTGCCCGGAGCCATCCGGCGTGCTGCGCGTCATCTTGATCGCCAAATCCGGCCGAGGGCCGCTAGTACGGACAATGAACATCATGACCGCGTTGTCTCCGTCACAAACCGAACCACACGATCGACGAAAGCGCCGGGTTGCTCCAACTCCGGATGATGCCCGGCCGCGGGGATCGTTTCGAACCGCGCACCGGGGATCAAACCGGCATAGGCCTTGCCGTAGTCCGGCGTAACAATCCTGTCGCTCTCGCCCCACAGCACCAATGTCGGCACAGCGATCCGCCGCAGCCAAGCCTTCAGCCGAGGGTTGTACATGTGCGGCGTCCACGAGTATAGGCACAGCGAGTCCCAGTTCCGCGCCAGCGACACCATGTCCGCGTCGGTCATCTTATCGTCGATCGTCGCCTGCCATCCCAACCCGTAACACCCCTCGGGTATCTTGCCGGGATCGTGCCACGCTCGGCGCGTCAGCTCGTCCGGCCGCGTGTTGAAGAAATGCGCGATGTCGCGATCCTCGCGGCCGCCGAGCTTTATGCCGACGGGATCCGCTAACACCAGCCGGCGGAGTTTCGACGGACGTGTGACCGCGACCTCGGCCGCGATCCAGCCGCCGAAGCCCAGGCCGATCATTGTCACGTCGTCGCCCGGCAGGTCGTCGATGACATCCTGATACAGGTTGACCAGGTCGTACATCGTTTCGAAGTCCGGCGGCATGGGGGACGCGCCGAAGCCGGGATGGGACGGGGCGACAACCTCGCCGTGGGCCGCCAGCGGCTCCAGGAACGGCGCGCGCGGGGACACGGGATTGACCCCGTGCACGATAAGGATCGGGCGGCCGCTGCCGCACCGAAGAAAATCCAGTTCCGGTTTCATCACGCCGCCCGCAGTTCTTCGTCGATGGGCGGCAGATCCTGCAACTGCGGCAGCACCTCCTTCGCCGCGAGGTTGAAGCTTTTCATGGCCTGGGCGTGCGTCATCAATCCTTGCCTTGTCATCATGATGATGCGCCCGACGCCGCCAACTCGCTGGCGAAACTCCTTGATTTGCCGAGCGACGGTGTCGGGGTTGCCGCAGAACATCTGCCCCTGGGCGATCAGGCTGGCCACGCTCAGGTCGGTGGGGCGCTTGGAGGCCCCTCCCCGCCACGCCGCCGGCGCCATCTCCGGCGCCACCGCACCGGGCTGGAATTTGGAGAATTGCGGCGCGCTTTTGATGCTGACCGTCAGGAACCAGGGGATTTTCTGGCCGATGCGCATGGCTTCCTCGTCGGTGTCGCCGACGTAGCAGAACGCCATGTAGCTGAACCGGTCCTCCCCCGCTTTCGGCAAGCCAGCGGCGGAGCGGGCGTCCTTATATGCCTCATACGCCTTGCGGGTGCGTTCGTAGCCGCCAAACAACAACGTGTTCACGTACCCCCTACGCCCCAGTTCGGCGCAGGTCGGCAAATCGGACGTCGCCGCCCAAAAGTCCGGCCTCGGAGTCTGGTACGGGCGTGGCCAAATATTGACGTGCGGATGAGTGAAAAACTTGCCCTCCCAGCTGAAAGGCCCGTCATGCGACGTCAGCGACTTCTCGATCAGGTCGATCGCCTCCCACTCGCGCTCCCGGATATGCATGGGGTTGGCGTTGCCCGATACCATTTCGGTGGCGCCGGATTTGACAAACCCGATGTCCAACCGTCCTTTTGAAATCACGTCGATGGTGGCGTATTCCGTCGCCACCCGCACTGGGTCTGGGCGCACCGTGACCAGGGTCCCCAGCGACAGAATGCGGACCTTGCGAGTCATGTTGGCGACAATGCCGGTGATCACCGGGCTGGCGGCCCAGAGATTGTTGATCCCGGAATGGTGCTCATTGGTGACGATGTGTAGGCCGATATCGTCGCAGAGGCGATATTCCTCCCAAATCTCGTCGTACAAACGCGCCGCGATCTCAGGGTCGCAGTATTTGTTCGGCAGGCTGGCGCGCACCGAATCGGCGGCGTCCAAGACCTCCGCCGGCACAAACGGGTACGGGTTCTCGCAGTGGTTCCACAGTTCCATGGAGGTCATGGTCAGGTCGCCTCCTCGACGACGTCATCCAGTTTCTTACGCGCGGTTTCCGGGGCGATAAACAGGAAAATGCCCGCCGCGGCAAAGGTCAATACCATGGGGAAGACGAACCCGCGGGAGATGTGATCCATCGCGTTGCCGGCGATCCAGGGTGGGATGGTCGGCACGAAACTGACCGCGAACCCCACGACCACCGCGAAGCTGGCCTGCACGGAGCCGCGGATTTGCGCCGGAAACAGCTCATTCACATAGGCGTAGCTGCCCGAACCGTAGTGCCCGGTGACGAAGAAATTCAGGCCGAGGCCCAGCCAAAAGATCTCGTTCTGAGTCCAGGTGCCGAAGATGATCGCCAGGAAGAAGCACCCGCCCAACCCCGCGAACAGCGGCACCGCCAGCTTCTTGCCGAATTGGTTCGACATCCAGCCGCACAGCCAATACGCGATCGCCGAACACCCCAGCCAGATCGCCACCCAGTCGGTGGACTGCACGTAAGGCAGCTTCACCTCATTCACCAACCAGGCCGTCTGCCAAGGGGAGAACGACGGATAGGCCCCCAGATACACCACCTGAATACAAAACCCCAGGAACGCCCGCCCAGGATACTTCTTCCATGGCAGCAACAGGTCCGGCCGCTGCCGCTTTCCCTGGCTCTCGCGGTGAGCGCGCGCCGCCAGGAACGAGTCCGTCTCGCGCATTTTCCACCAGGCGACGACCAGCACGAACACGCACAACGCGTCGATGTAGAATAACGACCGCCAGCCGAATTTCGGCACCATCCAGCCGGCCAGCAAGGCCGTCACCATATAAGCCAGCACCACGCTGCTGTTCAGGAACGACAGCACGAAGGCTCGGATGTTCGGCGGAACGGTTTCCGCCAGCAGCATGTAGTTGATGGTGCCGGTGTTGCGCGGAATGGCGGCCAGTGCCAGCAGCGAACTCAGTTGCACGAAGTTTCCCGCGAAACCGATCAATGGGGCGGTAATGGTATAACCAAGCAATACAGCCAGGAACGCCGGCTTGCGCCCCAGCCCGTCGGCGATCAGCAGCATGCCGAACCAACCGGCGATGCCCACCCAGCCGGCGATGGTTTGCGCGAATCCCAGGTCGGTGCCCTTGATCCCGAACTCCTTGATGATGAACGGCACCGACAGGCCGAGGGCACGCGTTTCCTCGCCCAGGAAAACGTTGCACAAAAAGGTCAGAGCGACGATCAGGATCACATAGGGTGTGATCCCCTGCTTCTTTTCCGCCATGTGCCGCACCTAACCCAAACGGCGGCGATAGAGCGCGATCAGCCGTTCCCAGTGCCGTTCCGCCGCCGTCTTGTCGTAGACGGACCGTTGCGGGAAAGCGAAGCCGTGGTGGACGCCGGGGTACATCTCAAGCTCCCCGCCGTTGCCCGACGCATCGAACAGCTTCTTCAGTACGGCCACCATCGGCAGCGGTGCCAGCTCATCGTGCTCGGCGCAACCGATGTAGAGCTCGCCTTTGGCTTTCTCCAATGTCAAATGCGGGCTTTCTTCGTTCTCGCTGACCAGCCAGGTGCCGTAGAACGACGCGGCGGCGGCGATACGATCCGGGTAGCGCGCAGCGGCGGCGAGGGAGTACGGCCCGCTCATGCAATAGCCGTGCGTGCCGACCGGGCCTTTCTTGGCGGCGGGATCGGCGTCGATGAAGGCGAACATCGCGGCGACGTCGTCCATCACCGGCGGGATGGTCATTTTCGTGCGTACCGAGCGCATGCGGGCTTGTTCGGCGCTGCCTTTTACCAGGACGTCCGAGGTGTATTTGGTGTCCTTGCCGGCACGGTAATAAAGGTTGGGGAGCAGAACGTAGTAGCCGCAGGTCGTGAGGCGGCGCGCCATATCGTACAGCTCCTCCCGGATGCCGGGGGCGTCCATGAGCATCAGCACCGGAGGATGCGGGCCACCGCGGTCGGGGTAAGTGATAAAGGTCTCCATCGCGCCGTCTTTGGTCGCGATGTCGATGGTCCGTTCGATCATGGTGGCGTTTTCCTCCGGTATGGCGGGAGGATTCCAGGTTTGTGGGTGGGTGGCAATGGCGGCGGCTTGATCTAAATCAATGGGGTCGGGCCGGCATGCTGCCTGAATGACAAGCTATGGTAGCCTGGGAGGCCGTCTTGATTCGATCGCTGCAACACGTCGCACTGACCGTGCCCGACCTTCTGGCCGGGCGTCGCTTCTTCACCACACTGGGCCTCGAGGGGCGGTCCGAGGGCGAGGACATCGTGTTCCGCTGCCCTGGCCGCGATCAGGACCAACTGATGCTGATCCCAGGCGAACGCAAATCTCTCGCCTGGGTCTGTTGGGGCACGCGGGCCTCCGAGTTGCCAGACCTGACCGCTCGGCTTGGTTCGGCTTTGACAGACCCGCCGGCTGGCGTGCCGCGTGATGGGGTTTGGTTCCGCGATCCCGATGGGGTTCTGGTCAATCTGATAGCGGCGGAGCCAGCGACGCAACGGCGGCCGGCAGTGGAGATCAACAATCCCGGGCAGCCCTTCATGAGGCTCGGGCGGCGCGGAGCACCGAACCGAGCGGTCGACTCGCGGCCTCGGGCGCTCGGACATTTGTTAAAATTCACCACCGATATCGACGCGGATATTCGGTTTTACGTCGATGTGCTGGGGATGAAGTTATCCGACCGGATAGGGGACAAGTTGGCGGCGTTCTTGCGGTGCGGCGGGGACAGCGACCACCATACCCTGGCCTTGGCCACCAGCGAGGCGCCGGGGCTGCACCATTTGTCGTGGGAGATGGGCAACCTGGATCAGTTGCAATTATGCGCCGAGCGGATGGTTGGGGCTGGGTATCAGGATGCCTGGGGGGTTGGGCGGCATATTTATGGGTCGAATTATTTTCACTACGTGCGCGACCCCTGGATGGGGTTGCATGAGTTCTTCTGGGATATCGACTTCATTCCGGAGAATGGCGCTTGGGAGGTTGAGTACGCAGCGGCCTCTCCGGAGGCGTTGTCGCAGTGGGCTACGATGCCGGCACCGGAGGATTTTTTGCGGAATTACGAGGTGAGGTGAAGGCATAGGGCGCGTCTGGAATTCTTTCAGTTCTCATTCAAACCGGTCAATATTAACAGTTGTCATTTGGGATTTTTGTCGGCAGTCGTGGGTGCGGCCTTCGCCCGCCGTGACGCGAAGAGAATGACCGGCACCACCAAACGACAACGCTTCGTATCTTGGATTCAGCCGTATCGCCGCATTGAAATCCCGCTCCGCTGCCTCGGGCTGGCCAAGCGCGGCATGTGCTCGGGCCCGGTTGTAGTGGGCGGAGGCGAAGTCGGGCTGCAAGCGCAACGCCACATCGAAGTCCAGGACGGCGCGTTCGAATTGCTCCAGCCCGCAATAACCAAAACCCCTTCCGTTAAAGGCGTCGGCAAACCCCGGGTGCAGGCGAATTGCCTCGGTCAACGCCGCAATCGCCCCGTCGAAAAACCGCAGCCCGTTGAAGGCATAACCGCGGTTGTTGAACGCATCCGCCAACCCCGGGTCCAACCGGATCGCCTCATCCAGGTCCGGCTTTGCCCGTTCGTATTCCTTCCGCCCGTTATAGGCGAAGCCCCGAGCATTGAACGCGGAGGCGGAGGCTGGGTCCGCCAGCGCCTCGATCGCCCCGTCGTAATCGCGCGCATGGTTCAGCCGCCAGGCCAGCGCCACCAACGCTGCGTCGGTCATGCTGCCACCGCCGCGCCCCGCCCGATCCGCATCACCAGCCACGCTGCCAGCAGGCACGCCACCCCGGCGGCCAGAAACGCGGGCAAATAGGAGCCGGATGCCTCCCGCAGCACCCCTGCCCCCATTGCCGCCAGAGCACTGCCGACCTGGTGCAGGGCATAGACCCAGGACACCAGCACCGGGGCGCGTTCCCTCCCGAACACCTCGTTCAGCAGTTTCACGATCGGGGGCACGGTCGCGACCCACTCCACCCCGTTGAACACGGCGAAGGCGGTGAGGCTGAGCATGTCGAAGCCGCTGTAGGGCAGCAGCATCAGCGACACCCCCCGCAACACGAAGATCCCAAGCAGCATCAGGCGTGCGTCGCAGCGGTCGGTGAGCCATCCAGACGCAATGGACCCGAGCAGGCTGGACACCCCCAGTGAGCCGAGCAGGCTGGCGGACGCCGCCTGGGAGTAGCCCTCGTCCACGCAATAGGTGATGAAATGGGTGCCCACCAGCCCGGCGGTGGAGAAGCCGCAGATCGCGAAACTGCCGGCGATCAGCCAAAAATCCACCGATCTGGCGCCCGCCACCAGGCCTTGCAGCGTCACCAGAAAGGGGTTGCCGGCGCGGCGCGGGGCGGCGACTGGCTCCAAACCGCCACCCAGCGACGTTAACCCCAAGGACCGGGGCGATTCCGGCAGCAGGAAGAAGACGACCGGCAGCAGGCAGGCCACCACCAGCGTGACGGTCAGGGACACCGCGCGCCACCCGTGATCCTGCGCCACCCGGCCCAGGATGGGCAAAAACACCAGCTGCCCCGCGGCGTTGGCAGCGATCAGCATGCCCATCGCCAGGCTGCGATGGGCGGTAAACCACCGGTTGGCCACCGCCGCGGCCATGCCCATGGCGCCCCCGCTCACCCCGATGCCGATCATCACCCCCCAGGTCATGAACAGTTGCCAGGGCTGGGAGATAAAGACCGAGAGCCCGGTCCCGGCCAGCAAAACCCCCAGGCAGCACAACATAGTGTTCTTGAGCCCGATGACCTCCATCAGTCCGGTGACGAACGGTCCGACCAGCCCTAACAGCAGCAAGTTAAGGGAGATCGCGCCGGAGATGGTGGCCACGTCCCATCCGAACGCGTCCCGCAGCGGCACGATAATGACGCCGGGCGCGCTGCGTACCCCCACCGCGCCCATCATGACGACAAAGCTGACCCCGAGGGCGATCCAGGCGTAGTGCAAGCGGCCGGCGCAAAGGCGGGCCAAAGCGGCGGCTAGCATCGGTCGGCGTTTCCTGGATGGTTCAGACCGCCACTATGGGCGGAAATGCGCGTCGAATCCAAACTCTCGCGCGAAGCCGACCCGCCCGGCTGGGGTAATCCCCACCGCGCGGGTATCCCTCTGCCGCACCACCCAGCCGAGGTCGAAGCACCGGCAGGCCAGTGCCGCGCCGACCCGGCCGGCCAAATGCGGGCGGCGCTCGCTCCAATCCAGGCAGGGGCGGCAGAACGCCCGTTTGCCGGGCACCGCTTCGGCACCGAAGGCCTGGAGGAAGGCGACCCCGGACACCGTGACCTCCCCACCATCGGGTGAAAGCGCGACATGGTCGGCACGGACAAGAAAATCGGCCAGGGCCACGCCCAGTCGGCCCGCCAGGTGGTCGTAGCAGGTGCGGGCGTTGCGCAGCGCTTCCCCTCCCCGCCACGTGCGGGGTGGTTCGGGGCCGCTGACCGCCATGATGCTCTCCAGCATTTGTGCCACGGCCGGGGTTGCCAACCGGAAATACCGGTGCCGGCCTCGCTTTTCCATCGACAGAAGGCCTGAGTCGATCAGTTTACCCAGGTGGCCGCTGGTGGTTTGCGGGGTGACGCGGGCGGCGAAGGCCAACTCCTTGGCCGTGAGCGCGCGCCCATCGAACAGCGCGATCAGGATGTTGGCGCGGGCCGGGTCGCCCAGCAGGGCGGCGACGGTGGCCAGATGGGTGGTGCCGCTCATGGGCGTCATTCTATGCGGTTCCGGGCATCGGTGCAGCGTCGGAATGCTTCGGTCGCGGCCGAACGATCGGGCCTTGCCGAACATCGGCCAGCGCGCCCAGATTGCGCTTATGTGGGCCGTTCTGTTCGAAGTCACCCTGAAAGCCGAATGCTGGGACGAGTACCTCGCCCACGCCGCTTCATTGCGGCCGGCGTTGGTGAAGATCGACGGCTTCCTGGACAACCGCCGCTTCGCCAGCCGCACCCGGCCGGGCACGCTGCTATCGCTGTCATACTGGCGGGACGAACAAGCGTTGATCCAATGGCGATCCCACGGGTTGCACCACGCGGTCCAGGCAGCCGGGCGTAACCAGGTATTCAGCGACTACCGGCTACGGGTGGGGGAAGTGTCGGGCGCCGGCGGCAGCCGAGCGGTCACGGTCATGGAAAACCCATCGTCAGAGGTGCCCGCAGCCGAGGCCGATTGGGATATGTTCGACGGCGTCACCGTCCCCGGCGCCACGTTGATGCTGCTGACCTGGCGGGACGCCGAGGCCATGGCCACATGGAAGCCAACAGGTGAAACACACCGCACCGACGTCGCCGTCATGCGCGACTACGGCATGCGGGACAGGGGGGAGGCGCCGCAGCACTTTCCCCCCGTGCCAGAGGACTAACGGATGTTGAAGCCGAAACCGATGATCGGCGGCGCGTAATACACCGGCGGTGGGGCGTAATAGACCGGGGGCGCGGCGTAATACTCGGGGCGATACCGGTGATGCTCGCGCCATTCGTGCTCCCGCCATTCGTGCTCCCGCCGCTCATGACGGCGCCAATCATCGTAATCCGCGAAGGCCGGAGCGGCGGCGCTGAGGAAGAACACCGAACCCAGAACGGCCAGAACAAGAGAACGTGTCTTCATGGTACCCTCCATCCGGCCCAGATCGGTTAGCCGGTAGCGAGGGGTATGACAATTAATCGTGGCGATAGTCCGGCTAAATCGCGGCGGACTCTTTCAATTCCCCGTGTGCTCGGGTTAATGTCGCGAATCGGGTAAAAGGCGGGTCGATGGGTTTCTGGCTGAGTGTCAAGCGACGGGTAAGGGCGGTGCTCGCACCGGTCTTCTTCCTGTCCGTCGCCGCCTATTTCGGATGGAACGTGACGCAGGGCAACCACGGCTTGGTGGCGAACGCCGAACGGCAGGAAATGCTGCGTCAGGTGCAGTCTGACAACGCCTCGGCCCGAGCGGAACGGGATGGGTGGGCGCGGCGGGTAGCTGGGCTACAGGCGTCCCACCTCGATCCCGACACCTTGGATGAGCGTGCGCGCGCGATGTTGAACCTTGCCGATCCGACGGATGTGGTGGTGCAATACGGCCCCAAGGAAAAGCTTTTTTGATACTGACGGAGTTCCGCCGATGAACATCGCCACGATGCCGGCCGCCCTGCATGGCGTGTCGGAGACGGAATGGGCCATCCGCTGCGACCTCGCGGCGCTGTACCGGCTGGTAGCGCACCACCGCTGGACGGATTTCATCTACACCCACCTCAGCGCCCGCCTACCGGGGCCGGATCACCATTTCCTGATCAACAAGTTCGGGGTGAATTTCCACCAGATGCGGGCGTCCGACCTGGTGAAGATCGACACCGCGGGCAACGTGGTCGAAGAAGGTGACATTTCCACCCGCAAGGTGAACGCCGCCGGTTTCACCATTCATTCCGCCATCCACATGGCGCGCCCCGATCTGATGTGCGTCATCCACACACATACCTCGGCTGGAATCGCCGTGTCCGCCATGAAGGAAGGGCTGCTGCCGCTGTCGCAGCACGCGCAGAAATTCTACGGACGCATCGGCTACCACGGGTATGAGGGCATCGCGCTGGACCTGGCGGAACGGGACCGGCTGGTGCGGGACCTCGGCCCACACAAGGCCATGATCCTGCGCAACCATGGCCTGCTGGTCGGCGGCAGCTCCATCGCCGAGGCTTTTCACATGATCTACATGCTGGAACGCGCCTGCTCGGCTCAGGTCGCGGCGCTGTCCCAGGGGCGGGAGATCGTGCTGCCGCCACACGAGGTGTGCCGGCACACCTCCGACCAGTTCCACAGCTTCGAAAGCGATGCGGCGCACTACGACATGGTATGGGATGCCGCCTTGCAACTGATCGAAGGCGGGGCGTCAGACTACCGTAGCTGACGTGACCGACCTGTTGCGCCCGGACCTTTTACAGATCGAGGGGCTGCGGACGGTCTTCCGCACGCCCAATGGCGATGTCGCGGCGGTCGATGGTGTCGATCTGTCGGTGGCGCGCGGGAAGACCCTGGGGATCGTGGGCGAGTCCGGCTGCGGCAAGTCCGTCCTGTCCCTGTCGATCATGCGCCTGGTTCCGCCCCCCGGGCAGATCGCGGCGGGGCGCATCCAGTTCGATGGACGCGACCTACTGACTTTGCCCATACCGGAGATGCGGGCCATCCGCGGGCGCCGCATTGGGATGATCTTCCAGGAGCCGATGACCAGCCTCAACCCGGTCTACACCGCTGGGGAGCAGATCGTCGAAGCCATGCGGGCGCACGATCCTGGGGCATCCTCGGCCGATCTGCGCAAGCGCGCGGTGGCGGCGCTGGACCGAGTGCGCATCCCCGCGCCGGATCGCCGCTTCGGGGAATACCCGCACCAGATGTCCGGCGGCATGCGCCAGCGGGTGATGATCGCCATGGCGCTGGCCTGCGAGCCTGATCTGCTGATCGCCGACGAACCCACCACCGCGTTGGACGTCACCGTGCAGGCCCAAATCCTGGACCTGTTGCGCGGGCTGCAACGCGAGTCCGGCATGGCCATCGTCCTGATCACCCACGACCTGGGCGTGGTCGCCGAAATGGCGGACGAGATCGCGGTGATGTACGCCGGCAAGGTGGTAGAGCGCGCCCCCGCCGCCGCCATCTTCGACGACCCGCAGCACCCCTATACGCTCGGCCTGCTTGGCTCGATCCCTCGCATCGAGACCACGGCTGACCGGCTGCTGGCCATCGAGGCCACGGTGCCGCCGCCCTTCGACCCGCCGCCCGGGTGCCGGTTTCACCCGCGCTGCGTGTTCGCCGACGCGGCCTGCACGGTGGCGCCCCCACCATTGCGGCTGCTGGGCCAGGACCACATGGTTGCGTGCTTTCGTGCCCCGGTGGAAGCGCTATGACCGAGCCGCTGCTGGAGGTCGCGGGGCTGACCCGCCACTACGAGGTCAAGCGCGGCCTGGTGTTCAGCCGAGCGGCCGGGGTGGTACGGGCGGTGGACGGCGTGTCGTTCAAACTGGAGCGCGGGGAGACCCTGGCGCTGGTGGGCGAGTCCGGCTGCGGCAAGTCCACCACCGCCCGCCTGGTGCTACGCCTGATCGAACCGACCGCCGGCTCCGTCTGGTTCGAGGGCGTGGACATCACCGCCATGACCGGCGAGCCGTTGCGGGCGCTGCGCAAGCGCATGCAGATCGTGTTTCAGGACCCTTTCGCCTCCCTGAACCCACGCATGACGGTAGGGGACATCCTGGAAGAGCCCCTGATCGTGCATGGGATCGGCGATGCCGCGTCCCGACAGGCTCGGGTGGCGGACCTGCTGCGGCTGGTCGGGCTGGCTGACTACCACGCGCAGCGCTACCCGCACGAGTTCTCCGGCGGGCAGCGCCAGCGCATTGGCATCGCGCGCGCCTTGGCCGTGGAGCCGGCGCTGATCGTGTGCGATGAGCCGGTGTCGGCCCTGGATGTGTCTGTGCAGGCGCAGGTGATCAATCTGCTCAAGGATCTTCAGCGGCAGTTGGGGCTCTCCTACCTGTTTATCGCCCATGATTTGGCGGTGGTGAAGCACATGGCGGACCGGGTAGCGGTGATGTACCTCGGGCAGATCGTGGAGATCGGCCCGGCCGCCGCAATGTTCGCGAACCCACGCCACCCTTACACGCGCACCCTGCTGGCGGCGATCCCGCGGCCCGATCCGCGGCGGGATCGGGCACATGTGGTTGCCACAGGAGATGTGCCCAGCCCAATGAACCCGCCGGACGGGTGCCGGTTTCATACGCGGTGCCCCTTCGTGGTGGACCGCTGCCGGGTGGAGATGCCTGTGCTGACACTGTCGGCAGAGGGGCACTTCACGGCTTGCCACAGGGCGGCGGAGCTGCCCGCGACGGCAGCCGAACTCGCTGCCTCGGAAGCGCCGGTCGCCGCGAAAAGGTTGGCCCTTTACGCGGCGCGGCGCGCGGCAACGCCGATTACCGAGCGTTCAGGATGATGTCGGCGATGATGCCGGTGGCGATGGCCCCCAGCACGAAGCGGCCGTCGATCTCCCGCCATTCGTAGCCCTCCGGGGGTTGGCGCAGCCGCGCCTCCCTATGGTCAACGCGCCGGCCGCGATCCCAGTCCTGGCGCTCCATGCGCTGGCCCTCGCGCCATTCCGGGTGGCCGCGGTGCGGCGGCAGCGCTGAACTGGCCGAACGCTGCCAACGCCTGCGCGGCGTACATCACGCTGGGTCCGGCGCCCATGTAGATCGCCATGCCCACCGTCTCGAGCACCTCGGCGCGGGAGGCGCCCTGTTTCAGTGCGGCTTCGGCATGGAACGCCACGCAGCCGTCGCAGCGCGTCGCGATAGCGATCGCCATCGCGATCAGCTCCTTGGTCTTGGTGTCCAGCCCATTCGCCTTCAGCCCGGCCTGGGCAAGCGCGGAAAGGCCCGCCGCCAGTTCGGCCCAGTTCTTGGTCCTTGCGTGTCCCCGGACGGGTTCCGGTCACTCGAAGGCGCAGCCGGGTTTCGCGCCCATTGCCTTGAACACCATCGCTGCCGGGCAGAAACCGGTGATGCTGGCCTGGATCATGTTGGCGCCGACGAAGGCGGTCAGCAGCAGCCACCAGGGGCTGACCAGCCAGGTCAGCAGCGCGCTGGCCAGGACCATGACGCCGGCGAAAGCGAGGACGGCTCGGTCGATCGACATGAGTGTCATTCCTTGTCAGTGACTGGGTTGGGACAAATGGTCACGGGTCCATCGGACGATGGACTCGGCGTTCATTGCACCGGTGGATTGCGCGATCGGCTTGCCGTCCTGCAACAAGAACAGCACCGGGATGCTGCGAACGCCAAGGCAGGCGCAGATACCGGGTGCCTCGTCGGCATTGAGTTTCAGCAGGCGTACGTGGGGTTCCAGGGCTGCCGCCGCGCGGGCGAAGTGCGGCGCCATCGTCCGGCACGGGCCGCACCAACGCGCCCAGACGTCCAGCAACACCGGGATGCGGTTCAGCGCGTCGCAGCTGGGGCAGACGATCCGTGTAGCGCTGGGCATGGTCTCTACCCCTCAGCGGGTTGTTTGAGCCTGGGGACGTTCGGACGGTCAGGTGCCTCGATTTGGCCCATTTGCTTCCTCCGGGCACGATACATCCGCGCCAACGGCCTTGACATATATATTCGTATCATCGTAAATACGCAATATGGAAAATATGACGTCGATGCCCATGGACCCCGGTCAGATGGAAGCTGCGGCTGAGCAGGCGAGTGAGCTATTGAAATCACTCGCCAATCGGCACCGGCTGCTGATCCTGTGTCAGTTGACCAAGGCTGAGCGGTCGGTTGGCGATCTGGCTGATTTCCTCGGTCTGCGCGATTCTACCGTGTCGCAGCATCTGTCGCTGTTGCGGCGGGACGGGCTGGTACGGGCGCGCCGCGAGGGGCAAACCATCTGGTACGCGGTTGCCAGCCCGGCGGCGCAGCGGGTGCTGGAGACGCTGTTCGAGATCTTCTGCAAGCCCGCCCTCCTGTGCGATTCACCGGCTCGCACAGGGGAGGCGGTACCCTGATCGCTGCGCCGAGCATTGAGCGAGATCAATGCTCCACCTTGTGGTCAGCACTTCACTCCGCTGCCGCGGAAGGCAGCGCCCGGTTTTTTATATGTGCAGGAGCCGATCATGCATGCCAAGCCACATCTGCGGGAAATGACCCCGTCAGACGTTCACCACGCGTTGCTGAGGCATGACATCGTCCTTATCGATGTCCGTGAACCACAGGAATACGTGACCGAGCGCATCCATGGCGCGCTGTTGTATCCGCTTTCCACCTTTGATCCGGCGGCACTACCGGTGGGTGAGCACCCGGTCGTGCTGCATTGCGGTTCCGGAAAACGCTCGGCCATGGCTGTGGCGAAATGCATCGAGGCCGGCGTGCCGATCACCGCGCACATGAAGGGCGGCATCCTGGCGTGGAAGCACGCACGGTTCCCAACGGTCACGCTGGATCCCAACACCGGCGCGGTGGTGGATCGGAAATAAGTCGTTCACCCGCATCGTCGCGCGCGGGAAACCAAGGCCGACATCATGCACAGCCTCACGCGGACGGAAGATCACCATGCGGCCAGGTCGCTCACTGGCGTGGTCGCCGGGCTTGTCATCTGGGCGCTGGTCAACAGCCAGCTGACGTCATTCTCGGCGTGGGTGGTTGCCATAGCGGCGATACCTCCGGGCACCCGGCTGTACGACGCCGTGGCGTTCTTCGCCTATGACACGCCGAAAATTCTGCTGCTGCTCACACTCATCGTGTTCGCGATGGGCGTCGTGCTGATCCGCGTGCCGATGTACTCGAATGCCGCCGGCATCATTCCTGTGGTGGAGGCGCTGCTGGGTAAAGGAGCGGCGGTGGGAATCCTGACGGTGGGATTTCTGTTCAACGCTCTGTTCAACTGACGAGGTGTGTCATGAAGAACATCAAGGTTTTTGGATCCGGCTGCAAGCGCTGCATTGCGACCGCGGCGACGATCGAAGCAGAAGCAAGCCGGCTCGGCGTACCGATCTCGGTCGATAAGGTTGCCGACTACGCGGCCATAGCCGGCTATGGCGCGATGTCGACGCCAGGCATCGTCATCGACGGCAGGCTGGTGCATGCCGGTGGCATGCCGCGGGCGGAAGACGTTGCGCGCTGGCTCATCGCTTGATCCTGCAACGTCCCGGCATGCCAGGCTCCCATCCAGCAAGTGTACAGGACACCAAGATGATTCCACGCGCGAACGCTCGTTCAGGCTGGAACCGGCAAGCGTGGCACCGCACGTTGATGCGCGGCATGCTGGCTGCGACCGTGCTTCTTGCCGCCGGGATTGCCGCGATGGCGCAAACCGAACCGGACTTCACAGTCCGTCAGGCCGAACTCGCCGACCAGAAGGCGGTGTTCGCCACGGTGGAAAGCTCCAACGTCGTGCTGGCGCGGGCGCGCATCGGCGGCACCGTCGCCAGCCTGTCGGTGCGCCAGGGCGATGTGGTGAAGCCTGGGCAGGTCATCGCCGTGGTCGTTGACGACAAGCAACTGCTGCAGATCAACGCGCTGGATGCGCAGATCGCCGGGCTTCAGTCGCAACTTGCGCAGGCGCAATCCGACCTGACCCGCGCGGAGACCCTGGTCCGCCAGGGCGCGGGGGCGCGCACCACGATGGACCAGGCGCGCACCGCGGTGGACGTCGCCACATCTGCCCTGCATGCCCGCACCGCGGAGCGCTCGGTTGCGCAGCAGAACCTGCGGGAAGGCCAGGTGCTGGCGCCGGTCGCGGGCCGGGTGCTAACCGTGCCGCTGACCAGGGGCACCGTGGTCCTGAACGGCGACACGATCGCCACCATCGGCGAACAGCCGTTCATGCTGCGCCTGCGCATCCCGGAGCGGCACGCGGTGTCGCTCAAGACCGGCGATCCGATCCGGCTCGATGCGCGGCAGCTTGGCACCGAACGGGGGGCGGTTGGTGCGATCACGCTGATCTACCCGCAAATCCAGGAGGGCCGCGTGGTGGCAGACGCCGTGGTGACCGATCTCGGTTCCTATTTCGTCGGCGATCGCGTCCGGGTCTGGATCGATGCTGGTGCTCGTCCAGGCTACGTGGTCCCCGGCCGTTTCGTGGAAACCCGCTTCGGTCTCGATTACGTGCGGCTTCGCCGTACTGGTGGCGGCACGACCGAGGTGCCGGTGCAGCGCGGCCAGGAGCGGCCGGCGCCGGCGATGCCGGATGGATTGGAACTGCTGTCCGGCGTGTCGGCCGGTGACGTGCTGGTGCGGCCGTGAACCTCGGTCTGTCCGGCCGGCTGACGGGCGGGACGATCCGTTCGCCGCTGACGCCGCTGTTCCTGCTGGCGGCACTGGCCGCCGGCTTGGTCGCCCTGTTCACCATCCCACGCGAGGAAGAGCCGCAGATCAGCGTGCCGATGGTCGATATCGTGGTGCAGGCCAACGGGCTGAAGGCGCCCGACGCGGTGGAACTGGTGACCAAGCCGCTGGAGGCGATCGTCAAGGCGATCGGCGGCGTCGAGCACGTCTACAGCCAGACCCAGGACGACCGCGCCGTGGTCACGGTGCGCTTCAACGTCGGCACCAACGAGGACGACGCGGTCCTGCGAGTGAACGACAAGATCCGCGCGAATTTCGACAAAATTCCCATCGGTATCCCCGAGCCGCTGATCGTCGGCCGCGGCATCAACGACGTGGCGGTGGTGGTGCTGACGCTCTCGGCGGTGCCGCAAGCAGCCGAACGGTGGACGGACAAGGATCTCTATGACGTCGTCGCCAAACTGCGCGGCGAGCTGATCAAGGTCGAGGACATCGGCACCAGCTACCTGGTCGGCGCCGGCCCGGAGGAAATCCGTGTCGAGCCGGATCCCGAGAAACTGTCCCTGTTCGGCGTTACGCTTCAGCAGCTCATCGGCAAGGTCCGCGATGCGAACCGCGCCTTCATCGCCGGCAGCGTGCGCGATGCGGGGACGATGCGCACACTGGCCGCCGGCCAGACGCTGCGCGGCGTGCCGGACATCGGCCTGTTGCTGCTCACCACCCGCGACGGGCGTCCGGTTTACGTGCGCGACGTGGCCAGCGTGGTGATCGGGCCGGGTGCGGCGGAAAGCCGGGTGTGGAATTTTGCCCCGGCCGCGGATGGCTGGCAGCGCGGGCCGGCGGTCAGCCTGGCCCTGGCCAAGCGCGCCGGTGCCAACGCGGTGGTCGTCTCCCAGGCGATCGTCGATCGGGTGCAGGCGTTGCGCGCGCAACTCCTCCCGAGCGACCTGCGCGTCGAGATCACCCGCGACTATGGCCGCACCGCCAACGACAAGGCGAACGAGCTGCTGTTCCACCTCGGCCTTGCCACCGTCTCCATCGTGGTGCTGATCGCTTTCGCGATCGGCTGGCGGGAAGCCCTGGTGACGCTGGTGGTGATCCCCACGACGATCCTGCTGACGCTCTTCGGCGCGCGCCTGATGGGGTACACGATCAATCGCGTCAGCCTGTTCGCGCTGATCTTCGCGATCGGCATCCTGGTGGACGATGCGATCGTGGTGCTGGGGAACCCGTGCGTAGGGCGCGACCTGTTGGATC
>CAIYDT010000107.1 GCA_903924985.1 uncultured Acetobacteraceae bacterium
GCGCTTCGAACGATTGACCGTCAGGTGTGACTTTTGCGACTCACCACCTGATTGGCGTATGAACGGGTGCATCCAGACCCGCTTAACGTTGCGCGACGGCGGTCGTGTGATTGCGACTCATCCGCATTGAGAACCGCTGCTGAAAGGACCTTGTCATATCCTGCATGTGCGAGCCAATGCTATGGACGTGCACCGGGGGAGCAGGACAACGCCATGACGTGTCAAGTCGCCGTAATGAACAAGACCGGCATCGCCCTGGCCGCCGACAGTGCTGCCACGTTCGGCAAGGGACAGAAGATCTACCGCGCGGCGGAGAAGCTCTTTCAGATCTCCCAACTCCCGCCAGTGGGCCTTATGCTGTCTGGTGCCGCCGAACTGATGGACATGCCGTGGGAAACTATCATCAAGACCTATATCCGTGAGTCCGACGGACGAAAATTTCCACGGCTCGAGCAATACGCCGAGGACTTCTTTCGGGCGGTGGAGGCATCGCCGAACCTGTTTCCAACGTCCCTGCAGGCGGACTGGTTTCGCGCCTCGGTGCGCCGCTACTGGAAGGAGATGTTCCTGGAGCCGCTCGCGCATCGCCTCGGCGGGGATACCAAGGGGTCCTCGCGACAGGCGTCGCAGTTCCTCGGCCGGTTGCTGGCGCGGGAAATCGCCAATTGGCGGCAATTGCCGGCACTGGAACTCGGCGGTGGCTACGCGGACACGGTGATTGAGGCATACGGCCCGGTGCTGGATGAGCTGGAGGGGGAATTCTTTCGACCCTTCCGGATTTCCAAGGAGTTCAAGCAGAAATTCCGCACTGCAATCGGACTGATGTATGACCGCGCCTGGGTGCATCCCGACGTTCAAAGCGGCATTGTGCTTGCCGGAATGGGCGAGGAAGAGCCATTTCCGGTCCTGCAGGAGTTTCAGGTCGGCCCCATCGCCGCCGGAAAGCTGCGCTATTACAAGGTCGGCGAAGGCTGCGTCACCCGAGAGGTCACCTCGATCGTTGCGCCATTTGGCGTCACCGAGATGGTCGACCTGTTCTATCGCGGCATCGATCCGGGTTTGGAGCAAAGGTTGTACCGGATCATCGAGCGGTCGCTCTCCCATGATCCCGCTCGGGCGAGGGGTGGCGTCGGCGCGGCGCGTCGCAAGCGGATCGTGGCGGATATCCAGAAGGCATTCGCCGAGGACATCACCGGGACTTATCAAGACCCGCTGATCACAGCGGTCGAAGCATTGCCGCGCCACAGCCTGGCTACCATGGCCGAAGCGCTGGTGAGCCTGACCGCCCTCAAGCTGCGGATGTCGGTCGAAATGGCGGATACGGTCGGCGGCGCGATCGATGTCGCGGTGCTGTCGAGTGGGGATGGCTTTGTTTGGATCAAACGTGCGAATGCCATGCGCGAAGCCACCGCGACCAGCATGACCATCCCATAGGTCCGGGACTGCACAGGCGTGAATTGGCACGCAAGAGGACCCACCGAAATTGAAATAAGAGCGTGGAACGCTTTGATTGAAACGACCATGGCTCCAATACAACTTGCTCACCCCTCTATCCTCCGGCGTGCCGATAAGCTGAAAGCAGTACGATGATCGGACTCCTTGAACGGAACGACCTGTTCGACGGGCGCGACTTCGATCGCGAGGGTAGAGCCATGGATTTTCGCCTGAGCGCAGGCGGTCTTGCGAACATCCGAGCGGTGTGCGACCTGCGGACTGATGGACGAAGTGGATTGCGACATTGTTCCCGCCAAAGGCGGGCTCCTCGACGCGGACCAGCGTGTCGGGCTGACGCTGATCGGGTTCGAGACTGCGTGCTTCAGGGCGATTCGAGAAGTGCTGAACCGCGACGGGGTATTGGACGCGTCGCGGTGAATCTTCCAGTGACGAGCGCGGCGGTGTCGTTCTGCGCGGCAAGGTGTATGTCCCGTATTGGCGCGACCTTGTCGAGCACGCGGCCTGGTCGGCACCCGGCGTCATCGAGGTTCAGGACCACACCTGGATCGAGCCTTGATATCGCGAGACTGAATCGGCGGGCCGATAGAGAGAGGGTGAGGCGATGACGCCGAAACCGAGCCCTTCAGGCGAGTTCGAGCTGATCGAGCGGTATTTCGCACCTCTCTCGCGGGGTTTTCCTGGCGCCTATGGGTTGCTCGACGACGCGGCCGTGATCAGCCCGGCACCCAAAAACGAACTCGTGGTGAAGACTGACGTGATCGTCGGCGGCATCGATTTCCTACCCGACGATCCGGCCGATCTTGTCGCGCGCAAGGGCCTGCGCGTAAACCTCTCCGATCTCGCTGCCAAGGGCGCAGTTCCTCGCGCCTATCTGTTAGACCTCATATTGCCGAATACGGTTCAGGAGGAGTGGATTGCCGGCTTTGCCGCCGGCCTCTCGCAGGACCAGGCGGAATACGGCGTGCACCTGATCGGCGGCGACATGAGTTCGACATCAGGCCCGATCACGATCGCGGTGACCGCCTTTGGCGAGGCACCGATTGGCCGGATCATCCGGCGCGGCGGCGCGCAAGCCGGCGATACCGTCTTTGTCACCGGCACGATCGGCGACGCCGCGCTCGGGCTGTCGGTATTGCGCGCCGCGCTGCCCGCGCTCGATGCGGCCTCGGCCGCGTATCTTGTCGATCGCTATCACCTGCCCAGGCCGCGTGTCGCTTTGGGCCCACAACTGATCGGCATTGCGACCGCGGGGCTCGACGTTTCAGACGGGCTCGTGGCCGATCTGCGGCATATCTGCTCTGTTTCGGGCCTGTCCGCGGTCACCGAAGCCCGTTGGGTCCCGCTGTCGCCCGCCGCTTGCACCGCAATTGCGGGCGATCCCCAACGCCTCGCGATCGCACTGACGGGTGGTGACGATTACGAAATCCTGTTCACGGCGCCGCCGGGGGCGGAGGCCCGGGTCGCTGAATTGTCCCGATCGTCTGGCGTGCCGATCACGCCAATCGGCCGTATGGTAGTGTCGTCGGAGGCCGACCAGTCTGGCGTGGTGGTGCTGGACGATCTCGGCCAGGCACTCGGGTTCGCTTCAGAGGGCTGGACGCATTTCAGCGACAGCCCTTGATTCCAGGATTCCAGGTGGCCGACGATGCGGCCGTTTTCACGCATCAACGGCTGTGAGTTTCCCTTGAAGCCGTCCTGGCCGCCTGGGGAAGGATTGTTTCGAGGGAGACGTTCCTGGACCGAGGTCACCGGCGTTGCCATGGCAGCTTGATCACGCCGGTCGAGTGCCGTCGGTCAATCCCTCGGGCCCTTCGTCATCCCACAGGCAAGAATTTGACGGTGCCCTTGATCGATATCAACGACGCCAGGCCGGTGGTGCGCGCGCGTTTCGCCGCGGGAAGGCAAGCTCGCGAGGACAGATGCCATCTCCCGAATAAACACCAATTTAAGCATACAGTAGTCCCCGCTACCTGAAGATTTTTGTAAGGAATTCACAAGATTAAAGCAGGGGGTTAGTACAGCCAGGCGAAGGTTCGCTCCACCACCCAGCGCTTGCGAACGCGCACGCGCCTCCGTTGGAAAATTCGCCCAGCGCCGCCACCGCTTCAGCCCTGACCGTTACGATACCAGTGCGAACCGCTCCCCTACCCCAACACCATTCCCTCATATCCAGCCGCCGCCACCGCGTCGCACCGTTCCCGGTACTGCGGCGCCCCGCCCTGGTATTGCAGCACCCGCCGCACATTCCGCCCCTCAACATTCGTGTTGATCCCCGTCAGCCACGAATCCACCTGCGTGTAGAGCATCCCCGCCGCGAGTTCCTCGACATGCCGCGACCAATCCGCCTCGGCTTCCTGTGTCGATTCAAACCGCCTGATCCCATGTTCCTCCGCGTAACGAATCAGATCCGACGCCCAATCCACATTCTGCTCGATACAGCGCGGAATGTTGCAACGGGTGGAGGCATTATGCGGCCCCACGATCGTCAACAAATTCGGGAACCCCGCGGACATCAGCCCGAGGTATGTCTTCGGCCCATCCGCCCAATGCTCCTTCAATGTCAGCCCTCCGACCCCGCGGACGTCGATCCGGTCGAATGAGCCCAGAACGGCATCGAACCCGGTGGCATAGATGATGATGTCGAATTCCCGCACACCATCGGAACACTCGATCCCGGTCTCGGTAACACGGACGATCGGTGTCTCCCGCGTATCCACGAGCCTCACATGCGGCAGGTTGTAGACCTCGTAATACCCCGTCTCCTGAGGCACCCGCCGCGTGCCGAAGCCGTGGCCTTTGGGGATCAACCTCTCGGCTACAGTCGGGTCCTTCACCCGCTCCCGAATCTTCCGAGCCACGAATTCGCTGAACAGCGCGTTGGCCTTCAGATCCGTCAGCACATCCCGGAAATTCGCCATCCAGATGCTGAAGCCCGGCTCGGCGTACAGCCGCTCCCAGAAGGCCTCCCGCTCCTCCGGGGAAACCTCGAACGTGCCGCGCGGGTCGGTGTTATGGATGTAGCAGCCGGGGGTTTGGCGCAGCAGTTCGAACATCGCGGGGTAGCCGGCTTTGATCTTCGCCTGCTCCTCCTCGGTGATGCGCTTGTTGTGCAACGGCGTGCACCAGTTGGCGGTGCGCTGGAACACGGTCAGCGACCCCACCAGAGGGGCGATGGTCTGGATCACCTGCACCCCGGTGGCGCCTGTGCCGATCACCGCGACGCGCTTGCCGGCGAAGTCGATCGCCTCATGCGGCCAGCGGTAAGTGTGGAAGGACTGGCCGCGGAAATCCCCAATCCCCTCGAACCGAGGCAGCGTATCCGCCGACAGCGGCCCCACGGCGGTGATCAAAAACCGGCAGCGGTACGCGCGACCGTCATCCAAAACAACGTCCCACATCCGAGCAGCCTCATCCCACGCGGCCGAGGCGACGCGGCTATGGCACTGAATATCCCGCCGCAGATCGAACCGATCCACCACATGGTTCAAATACTGCTCGGTTTCCGGCTGCGGCGCGAAATGCTCGCTCCAGTTCCATTCCTTCAGCAGGTCCTTGGAGAATGCGTAGCCATAGGTATAGCTTTCGGAGTCAAACCGAGCGCCGGGGTAGCGGTTCCAATACCAGGTGCCGCCCACGCCGCCGCCGGTCTCGAACACCCGGACGGACAGGCCGAGCTCCCGCAGGCGGTAAAGCTGGTAGATGCCCCCAATCCCGGCGCCGATGACGATGGCGTCGAAGGTCGTGGTCTCGGCGGAGGTGGACGGGGCCACCATGGTGTCGGGCATTTGAAGGACTCCTGATCTTGCGGGGATACCTACTGAGCAGTAGCCTCGTCCGCAAGATCAGGAGTCCTCCGCATGCCCGACACCAATGTTTTGGCCGAACGACCCGCCGAAGGCGAAATCCAGACCTACGACGCCATCGTCGTCGGCGCCGGCATTTCCGGCATGTTCATGCTCTACCGCCTGCGCGAACTCGGCATGACGGCGCGTGTCTTTGAGGCCGGCACCAATGTCGGCGGCACCTGGTACTGGAACCGCTACCCCGGCGCCCGCTTCGATTCGGAAAGCTGGACCTACGGCTACTCCTTCTCCAAGGAGCTGATGCAGGAGTGGGACTGGAAGGAGCATTTTTCTCCGCAGCCCGACACGCTGGAGTACCTGAACTACGTGGCGGACAAGTTCGACCTGCGCCGCGACATGCGGTTCCGCTCCACGGTGACGGCGGCGCATTGGGACGATGCGTCCGGCCGTTGGACGGTGACGCTGGAAAACGGCCAACAGGCGCGGTCGCGGTTTCTGATGACCGCCATCGGCATCCTGTCGGCCTACACCCTGCCCACCATCCCCGGGCGCGGCAGCTTCAAGGGCCCCGCCTACCACCCGGCCCGCTGGCCGCACACGCCGGTCGATTTCACCGGCAAGCGGGTGGGCATCATCGGCACCGGTGCGACCGCCATTCAGGCAATCCCGGAGATCGCCAAGCAGGCCAAGCACCTCACCGTCTTCCAGCGCCGCCCCAACTGGGCCGCGCCACTGCACAACGCCAAAATCTCCAAAGAGGAGATGGAAGCGATCAAATCCCGCTACGACGAGATTTACGCCCACTGCGCCCAGACCCCGAGCTGGTTCATCCACGAAGCGGACCGGCGCAAGGCCGTGGATGTGTCGCCGGAGGAGAGAGAAGCCTTCTGGGAAAAGCTTTACGCCGAACCCGGTTTCGGCATCTGGATGGGCAATTTCCGCGACATCCTGATCGACGAAAAAGCCAACGCCCTGATCAGTGAGTTTATCGCCAAAAAGATCCGCCAGCGGGTCAAGGACCCCGCCGTCGCCGAAAAGCTGATCCCAAAAGATCACGGCTTCGGCGCCCGCCGGGTCCCGCTGGAGAGCGGCTACTTCGAGGCATACAATCGCGACAACGTGGAACTGGTCGACGTCATCAACGACGAGCCGATCGAGTGCATCACCCCGAACGGCGTGAAAACCAGCAAGCAGGAACGCGAATTCGACATCCTGATCTACGCCACGGGCTTTGATGGCGTGACCGGTGCGTTCGATCGCATGGACATTCGCGGTACCGACGGCCTGCGCCTGCGCGACGCCTGGGCAGACGGGCCGCGCACCTACCTCGGCATGCTCGCCGAGGGATTCCCGAACATGCTGATGGTGCTTGGCCCGCATACCGCGCGCGGCAACATCCCGCAGGCCATCGAGCACAGCGTGCAGTTCCAGACGGGCATGCTGCGCCACATGCTGGAACACGGCCTGACGCGCGTCGAAACGCGGCCGGAGCAGGTGGACGCGTGGACCGAAACGGTCATCAAGGCGGCTGAGCCGCTGCTCTCGTCGAAGGTCGACTCCTGGCAGACGGGCGTCAACCGCAACGTCGAAGGCCGTCAGGTGCGCCGCGTGCTCGGCTACAATGGCAACGGCGCGCACTTCAGGCGCACGACCGATGAAGTCGCGCAAGGCGGGTATAAGGAGTTCGTCTTCCGGTAGGGGATTAGGCCGTTCCCACGATCACGGCCCCGCCACGGCCGCCTTCTTCGCCCCAGTCCGCAGCACGGCAATCGCGACCGACGCCACGCCCAGGCTGTAAGTATAGGGCGTGAACCCGAGTTCCTTGTTCATCGTCAGTGCGGCGAACCCGACATCGACCCGATCGGTCAGGCTCAGGAGGTAGTCAGCGCTAGCCGCGGCAACCAGGGGCAGGCGCACGCCCGTCCGAGGTTGCCGCGGCTGTTACATCAAGCAGCGCGAACAAGGCTCAGAACGGCGCCCTTGCCCCGTACTTCCGCCTCCTCAAAGTCGGCCGCCGCAATTGCCCGGTCGAGTGCCGCGCGCAGTTCCTTCGCCGTCTCCAGTGTCAGTTCCACCCCAGCCCGCGCCTCGGCACCGAGGCCGGTGTTGTAAAAATCGAGCGTGATCACATCGCCCAGAGGCGCATGGCGGGCGTGGTCGTAGGCAACCACCGTCTGCTTCAGTGGGAACCATTGGTCCCCGCGTTTCGCCATGCCCTCGGCGCGCACGATCTCTATGATCGACGTGCACATGTCCAAACCTCCTACTTCGCCAGATATTTACCGAAGAAGGCCCATATCTTGTTCCAGCCGTCCATCGCCTGCTCCGGCCGGTACATCGGGCGGTGCCAGTAGAAGAAGCCGTGGCCGGCCCCGTCGTAGCGGTGGAACTCATGGGTCTTGCCGGCCTTCTTCAGAGCGTCCTCATGCTGGTTCACCTGTTCCGGGCTCGGCGCGCGGTCGTCGTTGCCGAACAATCCGAGCAGCGGGGCGGACAGGCCGGCGGTCATGTCGATCGGTGCGACGGGCTTCTTGTCATTGAGCTCCGCCGGCGCCATCACCACGCCGCCGCCCCACAGTTCGACAATCGCGTCGACGTCGTTTTTCTGGCAGCCATAGATAAACGCGTGCCGCCCGCCGGAGCAGGAGCCGATCAGGCCGACCTTGCCGTTGAGATTGGGCTGTGCGCGCATCCACTTCACGGCGGCTTCGGTATCGCCGACCATCTGGGCGTCGGAAATGCCACCCTCGGCGCGCACCTTGGCCGCGACATCGTCCGGATTGCCGTCGCTGCCGCCGCCTTCGCGCTGGTAGAGGTTGGCGCAGATCGCCATGTAGCCGTGGTGCGCGAAGCGGCGCGTGGTCTCGATGTAAAGCTCGCTCCAGCCCGGCAGATGGTGGATCAGTACCACGCCCGGAAAGGGGCCAGGACCGGCCGGTTTGGCCACGTAAGCGTCGATCGGGGTTCCGCCATGACCGTTGATGGTCACGTTCTCACAGGTCATGCCGCGGTAGAATGACATTGGTCTTCCTCCATTCGCTTGGGTTATGAGCCGCCAGTATTCGACGATCGCGTGCCGGACGCAACATGCGGCAGGTGCCGGTCGCGATCCGCCGCCCGCAAGACGCATCGCCACCGTTCAGATACGCCTCAGCCGAACTGGAAAGCCTGGCTGGCGGGATCAACGCCGCAACCTCAGCGCCCCCAAAAGGGACATTCTCGCGTTGCGTTGACAGTCGGTTGCTCGCCGCCTGCCGCCACCGCATGCTGGCGGCTTAGCCGGAGGACTCTCTATGATCACCCGCCGCATCGCCATGGCCGCCTCCGCCCTCACGGCGGTTGTTCCCATCTCAGCCCCGAAAGCCGCACCCATGACACAGCCGGCCCTTGCCCCCACCGACGTCACCCTCCGCCTCGCGCGGCATATCGTCGCCGCCAAGGCCGCTGACCTGCCGGCGCCCGTTCGGCATGAGGTGTCTCGCGCTTTGCTGAACTGGATCGGCGTGGCGATCGGCGCGTCCCGCCATGAAACGATTGAGATCGCGCTACGTGCCATCAAGCCCTTCGCCGGCCCCCCGCAAGCCTCCCTGCTTGGCCGCAACGATCGGTTGGACATTATGAACGCGGCGATGCTGAACGGCATTTCATCCCACGTGTTCGACTTCGACGACACCGACCTCAGCACCGCCGTGCATCCCTCCGCCCCCGTCGCACCGGCGCTTCTGGCGCTGGCGGAGTACCGGCCGATGTCCGGGTCCGACTTTGTGTTGGCGATGGCGATGGGGATTGAGGCGGAGTGCCGCATCGCCCGAGCGGTGGTGCCGCCGCATACCGATATCGGCTGGCATCCGACCGGTACCTGCGGCGTGTTCGGATCGGCCGTCGCCATGAGCAAAGTGCTGGGCCTGGATGAAAATCGCATGGCGCACGCCATCGGGCTGGCGGCCACCCAGCCGGTCGGCATCCGCGAAATGTTCGGCTCCATGACCAAAAGTTTCCATCCAGGCCGCGCCGCGCAAAGCGGTATGCTGAGCGCGTTCCTGGCCGAGCAGGGCTACACCAGTTCGGATCACGGGATCGAGGCGAAGCGCGGCTGGGCCAATATCCTGAGCACCAGGCAGGATTATACCGCCATCACGGACGGCCTGGGCGATCAGTACGAAATCATGCGCAACAGCTACAAGCCCTACGCCTGCGGCCTGGTGGTGCACCCGGTCATCGACGGCTGCATCCGGCTGCGGGAGGCGCATAAACTGACCCCGGCCATGATCGCCCGCATCGACGTGGACATCCACCCGATCGTGATGGAGCTGACATCCAAGCGCACCCCCGCAACGGGCCTTGAGGGAAAATTCAGCGTCTACTACGCCGCTGCCGTCGGCGTTGTTGCCGGCGTCGCCGGGGAGCGCCAGTTCAGCGACGCCGCCGTGAAAGACCCCGTCACCGTCGCCCTGCGCGACAAAGTCCTGCCGAAGATCGATTCTTCGCTCCGACAGGATCAGGCGCGTGTGCGAATCACCCTGACGGATGGCAAGGCGCTGGACCAGTTCGTCGAACACGCCGTAGGCAGCGTAGAGAACCCGATGACCGACAGCCAGTTGGAGGCCAAATTCAAGGATCTTGTCGCTGGCATCATCCCCGCCGGGAAGGTCCAATACCTGATCGACCTCTGCTGGAAGGCGGAAACCCTGAAGAACGCGGGCGACATTGCCCGCGCGGCCACCGCATGAGCAACCGGCTCACGCACTTCAGGCGTTTGCTGGAGCATGCGCACGCGGCTCTGGGACTCCGGTTCGGCTTTGTGTTGTGGGATGGCAGCACCGTCCCATCCAGCCTCGATCCCGATGTGCTGGCAATCGTCCTCGCCGATGAGGGGTGCGTGGCCGCGCTCATGCGCCGTCCGACGATCGATACCATTGCCAACTTATGGGTGACCGAACGGCTGGATATCCGTAACGGAACAATGTTCGATTTGGTCGCGGCCCGCCCGTCGGTACGATCGCGGGCCTTGTTACGAAGCCTCGATAAGCATCTGTTGATTGGCGTCCTGGCGCGGTTCCTGCTGGTGCCACGCGGCGGGCCGTTCCCATTGCAAGACATTCCGGCGAAGGCCGACAGCGGCGGCGACGCGAACCGGCGCAACGTCAGCTACCACTACGATGCCTCGAACGCGTTCTACGCGCTCTTTCTCGACCCGGCGATGGTCTATAGCTGCGGCTATTTCACCGACTGGGACAACGACCTCGCTACGGCGCAGTATGACAAACTGGACATGATCTGCCGTAAGCTGCGGCTGCAGCCCGGCGACACCTTTCTCGATATCGGCTGCGGCTGGGGCGCGCTGGTGATCCACGCTGCCCAGAACTATGGCGTGCGGGCGCACGGTGTCACGTTATCGACGGAGCAGCTCGCCATCGCGACCGAACGTGTCGCCGCGGCGGGCCTGTCCGATCGAATCACGCTGGAACTGCGCGACTACGCTCGGATGGACGGCGCCTTCGACAAGATCGCCTCGATCGGCATGTTCGAGCATGTCGGCCTCGCCAACCACGCCACCTACTTCACCGCGGTCAATCGCCTGCTGAAACCGGGCGGCCTCTATTTGCACCACGCCATCGCCCGACCGGCCAAGCGCGACCACCGGCGCTTCCGCCGCCGCTCCAGCGAATACGCGGCATTGACGCGCTACATCTTTCCGGGCGGGGAACTCGATCACATCGGCATGTCGGTCGCCAATCTACAGCGCCATGGCTTCGAGGTGCACGACGTCGAGGGATGGCGGGAGCACTATGCTCTGACCTGCCGCCTTTGGCACGACCGGCTGCTGTCCCATTACGACGAAGCGGTGCGAGCGGTCGGGTCGGTGCAAACCAGGCTTTGGCTGGCCTATTTGGCCGGGTGCTCCCTGGCGTTCGCGCGCAACACGGTTGGTATCTACCAGACCGTCGCGTCGAAACGGGTGCGAGGGCCGTCCGGGTTGCCCGCGACGCGCGCCGATTTATACCGGTGAGCCAGAGTCCCTGGGAGGCGGGGGGACGAGCAGCGGCGGAGCCGCCCGCCAGAGCAGGAACGGCTGCACCAACTGCCGGATCAGTCCGGCCGGCATGGGTGAATCGATCCCATAGCGCTCAGGCCGTTTGCGCATGGGCAGATACAGGCTGCCAAAAATCCAGTCGATCCAAGGCAGCATGGGGGCGTAATTCTTGTTGACGTAGGCCGGGCCGTCGTTGGTGTGGTGCCAGTGATGGAAGGCCGGTGTGGCGATCAGCCACTCCAGCGGGCCGAACCGCCACCGCAGATTGGCATGGACGAAGAAGCCCCAGGCCTGGGCGATCACCAGGATCAGCAAGGTCAGCGTGCCGGTGTTCCCCGACAGCGGATTCAGCAGACCCAGTACAACCAGTGGAACGAAGCCGCATATCCGGGTGAATACGATATCGATCGGGTGGCCGCGTGTGCTGACCAGCCAGTCGACATGTTCGGCACTATGGTGGATGGCGTGGAAGCGCCAAAGCAGCGGGATTTCATGGCTCCACCGGTGGCCCCAATAGAAGCCGATTTCTCCGATGACCATGGTCATGACCACCCTCTGCCAGAGGGGCCAGTGGGCGCTGAGGGACGTGACGGCGTCCGGCAACCAGCGATGCGCGGCCCATGCGGCCAACCCGAGCGGTGCGCTCAACAGCAGGCTGGTTAGCATCGCATTGACGAAATAGTAACCGAGGTCGGTCAGGAACGCGGCGCGAAACAGGCGTTCCGGCTGTTGCGGGAACAGGCGCTCCAGCGGGATGAATATAATCGCGAGGAGGATCAGCCAGACACCGATACGCAGCGCGGTCAGTGCAAGCGGCGGGAGCTGATTAACCAGATGCAAAAGGTCCATGGCGGGTGCGATGATATCCGGAAGTGGGTCTTATGAAAACCCGAACAGACGGACTCCTGCCTGCCCAGGGGCCATCGCATGCCTGGATTACGCTGTCGCAGTCACGGCGAACCTGCGCCTCCGGCGCACTATGGCACCGATTCCTGCCAGGCCGGTGGCCATGATGATTAGAGATCCAGGTTCTGGCGCATCAGTGGGGCCGGCGTTACTGGGAGTGATGGTGCAGTCCGACGTGCAGGACGGGGGCGGCGGGGGCGCCAGGGAAGGCGGGGAAGGCGGGGTGTACGCCGCCTGCGTCAGCGATACATCGGCGAGCAACGTGATGGGCGGGATTTCCGGAGCGCCCATCGCGATAAACTGCAGCACGCCATTAGCTATTTCGCTCGCAGTCGGTATGAAATTGATGGAGCCGGAAGATATCCAACCGGAGAATGTGCCACTCGGCAAGGTAATTTGTGACGTGGTGTCAATCACGACGCCTCCAAAACTTACCTGCCACTGTTGGGTTGTGTCGCCTGTGAAGAGATCTTGCTGCGCAGCGGCCCAATTAAACGTCAGCGTGGCCTGATTGACCGCGTTTAAGCCCGACAAAACCTTTGTCTGGATTCCGGTATTATAATCGCCGCCACCGGGGTTTGGATATTGAGCATCCGCTCCTATATAATTCCCACCGCCCGATGGCGCGCCAATTGTGGGATACAAACCCATGGGCCCGTTCGCACCGGTTACGCCACCGGTGTCCGCCGCGCCGGGTGTAAATACGAACGTATAACCAGACATGGTGCCGGCGTTGCCCGTGAGCGGTTGAGAGGGAGGATTAGCAAGGAGAGGCGTTGCAACGGCATTCCAACCGGTAACCGTGGTATTGTAGTCGACCTGACCACCGTAGGTTGATGATCCGCCAAGCGTGGTATTAGCGGAAGCAATCGCAAAGGCGCCATTTGCGATGAATTGCGTATCCGCTCGTGCGGCGCCGCAGGTTAACGCGATACCGGACGCCGCAACCGTTGCCAGCAGAAGCTTTTTCATCGGAACTTAATCCCCAGAAGACGCCACACCAAAAAAAAGGGCTGCGTGGCTACAAGCACATATCGTGCCAACTGATAAAAATGTTTAGAATCAAATACATAAACGGTTCGGAATTCAAGGGCTCTTGGGATGTGTAAAATTCTCCGACACTGTATGGCGCTCCCCGCCTGTCCCGCCGCGCGCGTCGGGCCGAACGCTGGAACGGTGTCGTCCGCCGACGAGACCGGCTTGGGCTGTGCAAAATCTAAAAACCTGGAATGGCCGCCGAGTCGCACCCGGTTTCAGTGGAGAGAGGATCTGGTTCGTCGTCCTCAGCCACCGCCATCGTTCCGCGACGGGCAAGTGGCAGCCGATCGGGAGGGTGTAAAATTTCCGACACATCGTGCGATTGGCGCGCGCTATACCAGCCGGTGTTGAGACGGACGCACAGCTCGTGCGGCACCGTCATGCTGGCCCTCGGGTCAAGCGCGCGGACAGGCTCCCCGGTATCGACGTCTTTCCGCGCACGGGACCTGGCAAAACGTGAATCCGCCTACCGGCTTTCACCGGCATGACGGTGTCAGGCGACAGGTAAAACTGGTCCGGTGGCGCCACTGAAAACTGGTCCTCTGTCAGGAGTGACCGATGGACATTGAGACCGCGGAGCATGGCGCTTCGCGCGTTTTGAACACGCGCGAGGGTGCGATGCGGGAACCGGACGAGGTTGTGGCGATGCTTCGGCTGCACCGGCTTGGGTGGGGTTCGCGGCGGATCGCGGGGGAGTTGGGGTGATCGACATGGCGTTGCTGAGTGTCATCCGGCGCTGGGCGTTTCGGGATCAGCTTTCGATCCGCGCGATTTCGCGGCGCACCGGCCTGTCGCGGAATACCATCCGCAAATACCTGCGCTCCGGCGCAGTTGAGCCGAAGTTTAAAGTCCCCGCCCGGCCGAGCAAGCTCGATCCATTTGCCAGGTGGGCGTAGCGGCGATGGCCGGCCAGCACCGACAGCAGCACCGTTCCAAGCAGGTCGCGCTTCTTCGGGGCATTCGGGCTGGTCAGCGACAGGGGACAGTCCGCGACCCAGGCGTCGAACAACCCGGCTTGCTTGAGATAGTCGATGAAGAATGGCAGTTGCCCGAATGGCGCGACCGGTGCCGTCGCGTCCCATTCGACATGGACCCGGCCGGCAAAGGTGTCCGCTATCGCTGAACGCACCTCAACCGTGGGTTGTTCACCCAGGGGGTGAACAACGATACTCCGCTTTTGCGTCTCCATACCCACAGATTCTGCCGATTCGGCCTAAAATGGAAATCAACCAACTGCCGGATTTAGGTTGAAAGGCCGTTTTCCCGTCCCGGCCATGCATTCGCAGGGAACCGCGCGCAGCTGCCGTCAAGGCTGGCCATCGGCCACCGCGCAGCGGCGTTGACGGCACCGAGCACGGTTCCACACTGGTCTTGCCGGACGTCCAAACCTACCTTGGAAAGGGCTTGACCAAGACGGATACTCTAAACAGCCGATGTCGGGTCGCATGTATCGAATACTATGCCTCTCTGCCGGCGTCCGTTGCCCTGGAAGTGCCCTACGACCCAGAGACGATATGGGACGGCGCCAATCGGTTCGGTGCGAGGCTGAAGGCGCTGGAGTAGATTGGTGCCGTGAAAGGCATGCAGCTTGTCGGGTGCGACTTGCATGGCACGAACGCGTTCTTTGTCGCGGAAAATGAAATTTTCGACAGATTCCTCGAACCCTACACGGCTGAAACCCATTGGGAGCCACCACGCTATCACCTCGTCGGGCGCACTGAGCATCCTCCTTCGCCTCATGCCCGGCGGTGGGTGCGATCCTAGGCCTTCAATACCGCGACCATTGTGGTCCCGAGGGCGGCCGGGCTTTCAGATACATGGATACCCGCAGCCCGCATGGCTTCCATCTTTGCCGCCGCGGTATCAAGTCCCCCGCTGATCACCGCGCCCGCGTGCCCCATCCGCCGCCCCGGCGGGGCCGTCGCCCCAGCGATAAACCCTACCGTTGGCTTCTTCACCTTGTTCCGAGCCAGGAAGTCGGCGGCCTCGATCTCGCTCTGGCCGCCAATCTCCCCGATCATGACGATCTGCTTGGTCTCGGGGTCGGCCAGGAACATCTCCAGCACTTCGACGAAGTCGGTGCCCTTGACCGGATCGCCGCCGATACCGACGCAGCTGCTTTGGCCGAGGCCGGCGGCGGTGGTCTGCGCCACGGCTTCGTAGGTCAGGGTGCCGGAGCGGGAGACGATTCCGACGCTGCCGCGGCGGTGGATATGACCGGGCATGATACCGATCTTGCACGCGTCCGGTGTGATCACGCCGGGGCAGTTGGGCCCGATCAGGCGCGATGACGATCCGCTCAGTGCCCGCTTCACCCGCACCATGTCCAGCACCGGAATGCCCTCGGTGATGCACACGATCAACGGGATGCCGGCGTCGATCGCCTCCAGAATGGCGTCGGCGGCGAAGGGGGGCGGCACGTAGATGACCGTCGCATCGGCGCTGGTTGCCTCCCGCGCCTGCCAGACGGTGTCGAAGACCGGCAGTTCCAGGTGGCGGGAGCCACCTTTGCCGGGCGTCACCCCGCCGACCATCTTCGTCCCGTATGCGATCGCCTGTTCGGAGTGATAGGTGCCCTGCAGACCGGTGAAGCCTTGGCAGATGACCTTGGTATTGACATCGATCAGGATGGCCATTCAGGCGGCCTCTCTCACGGCTGCGACGATCTTCGCGGCGGCGTCAGCCAGATTGTCCGCCGGGATGATCGGCATGTTGGACTTCACCAGGATTTCGCGGCCGAGGGCCACGTTGGTGCCTTCCAGCCGGACGACCAGGGGGACGGAAAGTTGCACGTCGCGCGCGGCGGCCACCACGCCTTCCGCGATCACGTCGCAGCGCATGATGCCGCCGAAGATGTTGACCAGGATGCCCTCCACGTTCGGGTCGGATAGGATAATCTTGAAGGCCGCCGTGACGCGTTCTTTGGTGGCACCGCCGCCGACGTCGAGGAAGTTGGCCGGCGCCATGCCGTAGAGCTTGATGATGTCCATCGTCGCCATTGCGAGGCCGGCACCGTTCACCATGCAGCCAATATTGCCGTCCAAAGCGACGTAATTGAGGTTGTATTTCTCGGCTTCGAGTTCCTTGGGATCTTCCTCCGCTTCGTCGCGGAGTTTTTTCAGGTCGTGGTGGCGGAACAAAGCGTTGTCGTCGAAGGCGACCTTGGCATCCAAGGCCATGACGGCACCGGCGCCGGTGACCACCAGCGGATTGATCTCGACCACGGAGCAATCCAGGTCGATGAAGGTTTGGTACAATGCCTTGACCAGCTTGCCGAACGACAACGCCGCGGCGCCGGTCAGACCCAGCCCGGCGGCCAGCCGCCGGCCATGGAAGGGGGAATACCCAGCGGCGGGGTCGATCGCGACGCGATGAATTTTCTCGGGGCGTTGGGCCGCGACGGTCTCGATGTCCATGCCGCCTTCGGTGGAGGCGATCACGGTAATCCGCCCGGAAACGCGGTCGACGAGCAGAGACAGATAGAGCTCGCGGGCGATGTCGCACCCGGCTTCGACGTAAACCCGGCGCACGACCCGGCCGGCGGGGCTGGTTTGCTTGGTCACCAGCGTGTGCCCGATCATCGCATCGGCGGCCGCTCGGACATCGTCCAGCGACTTCACCACCCGCACGCCGCCCTTGCCGTTGGGGTCGTCCGCGAACCGGCCGGCGCCGCGCCCGCCGGCATGGATCTGGGATTTAACCACGAACATCGGGCCGGGGAGTTGCTCTGCCGCTTTGACCGCCTCCTCGGGGGTCCAGGCGACGTGGCCGTCGGGGACGGCCACACCATAGTGTTTGAGGAGCTCTTTGGCCTGATATTCGTGGATGTTCATGTGGGTCGTTCAGCCGATTAGCGACTTGGCAGCCTCCACCAGCTCTCTGACCGCGGCGCAGGATTTCTCGAAGGCCGCTTTCTCTGTCGGGTTCAGCTTGATCTCGACGATGCGTTCCACACCGCCGGCGCCGATCACCACGGGCACGCCGACATAGAGGTCGTCGATGCCGTATTGGCCGGTCAGCAGCGCGGCGCAGGGCAGCACGCGCTTCTTGTCTTTCAGGTAGGCCTCGGCCATCGAAATGGCGGACGCGGCCGGGGCGTAGAAGGCGCTGCCGCGTTCCAGCAGCTTGACAATCTCGCCGCCGCCATTGGCGGTGCGTTCGATGATGGCATCGATTTTGGCCTGCGTGGTCCAGCCCATCTCGATCAGATCCGGGACCGGGATGCCGGCGACAGTGGAGTAGCGCGGCAGTGGCACCATGGTGTCGCCGTGGCCGCCCAGCACGAAGGCGCGGACATCTTCGACGGACACGTTGAATTCCTGCGCCAGGAACAGCTGGAAGCGGCTGCTGTCGAGCACGCCCGCCATACCGACGACACGGTTGGCAGGGAGGCCGGACTTCTCCTTCATCACCCATACCATCGCATCCAGGGGGTTGGTAATGCAAATGACGAAGGCGTTGGGGCAATGGGTCTTGATGCCCTCGGCGACCTCGGCGATGACGCCGGCGTTCTTGCCGATCAGGTCGTCGCGCGACATGCCGGGCATACGCGGGAAGCCGGCGGTGACGATCACGACGTCGGAGCCCGCGATCGCGGCGTAGTCCTTGGTGCCGGACATATTCGCGTCGAACCCGTCAACCGGACCGGACTGCATAATGTCCAGCGCCTTACCCGCGGCCACGCCGGGGAACACATCGAACAGGACGACGTCGCCCAGTTCCTTGAGGCCGATCAAATGGGCGAGCGTGCCGCCAATGTTGCCGGCGCCGATGAGGGCGATCTTGTTGCGGGCCATTGTATGGGTCCTTCCATGGCGGAGAAATTCGCCGCCTCCGTAGCCCATCGGCCCGCGCCAAACAAGACGGTGCAGTGCAGCATAATGCCGGGCGTCAGGAGTGGCCGGCACCGTGGTCGATAGCATTGCCGCCGCACGCGCCGACGAAATCGCTGGCGTGCAGGCTGGTCAGGCCGGCGAAGGTGATGCTGGTGTTATCCGACAGGGTGATGGTCACGCCGTTCGGCCCCACCGTCTCGGTTTTCAGCGCCTGGGTAACCGCTCCGGTGCCGTAACCCCGCAGCGCGATCCCATCGCCGGCGGTGAACCCGGCGATCAGGTCCTGCCCGCCAGCCGAGCCGTTAATGAAGACGAACAGATCTTCGTGGGAGCCTCCGGTCATGGTGGCTGCGCCGCTGCCGGCGACGAAGGTCTCGCCCTCCCGCCCACCGATCATTTGGGTGTTGCCGGACCCGCCATAAAGCGAGTCATGCCCCGACGAGAACGCGGCGGACAGGGTCTCGTTACCCGAGGCTGCGCGCAACATCTGATTGCCTTCCCGGCCGGCGTACAGGCGGTCTCCGTCGCCACCGCCAAACAGGGTGGCTGGTCCGTTCCCGGCGCGCAGCAGGTTGTTGCCGGCAGTGCCGCCATGCGCCTCCAACGGGCCTTCGCCGCCGGAGACCGTGAGGCTGCCGGCGCCACCGTACACCGTGGCCGCACCCTCTCCGCCGATAAACAGCAGGTTCCCCGTGCCACCCTGCACATCGGCGGTCCGCGCGTGGGAGGCGTCGATCGTGGTCGAGCCCGCGCCGGCCGTGACCGTGTCGTACCCCGCCAGCTGCACCAAATCGTTGCCGCTGCCCAGCAGAACCGTGTTGTGTCCGCCGCCAGGCTGGATGGTGTCGTTACCACCGCCGATGGCGAAGATCGTGTCGTCCCCGGCGCCCGTCGCGATCCACCAGGGGCCCGTGGAACCTGGGGTGATCACGATGTCGTTCGCGCCGCCACCGGCGGCGATGGTGCCGGATCCGGCGGGTGCCAGAAAGGTCAGGCCGCCCGTCCCGGACAGCACCGACTCGCCATTATCGCCCGAACCGAAGACGAAGCTATTGGGAAAGTCGACCACCACGGCGTCGTATCCCGGAGACAGCAAGGTCGGCGCGCCGCTTTGCACGACGAACTCCCCCACCGTGCCAGGCGGCAGCGGCGGCGGCGGCCCCGAGAGGCTGGAGTAAGGCGTCAAAGTATTCGCATTCACCGCCGCCGTCATCGACGCAGCCAGCTTTCGGGCCAGCGCGATATTGGCTGTTTCCAAAAACGGAATGGTAATGATATGGGATTGCGGGCCCAGGACGGTGACCAGTTGCATGCGGAAACTTCCCCTTCGATGTACTTATGCCGTGCGACGATACTAAAACTATCCGGGGATGGAGTGCGCCGGATAGCCTGAAACCAAGTCATTCACGGTTAATTGACTGCTGTATATTTGTCATATTTGTTCCGGGCAGAATAATAGGAAATATTATTCCACATTACGATCCGGTTTTACTTATTTATGTCGTAATATCGCAAAAATGATGCGACGCCCGCGCTGCGCCGAGCGCGGGCGTCGACCACGAGGATGGATCAGCCGTCGGCCTGCGAGCCGCCGAGCGTAACGCCGACGAAGGCGGGGGTGCCATGCCGCAGAATGCGCAAGGCCAACGACCGGCTCTTGCCCTCAAGCGCACCGCGGATGGCCTGCACCGTCTCGGCCGGTGAGGTGACGGAATGCCGGTCGACCGAGACGATGACGTCGCCAGGCTGCAAGCCCGCCATCTCCGCTGGAGACCCGGGCTCCACCCCGCGCACGACCGAACCTTTTATGCCGTCCGGCACATCGAGCTGGTCCTGCAATTCGAGTGAAAGCGGGGCCAGCGCCAAGCCGATCCGGGGGCCTTTCGCCGGGGCGGCGGCGTCTGCCGAAGCCTGCCGGTCATCCGGCAGCTGTCCGACCTTCAGGCTGATATCCGTGGCCTTGCCGCCATGCAGCACGGACAAATGGGCTTCCCGACCTGGGGCGATGCCGGCGATGTTCAACGCCAGATCCCTGGGGTTGGCGACCTTCTGGCCGTTTACCGACTGGATGACGTCGCCGGGCTCCAGCCCCGCCTCGGCGGCCGGGCCTTTCGGCATCACGCCGGCCAGCAGCGCGCCGGCATTCTCGGGCAGATACAATGCCTTCGCGGTCGCGCCGGTCAGAGACTGCGCCTCCACCCCAATATAGCCGCGGGTCACCTGGCCGGTATTCTCCAGCTGGGCCGACACGGTGCGGATCATGTCCGACGGGATGGCGAAGCCGATGCCCACCGACCCGCCGGAGGGCGAGTAGATGGCGGTGTTCATGCCGATGACCTTGCCGTCCTGGGTGAACAGCGGCCCGCCGGAGTTGCCCTTGTTGATCGGCGCGTCCACCTGGATGAACTGGTCGTACGGGCCGGAGCCGATGTCGCGGCTGACGGCCGAGACGATCCCGGCGGTGACGGTGCCGCCCAGACCGAAGGGGTTGCCCATGGCGACTACCCACTCACCCGGCTTCACGTCGCGGGACTGGCCCAGCTCAATATAAGGAAGCTTGTGGTTGGCGGTGATCTTGAGCACGGCGATGTCGGTGCGTGCGTCGCGGCCCAGCACCTTGGCCGGCAGCTCGGTGCCGTCGTCGAGCGTGACGGTGACCTTGGTGGCGTCCTTCACCACGTGGTTGTTGGTCACGACGATGCCGTCCGCGCCGATGATGAAACCGGAGCCGCGCGCTTCGCCGCCGGGACGCTCGCCGGCGCGCTGGTGCGGAATCATCTGGCTGAAGGGGAAGGGGAGTTCGTCCTGCGTCTCGGTTTCCATGGAGGCAGGGGTTGCCCGGAATTGCGTGGTGATGGACACAACAGCCGGTTTTACCTGGGTGACAAGGGCTGAGAAGTCGGGCAGCGCGTGCGCCGGCAGGGGCGCGGCTGGCGGGTTCACCGGTGCGCCGGGCTCGGCGGCGAAGACCAGGGACAGCCCGCCCAAGACGGTGCCGGCCAGCAGCGCGGCGGCCAGCGTGGTGCGGCGAATGGATGGAAACATTCTTGTTCTCCTGACGGGCGCCCGTGATGGGCGGCTCATTTGACACCCAGGAGTATGCGGCCGGTCAGGTGAACGTTCTCCCGTCGGGATGGTTAAACCGGGTTTAGGTGGGTTAAAGGTTGGTCATAATTTTGTAGGTTGAGGCTCGACGGCGGAGCGGTTCCTAGGCTAAACGCGAGGTAGATGCGCCGGATGAGTCCACTTGGCGGCCGGGTTAGCACAGCGGTAGTGCAGCGGTTTTGTAAACCGAAGGTCGGGGGTTCAATCCCCTCACCCGGCACCATTACTTCCACCCCACCCAGTCGCAATAAGCGCGGCCCATCACCAGTTCCAGGTCCTCGCCCTTGAGCCAGGGGAGTTCCTCGGTGAACAGCGTGATGCACTGTTTCCAGGAGCAATGCTGGCGAGTGATATCGGTGCCCCAGAACATGCGCTGCGGCCCGAAGGCGTCGTAAACGGCTTTCAGATGCGGGTGGATGTCGCGGAACGGGTACGCCTCGGCGGAGCAGACCGCCTGTCCCGTGGTCTTGATCCCGATGTTGGGATGCTTCGCCAACGCCAGAAGTTGCGGCATATTTCTGTAAGCTGCCTCGCCCGCGGAGGCTCGCGGCACCCCCATGTGATCGACGATCAGCTTCAGCCCCGGATGCCGTTCGGCGATCTGCCCGACCACCGGCAGGAAATTCGCGGCGGCCAGGGATAGCGGCAGGCCGAGGCGCTCGCAGGCCGGCCAGAGCCAGTCCATGGTGCCATCGGTGGGCCAGGACTGCATGCGGGGTTCGTTGAAGTAGAACCGCAGCCCCTTCATGCCGGGGCGTTGTGCCCAGGTCTCGATCAGCGTCTTGCCTTCCGCGCGGTCGAGGTAGAACCAGCCCATGATCGCGAATCGGTCCGGATGGGCCTGAACCGCTTCCACCGCCAGCTCGTTTGAGTCGGGGTCCCACATCACCGGGTGGATCATCGCGCGGTTCACGCCCGCCTCATCCATAAGAGCCAGCGCCTGCTCCTTGGAGAACGGCTCCTGCCGGTGGTGGGCCGAGGGGGTACCTTTGGCCCACAGGTGAATTTGCGCGTCGCAGATCATCATGCCTTATCCCCTGAATTTCACGAGTCTTCCGGTCGGCTCGCCCAGCACCTCATCCTCCCGCATCACGATCTTGCCGCGCACGATCGTTGCCACCGGCCACCCCACGATCTCCATCCCGGCGAACGGTGTCCAGCCGGAGGGCGAGACGATCCACGATTCCTCGATCGTCCGCTGCTTCTTCATATCCACCACCGTGAAGTCGGCGTCGTAACCCGCCGCGAGACGCCCCTTGTTCACCGCGCCGTAGACACGGGCGGGGCCGGCGGACATGAGGTCGGCCATGCGGGATAGCGACAGGCGCCCCATGTTCACATGGTTCAGCATGATCGGCACCAGCGTCTGAACCCCCGTGAGGCCGGAGGCGCAGTTCGGCCAGGGCAGCATCTTCTTCTCCCGTGAATGCGGCGCGTGGTCCGATCCGATGGTGTCCACCATCCCGTCGTTCACCGCTTTCCAGGTGGCATCCATGTGGATTTGCCCACGGATCGGCGGGTTCATCACCGCGAAACCGCCGAGACGTTCGTAGCAGTCCGGCGCCACCTGGGTCAGGTGGTTCACCAGCACCTCGCACGTCACCAGATCGCGGTAATCGCGGAGGTACTGGAACTCCTGCGCCGTCGATACGTGCAGGATATGCGCCGGGCGGCCGGTCTTGCGGGCCAGTGCCATTAGCCGCCTGGTGCCGAGAAACGCCGCTTCCTCGTCCCGCCATTCCATGTGCGATGCGTAGGGGTCGCCAACCTTGAACATCCCCTTGCGGGCTTGCAGGCGGTACTCGTCCTCGGAATGGAAGGCGATGCGGCGGCGGCCGGAGCGCATGATTTTTTCGAGGTTCTCGTCGTCCTCGACCATCAGATTGCCGGTCGAGCTGCCGGCGAAGATCTTGATGCCGCAGCAGCCGCAGGTCAGTTCCAGATCGCCCAGCTCGGGGATGTTGGTCTTCGTGCCGCCGACATAGATGCCCATGTCGCACCAGGCGACTTGTTCGACATAGTCGCGCTTCCAGGCCAGCCCGGCCGCATCCACCATGGATGGATCGGTGTTGGGCATATCGAATACGGCCGTCAGCCCGCCCAGGATGGCGCCCTTGGAGCCGGTGGGGATGCTCTCGACCGTGGGATCGCCGGGATCGCGGAAATGCACATGCGGGTCGATCAGGCCGGGCAGCACGTGCAGCCCCTTGGCGTCGAACATGGAGTCGGCCGTGTCGTCCGCCCCGATACCGATGGCATGGATGCGCCCATTCCGCACGCCCACATCGGCCGGTTGGATGCCCCAGGGCAGAACGCAATGCCCGCCGCGAATGATCAGGTCGTAATGGTTGGCCATGGCTTGGGTCCCGAACGGTGGTAGTGGGGCAGGCGTAGCACCCTGGCGCGGCGGCGGGAACTCCGACAGCATCCCGAACCATGAGCGTGCCCATCCCCCGGTCCCCGTTCTGGAAACCGCTCGGTTGCGGCTCTGGCATATCGTTCCGGAGGACGCCGCGTCGATCAAACTCGCGGAACGCTGGGCTTCGAGCGGGATGTTTTGTTACGTAATTGGTGGCCCGTCGGCGGTCAGCCGCGATCGGTGCTGATGTATTAGTTGTTGCGCGGTTCGGGCCAATCCCTAATCGGCCCCGCAGCCTAAAATATTTCTTAACAATGATGCATGTGATAAGCATGATAACAGGGATGCGGTCGCGTATCCAGCGATCCCTCTTATCCCGCTTATCACATGCATCATTGTTCCAATTCTTTTTCTTAATGTGCCGCGGCCAGCACCGGCTCCACCCCTGCAATGGTCGTCCGATGCATCACCCGCCTCTCCGTCGGATCGAACGGTGTGACCTGATGCATGGTGCAGCGGTTATCCCATTGCACGATGTCGTGCGGCTCCCACCGGTGCGGGTAGACGAAGCGCCGCTCCGCCGCGATTGCCTGGAGGTCTGTCAGCAATTGGCGGGCCTCGGCCTGTGGCATGCCCTCGATTTCGTCGTTATAGATAGGACTGATATAGAGAGAAACCCGTTTCGTTATCGGATGTACCCGCTCCATTGGCTGCCAGACGGCCGGCATGGCGGCGCGTTCTTCGTCCGTCAGGGGTTTTAAATTCGCCAATTTGTGCAAATGCCCGAAATCGTGCAGCGCGCGGCGGCCCTGGACCTGGCGCTTCAAGGAGTCCGGCAACGCCTCGTACACCGCGTACATATTGGTGAAATGAGTCTCCCCGCCGGTGCGGCTTATTTCCACCCCGTGCAGCACCGAACCGACGCTGGGCTTTTCCCGGAAGCTGCTGTCGGTGTGCCAGAACTGCGCCAGCGACACCTGCCGCACTGTCGGGTGATCCGGCGGCATCAAAATACCCTCGTCATTGACGTTAGAGACGCGGAATATCTCCGGCAGGAAGCGCGAGCGAATAATTTTCTGGTGGTGTACCTCCAGCTCGCCGTAGCAGCGGGTGAAGGCGACGTGCTGTTGGTCGGTGATGTTCTGATCGGGGAACACCAGCACGAGGTGTTCCATCCAGATGTCGTGCAATTGCCGGAACTTGGCCGCGTCGGGCGGGATGCGCATATCCACGCCGCGCACCTCGGCGCCCAAGGCGGGGTGCAGCTTGCGAACTATTAGCTCAGGCATGGAACCCTCCTGTCAGGCGTCCGGTTGTTCGGCGAATTCGAAGCCCATGGCGCGCGCGTGGTAGTAGATGCCGCCGTCCTGGATAATCAGGAACAGCGCCATCTCGTTGCCGCCGTTGTGGTGGGAGTGCACCGCCACCGGCGGCGTAATGGTGGTCGCCCACTGCGCCCAATCCTTGCGCTTGCCATCGATGACGGAAAAGCAGCGCTCCCCCTTGATGATCAGCGATACGGCCACTGAATTATGCCGGTGCGGACGCTGCACCGCGCCGCCGGGCAGAGAATTCATCGCTGCCGTCAGGGTGGGCAGGATGTTGCGCGTCGCCTCCTGCCGTTGGGCGGAGAAGATCAGGGCGGAGCCGGCGATATTTTCCCCGCGGCCGACGTCGTACAGTAGGTCGATTTGCCGCATGATCTCGCCACCGCGGTAGTGCACGACATCGGTCGGGGCCTTTCCCGATGCCGGTGCGCGCAGGTTTTCGAAGGCGAGCTGCGGCTCATTGGTGACGATCCACAGCACGGCGTCGCTGTCACCGGCCGTGTGGGTCGCGTGGGCGCCGCCGGGTAGGACGAACAGGTCGCCGGCTTTCCAGGCGATGTCTTCGCCCGAGCAGCGCGTGCCGCCGGAGCCGGTGATCGCGTAGGCGATGACGCCGCTGGCGTTGAAGTCGGTCTCGAGGGATTCGCCAGATCGTATCCGAGCATAGTGGGCCAACACCAGCGGGGTAGTGGCCGGGAAGGCGCACGCCAGTTCCCCCGAGATGTCGCACGCGATCAGCCCCGTGGGCGTCGCCGGATCCAACGCCCGCATTGGTTCATCGGTAAAAATGCGGTCCGGCACCGCCGGCAGCTGCACGTTGAAGCCGTTGCCGGTGTTGAAGAACCGGCCACGCGCCTCGGCCGCCGTGGCGGGGGATGCGGGGCGCTGCACCGGCATCTCCGCGATGCTGAGCGGGTGGGCGTCGTCGGGCATTCTTGGAACTCCATTTTGGCGGGTGGATCATGCCATGCTACGCAACCCCCAGGGAATAGCAGGAGACGCAAGATGCGCCCGAAAGCCGCCGCCAGGATCATCCGCCTCGCCGAGACGGAACCCGTGTCGTTCGGCCCGTTGGCGCAGTACCGCAAGCTGACCGGCGACGACGGGCTGCCGGTGTTCACCGGCGTGCAGACTTGCGCCCCCGGCTACAGCACCCCGCTGCACTGGCACCCCTATGTCGAGTATCTGTTCATCCTGGAAGGCACGATGGAGGCCTGGACCGAGGGGAACGAGGCCACCCCCTCCCGCCTCGGTCCCGGCGACATGATCGCGCTGCCGGCGTCGACCCCGCATGTGTTCCGCAATGGCGGGGATACGACGCTGCGGCTGCTGGGCATCCACACCTCCCCGGTTCGGATCGTGCATGTGGTGGAGGCCGCCGAAAGGTAGGTTGCGGCGTGCGGGCGAGGCGCTTATAAGCCCGCCACCCGCGGAGAGGTGCCAGAGCGGTCGATTGGGGCGGTCTCGAAAACCGTTGTACCCTTATGGGTACCCAGGGTTCGAATCCCTGCTTCTCCGCCATTTTCTCGATGGACCAGCTGTTGGATCGGGTCCGAGTGGCGCGAAGCGTTATTTCTCGGACGGTGTCCTGTTCCTCTGCTATCCCGGTCGCCATAGGTTTGCTTACTTCCCTTACTGTGGGGGAGAGGCAGCCTGGGGGGGAGTTACTCGGACGCGATGGCGCTGAAGCCGGCGGGATTCCGGCCCATACAGGGAAATGGAGAAGGGGACGTCGTCCTGTTCACCGCTCGCAGTCGTGGATGGCGGGCCTTCGCCCGCCATAACGAATAGGAGATGTTAAACCCCTTCCTGCACAATCCCATTCCGCAGCACGCCGATATTTGTGATCTCCACCTCCACCGTGTCCCCCGGTTTCATCCATAGCGGCGGCGTCTGATACGCCCCCACGCCGCCGGTCGTGCCGGTCACGATCACGTCCCCAGCCTCCAACTGCGTGAACGTGGAGCAGTACTCGATCAGCGTGGGAATATCGAAGCACAGATCGTCGACCGTCGCATGCTGCTGCTCCGCCCCATTCACGCGGGTCATCAGATGCGCCTTGGTGGGGTCGCCCATTTCCTCCGGCGTCACGATCCACGGTCCGAACGCGCCGGACTGGTAGAAGTTCTTCCCCGGAATGAACTGCGAGGAATGCCGCTGGAATTCGCGGATGGAACCTTCGTTGTAGCAAGAATACCCCGCCACCACGCTCCCCCAGTCCGCCTTGGCGACATGCCGGCAGCGTTTGCCGATGATCACGGCCAGCTCGCCCTCGTAATCGAACGTCACCGAGGCGTTGGGCCGCACCAGCGACACCCCGTGCCCCACCTGGGAGTTGGGGAAGCGGGTGAAGACCATCGGCTTGGTCGGGATGTCGCGCCCGCCTTCCTTGATGTGGGTCAGGTAGTTCAACCCGATGCAAATGATCTTCTCCGGGTCCGGGATTGGCGGCAGGAACTGGATGTCCGCCAGCGCGAACGTCGCATGCGCCGTGGCCTCATCGGCCAGCGACGCCGTCGCCCACAGCGCGTGCTTCAGCGACGGAGCTCGGCTGCCGAGGTCGATGACCCCGTCCCCCTTCACAATGCCCCAGCTCGCGGTGCCGTCCGGGCGGCGGAAGCTCATCAATTTCATGGTCGTTCTCCTGTGTCGAAACCGGCCGCACCGATACGCTCAGCCCAACCCCTGGCCAAGTCCCCCCGAACGCGATACCCAAGCGGCGACCCTATCAGGAGATCCCTAAGGATGAATGGCGCCGAAAGCCTGGTGCACACGCTGCTGAACAGCGGCGTCAACACATGCTTCTCCAATCCCGGCACGTCCGAGATGCACTTCGTCGCGGCGCTGGACCGCGTGCCCGGGATGCACTGCATCCTCGGCCTGTTCGAGGGCGTGGTGACCGGCGCCGCCGATGGTTACGCCCGCATGGCCGGCAAGCCCGCCGCCACCTTGCTGCACTGCGGCCCCGGCCTCGCGAACGGCCTCGCCAATCTGCACAACGCCCGCCGCGCCGCGACGCCGATCGTGAACATCGTGGGCGATCACGCCACGTATCACCGCCCCCTCGACGCACCGCTGACCGCCGACACGGAAGGCTGGGCGCGCGGGGTATCCGGCTGGGTGCGCACCGCGATGGACGTGAAGACCGTGGGCCGCGACGCCGCCGCCGCCGTGCAGGCGTCCATGATCGCCCCCGGGCAGATCGCCACGCTTATTCTCCCCTCCGACACCTCATGGAACGAAGGCGGCATCCCTGGGGAGCGGTTGCCCTCCGTCCCCACCCCGCTGGTGTCCCCCAATCAGGTCGACGAAGCTGTCACCGTGCTGCGGCGCGGTGGTTCCTCCATCGTGCTGCTGCTGGGCGGCGCCGGCCTGACCGAGGAAGCGCTGGAATACGCCCACCGCATCCAGTCCGCGACGGGCTGCCGGGTGTTCGCGCAGGGCTCCAACGCCAGGATTGCCCGCGGCCAGGGGCGGCTGTCGATGGAGCGGGTGCCCTACGTGGTGGACCAGGCGGTCAAGGCGCTGGCCGGCACCAGGCACATGATCCTGGCCGGCGCCCGCAAGCCGGTGACCTTCTTCGCCTACCCCAACAAGGTGCAAACCTCCGTCCCCGAAGACGCTGAAATCCACATCCTGGCGCGCGCCGAGCAGGACATCGTGGAAGCGCTGGCGCGGTTGGCCGACGCCCTGCACGCCCCCAAGGTGGCTGCTCCCAACAACGGTGAACGCCCGGCCCTCGGCCGAGGCGCCCCCACGCCGGAGGCCATTGCCGCCGTGCTTGGCGCCCTGATGCCGGAAAACGTGGTGGTCGCCGATGAGTCCGTGACCTTCGGCCGCGGTTTTTTCCACAACACCAAGGCAGCGCCGCCGCATGACTGGCTGAACGTGACCGGCGGCGCCATCGGCGGCGGCATGCCCATGGCCACTGGCGCCGCGATCGGCGCACCCGGCCGTCGGGTGCTCAATCTGCAAGCCGACGGCTCCGCCATGTACACCGTCCAGGCCCTCTGGACCCAGGCTCGGGAGAAGCTAGACGTCACCACCGTTATATTTTCCAACCGGAAGTATGCCATTTTGCTGGGTGAACTGGCCAATGTCGGCGCCAATCCCGGCCGCACCGCGCTGGACATGCTGGACCTCGGCAACCCCGACATAAACTGGGTGGGCATGGCCAATGCGATGGGGGTCGAGGCCGCGCAAACCGACACCGCCGAGGGATTCGCGGACCTGCTGGCGTACTCCCTGAAGCGTCCCGGCCCCTTCTTGATCGAACTGGCGATTTAAATACCCCGTTCCCGCTGCTGTTTTGTATAGACAAACTAGCAGCGGGAACCCGCTCTATTCCTGGGATTGATGGGCTTTATTAGTGATTACATGGATACGACCGTCCATACTTGATGTTGGTAGGGTCCCGCCGTGGCCAGGTGGCCGGTTTTTAGTCTCTGGACTTGCGCCGCGCGGACGGCAACACTGGCGCACTGTAGGAGAATGAGGATGGTAAAGGACCAACGCGGGCGGCGTGCGACGGCTGGCACTACAGTGAAACAACCTTCCCGCGGACTGGCGGTTGCGGCTCGGGACGGTGATGGGCGTACCTCTGACGCCTGGCTGGCCGCTGTGGTTTTCGGTTCGGCCGAGGCCAAAATGCCGGTCAACATACGCCTGGACGCCGATATTGTACGATTCTTCCGAGCGAGCGGGCCGGGGTATCAGACCCGAATCAATGAGGTTCTGAAGGCCTTTGTCGCGGCCCGTCTCCGAGCCGGCGATCTTCCAGAGGCGCCGCCGAAGCTGCGGGAGAATGGGCACAAGCGGCCAAAGTAGCTTTCGTTACGAACGCCCGCTCGCCTTCCGCCCCCGCTCCAGGGCGGCGAAGGACGGCACCGGCGGCGGCATCAGCCAGCGGAAGCCTTGTTCCAGCAGCGCCTCGACATTGCGCGCGTTCACGTGCGGATGGCCGCACACGACGTTGTGGGACTTGCAGATTGCCAGCACGTCGGCGATCGCGGAGGCCACCGTCGGGTGTTCGTATTGCCTGGGATAGCCCAGGTCCTGCGACAGGTCGCCCTCACCGATCAACACCACGCCAATGCCGGGTACTTGTTTCAACATCTTCGGCAGGTTCGCGATGGCGCGCTTTTCCTCGATCATGATGACGACCAGGATTTCGCCCGCCGGGTTCAGCGGCCAGACGTCGGCGCGCTTGTAGTACTCCTGATCCGTCAGGCCCCAGTAGCGGGACGCCGAGCGCGGTGCGTCGCCTCGCTGGCCGGGGGGATCGTAAAACGGCGCCTCGTTTGGACGGGGGTAGCGGCAGGACGCCACCGCGTTGCGCGCGTCGTCCACCGTGGACACGTGCGGCCAGATGACGCCATAGACGCCGCTATCCAGCACCTGCTTGGCGATCCATTGGCTGTTTTCGCCGCCATTGGGGGGAATGCGCACGAAGGGCGCCACCGCCGGGGCGATGGAGCCGGATTCCACGATCTGCCGGCGGCTCAGCATGTATTGCATGCAGTCCCGCAGGGCTCTGATGTCGTAGGGATTATGCTCCATCTCGAACACCACCCCGTCGTATGGGGCCGAGGCGATGGTCAGCGCCGCGCCGATTTCGGCGGGGGAGAAGGGGACAAACGCCGGCTGGCCGGCTTCCAGGGCCTTGATGACGCCGTTCAGGCGGGGGATTTCCATCGGATACTCTCCCTTCAGGTGGTGGCGCGCTCCAGGATGCGGAACGGGACGTGCCAATGCCCTTCTTGCCGAGGGCCGTTTCCGGTCAGGCGCTGCAGTACGAAGCCGGCCGCGATCTGGCCGGCTTCGGCGCCCTCCACGTTCACCGTGGTAAAAGCTGGCTCACTCGCGGCGCTGAGTTCGAAGTTGCCGAAGCCGCACACGGACAACCGGCCCGGTACGGCCAAGCAATGCTTGCGCGCTTCGGTGATGGCCCCGAACGCCAGCAGATCGGAGCTACAGAACAAAGCGGTGCGTTCGGTCATATTGGGCAGCATCCCGGCGAGAGCCTGCCGCCCGGCCATGATGGTGCTCGGCGCTTTTACTGTCGATTCCCCAATGACGATGCCACCCGCCCGGTGCATGGCCTGGGCGAAGGATTGGGTCCGTTGCAGGGCGCGGGGATCGTCGGCCGAGATCGTGGCGAAGCGTGTGTGGCCTTTGGCGAGGAAAAAGCGGGCCACTTCCTGGCCCACTTCCTCATGGTCGAACCCCACCTGCATGTCGATCGGGCGGCTGGACACGTCCCAAATTTCCACCACGGGGATATGCGATTCCGTGATCATTTGGATGGCGCCGGGCGTGTGGGCGGCGCCAGCGATCAGCAGTGCATCGGGGCGGCGGCCGAGCAGGGCTCGGAGCAGGGCCTCTTTGTCGTTCTCGCCGTAGCCCGACAAAGACAGCATCACCTCATACCCCGCCAGGCGCATTGCGTCCGTAAAGGTTTGGATGACGCCGGCGAACATGGGATGCGCGATGGTGGGCACCACGGCGGCCACCATGCGGCTCCTGCGCGACGACAGCCCCCCGGCGATCAGGTTGGGGACATAGCCCAACTGGTCGATGGCAATGCGGACCTTGGCCGCGGTGGCGGGGGAGACCCGGTCGGGGGTGTTGATAACGCGCGAGACAGTCATCGGCGCGACGCCCGCGAGAGTCGCGACATCGGTGATCTTCACCGGGGTGCGGGGGCGCTCAGTTGGTTTTGGGCCGGGGCCATCGGTGGGCATGGGGGGGGAGCGTAGCTGGTTGCGAGGACGGAGGCCAGCGGGGGGGCGCGGTCCATCCAATCCTTCAGTATCCCAAATCGTTACGACCGTCCCCCCATCGCGAAACTGAACAGCCGATCCTTGCCCAACAAAAACACCCGCCCGCCGCGCGGAAACAGCCGAGCAATCGCCGGATCTCGAACATCCAGCCCCCCGGTATATTCCCCAAAGGCCGGCATCATCACCCGCCGCATATCCGTCACGAAACACGCTCTGCTGACAGTGGTGCCCCGCGTCGGAACCACCGCCTTGGGGTGATGATGTCCCACAATTTCCCCCGGTGCCGCGCCCGGAATAGCCTCATGCCGGAAGGTAAACGGTCCAGTGACGAATTCCGCCACCGATTCTCCACCGATGCCTGATGGCGGCGTGGGATCGTGATTGCCTAGTACCCAAACGAAGCGGCAATCCTCCGTAATGCCGTTCAACCGATCGAGTTCTCCCGCCGGCAACCGACTTGCGCCCTCTCGGTCATGGAACGAATCCCCCAGCGCCACTACGATCTTCGGCTTCCACCGCCGCAGCAGCAGATGCAGCCGGTCGAGCGTCGCCTGCGTGTCCCAGGGCGGCAGCAGCATGCCCCGCCGAGCGAAGGCGGTGCCTTTTTCCAGATGCAGGTCGGATACCGCGAGCAACCCGGCAGCCGGCCAGATCAGCACGCCGGCGGGATCGAGCATCAGGCGTTCGCCCGCGATATGGATGGGGGCAGCGGACATTATCGGCGATCTCCTGCGTATAACGGCATCTCTTGCTGCGACCATGCTGCCTGATGGTCGCCTGTTGCCTCGGCGATAATAGCCTCGGCTTCGGCCAAAAGCGCCTCCTCATTATCGCCCGACCGCACGCTTTCCCGCCCGATTTCCAGCAGCACTGGCACCGCGAGGGGGGACACGCGCGATAGTACCATATGCACGATGCGGCCTTTGATGCGCGCCAGCATGCCCGCGATGCGTCCGACGTCGATCAATCCTGACGCCGCGTCTGCTCGGGTTGCGCGCAGCAGGATGTGATCTGGTTGGTGCTGCCGCAGCACGTTGTAGATCAGGTCTGAATTCACCGTGACGGCTTTGCGGGTTTTCTCTCCGCCGGGGTGGTTACGCTGAATCAGCCCCGCGATCACCGCGACATTTCGAAACGTCCGTTTCAGCATGGAGCTTTCGGCAAGCCAGGATTCCAGATCGTCGCCCAGCATGTCCTGCTCGAACAGGCGGGCGATATCGTGCGGCTGGTGGGCGGACCAGATGCCGAGAACGTAGTCGGTGGCGACGAAACCCAGCGGCGCCATGCCGAACCGCTCCATACGCTTGGTGATCAGCATGCCCAGGGTTTGGTGCGCGTTGCGGCCCTCGAAACAATAGGCCACCAGATACCAGCTATCGCCGCGAGGGAAGGTTTCCACCAGCAGGTCGTTGCGGCCTGGCATGTGCGACACGGACCGCTGCATGCGCAACCAATCCGCGACCTGTTCCGGCAGCACGTCGTAGCGGCTGAAATTCTGTAGCAATCCGCGGACACCGTCGGCGAGATTGGTGGTCAGCGGCATGCGCCCGCCCTCATACGCGGGAACCATCGGGTCCCCGGTGCCACCCTCCTGACATTCCACCGCCATTTCGTGCACACGGACGAACTTCAACAGGCGTCCGGCGAACATGAAGGTGTCGCCGGGGCGGAGCAGGCCGGCGAAGTATTCCTCCAATTCCCCCAGCACCGGCCCGATGCGACTTTTCCCCGATACCAGCCGAACCTTCAACAATGGTGCCTCGACGATGGTGCCGATGTTCATGCGGTGCTGGGCGGCGATGCGGGCGGATCGGACGTGCAGGCGGCCTTCGCTGTCCCGGAACAACTTGCGCCACTGTTCGTAGGCGGCCAGCGCATAACCGCCGTGTTCGACGTAGGCCAGGACGTCGTCGAAATCTTTCCGCGACAGTGCGGCATAGGGCGCGGCGGTCACAACCTCGGCGTAGACGTCGTCCGGCAGAAAGGGTGCGGAGCATGCCAATCCCAGCAGATGCTGCGCCAACACATCCAGCCCGCCCGGTCGCGGCGGGTCGCCGTCCAGTTCCCGTGCGGCGACGCCGATGATGGCGGCTTCGCACTCCAAGACCTCGAAGCGGTTGGCGGGGACAAGGATGGCGCGGGAGGCCTCGTCCATCCGGTGGTTGGACCGTCCCACGCGTTGCAACAACCGCGACACCCCTTTGGGGGCGCCGACCTGGATCACCTGATCCACCCCGCCCCAGTCGATGCCCAGATCCAGCGACGATGTTGCCACCACCGCCCGCAGCCGCCCCTCCGACATCGCGGCTTCGACTTTGCGGCGTTGGCCGATCTCCAGGGAGCCGTGGTGCAGCGCGATGGGCAGGGTCTTGTCGTTGATCTTCCACAGCGCCTGGAACATCAGCTCGGCTTGCGCGCGGGTGTTGACGAAGACGATGGTCATGCCGGTGGCGGCGATGCGCGCCAAAATCTGCGGTGCCGCCTCCAGTCCCATGTGCCCGGCCCAGGAAAGTTCCCCCTCCGGCAGCATCATGGTGATGGATGGCGGTGTCCCGTCGGCGACAGCGATGGTCCGCGAGGCACCCACGAAGGCCTCGATCGCGCGGGGATGCGCCACCGTCGCGGACAACCCGACGCAGCGCAGGCCCGGTGCCAGCGTGCGCAACCGCGACACCCCCAGCGCCAGCTGATCGCCCCGTTTGGTGCCGGCGAGGGCGTGAACCTCGTCCATCACCACACACGCCAGCCCCCCGAAAAAGACCGGCGCGTCGGGGGAGGACAGCAGCACCGCCAGACTCTCCGGCGTTGTCAGCAGCAGTTGCGGCGGACGCGCCTTCTGACGGGCACGGCGATTGGCTGGGGTGTCGCCGGTGCGGGTCTCGATGCGGATGGGCAGGCCCATATCCTCGACCGGGCGCATCAGGTTGCGGGCGATGTCGGTGGCCAAGGCTTTCAGCGGGCTGACATAGAGCGTGTGCAGCAGGTCGGACGGGGTTTCCTGCAAAGCAATCAGGCTGGGCAAAAAACCAGCCAGCGTCTTACCGCCGCCAGTGGGGGCGATGAGCAAAATACTCTCCCCGGCGCGTGCTGCGTCCAGCATGGCCAGCTGATGCGTCCGGGGCGACCAGCCCTGGGCGGCGAACCACGCGGCAAAGGGTTCTGGCAATGTTCCCGGCATGCCGTAGAATAACCACATCATAAGGCCGCATGCCATGCCGCACCCGGATACCTGGCTGAAACCGCTGCCCCAAGGCCTGTATTGCGAGCCCGGCGGCTTCTTCATCGACCCCTCCCGCGTGGTGGAGCGGGCGGTGATCACGCACGCCCACTCTGACCACGCCAGGCCCGGCCACAAAGCGGTGCTGGCGACCGCTGAGACCCTGGCCCTGATGCGCGCCCGCATGGGCCCGAAACGGGCGGGCCACGCTCAGCAAGCCCTGGCGTATGGAGAGACCATCACCATCAATGACGTCCGTGTCTGGCTGCAACCCGCCGGCCACGTGCTCGGCAGCGCGCAGGTGGCGATGGAGTACCGGGGCAGCCGAGTGGTCGTCAGTGGCGACTACAAACGCACCCCCGATCCGACGTGTACGCCGTTCGAGCCGGTTGCATGCGACGTGTTCGTGACCGAGGCCACCTTCGGCCTACCGGTGTTCCTCCATCCGCCGCCGGAAACCGAGATCGCCCGCCTGCTGGACAGCGTCACGCTGTTTCCCAACAGGACCCACCTTGTCGGCTGCTACAGCCTGGGGAAATGCCAACGCCTGATCGCGCTGCTACGCCGCGCCGGCTATGACGCCCCGATCTTTGTGCACCCCGCGCTGGCCGCGATGTGCGCGGTCTACGAGGCTGGTGGCATCAAGCTCGGCGACCTCCGCGCAGTTGCGAACGCGCATCACCTTGCCGGCGCCATCGTCCTGGCACCGCCCGGGTCGGCGGTCCCAGCCGCTATAAAACCAGTGATCGTCGCCGCCTCCGGCTGGATGCGCATCCGCCAGCGCGCCAAATCCAGCGGTGCCGAATTGCCCTTGATTATCTCCGACCACGCCGACTGGAACGAGCTGAACCGCACAATCGACGACACTGGCGCGCCCGAGGTCTGGGTCACCCACGGCTGGGAAGCCCCCCTGATCCACGCCGCCGCCCAGCGCGGCATCCGCGGACGGGCGTTGCGGTTGGTGGGCTATGGGGACGAAGATGCGCCGGACCAGGAGGCCGCATCATGACCGAACCTTTGACCTTCACCTTCGCAGTCGACGGCGCGATCCCCAACTCGCCTCTGCCGTTGCTGGTCTACCGCGACGCCGTGCCCGCCGACCCCGCCAAAATCGAGCACCTGTTCGCTGCCAACCGCTGGCCCCCCGCCTGGCGCGATGGGGTGCACACCTTCCACCATTTCCACAGCAACGCGCACGAGGTCCTGGGCGTCGCCCGAGGCGAGGCAACCGTTCTGTTCGGTGGACCCAACGGAACGGAATTGACGGTCAAAGCCGGCGACGTGGTCGTGGTCCCAGCCGGGGTCGGCCACTGCAACCAGCGCCAAACACCCGACCTACTGATCGTCGGCGGCTACCCTGACAACGCGCGGAGGCCGGACATGCACCGGTGCAGGGCAGGGGACCAAGGCGTGCTCGCCGCCGCCAACGTATCCAACGTCGCGATGCCGCCGGCCGATCCGGTAGCGGGAGAAGCAGGTCCGTTAAAGCGCCTATGGGGCGCCTAAACCCGCTTCGCCCCCCAGAACAACGGGAACCCATCCGGTATCCCATCGATCGTGTTCTGCCACGCCACCGGCTGATACCATTGGCCAACCGGCAGATGCGGCACGTCGACAAAACATTGCTTCTGGATCTCGTCGGCGAGTTTCTTCTGCGTCGGCAGGTCCGCCGCGTCGGCCCACGCGGAGCGTAACTCCTCGATCTTTGGGCTGTCGGTCCAGCCGAACCATGCCTTTTGCCCGGTGGTGCGGAGGAAGTGCAGTAGCGGGGTCTGCATGTCCAGGCCGTTGGCAGTGGTGAAAATGGTGCTCCAGCCGCCCTTGTCGACCGGTTGCTTGCTTTCCCGCCGCACGATCGCGGTGCCCCAGTCCATCGCCTGGTTCTCCACATTCATGCCCACCGACTGCATCATCGCGGTGCCGACGTCGGTCATCGCCTTGCGGTAATAGGGCTCACCCGGTGCCAGCATAACGACTTTCTCGCCGTTGTACCCCGCCTCCTTCAGGGCGGCGCGCACCTTCGCCAAATCGCGGGGGCCGTTCAGTACCTCCATCCCGGCGTCGGAAGCCATGTCGGTCCCCGGCGTGAAGATGCCCACGCCGGCGCGCCACATCGTCGGGTCCAACCCCGCGACCGCCGTCATGAATTCCTGCTGGTCGATGGCGCCCAGCAGCGCCCGTCGGATCGCGGCCTTATCGAACGGCGGCTGCAGGTTGTTGGTCTTCATGAAGCCGAGGGTGCCGTTGTGGTCCTTGATCTCCACCTTGATCTTGCCGGTCTTGCGCAGCACCGGCAGCAAATCGGGGGTCGGCAGCTCCCACCAGTCCATCTCCCCCGCCCGCATGGCACTGGCGGAGGTGCCGTCGTCCGGGCTGGTCAGCCATTCCACCCGCTCGAAGTGGACAATCTTGCCGCCGGAGGTCCAGCCGGTGTTCGGGTCCGCCCGCGGCACGTACTTCTCGTTCTTGACGTACACGGCGCGCGCACCTGAAACCCACTCGTCGGCCTTGAAGCGGAATGGGCCGCTGCCGACCATTTCCGTCACCGCCTTGAACGGGTCGGTGCTGGCGAAGCGCTCGGGCATCATGGCGCACATCGGGGTGGAGATTTTCCCCAGCGCGTACGGCAGGATCCCCGTCGCATGCTTCAGGCGGAACTGGATGGTGCGGTCGTCGATCGCGGTCAGCTCGTCCGTGCGCGCCATCAGCAGGCTGCCGATGCCGTCGCGCACGGCCCAGCGTTTGATGGACGCGACGCAATCGCGAGCGGTCACCCGTTCCCCGTCGTGCCAGAACAGGCCCTCCCGCAGGCGCAGCTTCCAGCGCTTGCCGTCGTCCTCGGTTTCCACCTTGTCCAGCATCTGCGGCTGCATTTTGTAGTTGCTGTCCATGCCGAACAGCGTGTCGAAGATCATGTAGCCGTGGTTGCGCGCCGTGTAGACGGTGGTGACGATGGGATCGATGATCGTCAGGTCGGATTGCGGGATGAACTTCAGCGGCGCGACGGCGGCGCCCCGACCGATGGACGGCGCGGCCAAGGCGGCGGTCAGACCGGCGGCAAATGTGCGGCGGCGGATCATAGTTTTTTCTCCCTGCGCTTATTTCTGCCCGCCGTTACCCCTGTCGGCGCGGGCTGTCTATGTATGCACCCGCGGCATGCGATAGAGGGCAAAATTTTTGGTTCCCGTTAACTTCTTGTTAATCCCTCCTCGCTACAATCGGCGGTAGCAAAGGAGCCCTGGACCCATGACCTTCCTCAGCCGCTGCAAAATCCGCACGAAACTGACTCTGTTACTCGGCTTGTTCGCACTGGGGTTGGTGGCCCTGGCGGCGATCGACGGTGCCGCGCTTCACCAGCGTATGCTGGATGAGCGAATCGGGAAGCTGAAAGCCACGGTCGAGATGATGGCCGGCTATACCGCCGCGCAGGACCGCCTGGTCGCCGCCGGAAGGATGACGGCCGAACAGGAAATGGCACGCCTGCGGGACATGGCGCACGCCACGCGGTTTGACGGCGGCAGCGGCTATCTGACGTTGCAGAGCATGGAGGGTGTTGTGCTGATCCATGGCACCGACCCAAGCCGGGAGGATAAACCCAGTACCGCCACGGACGCGCATGGACGGCCGATCATCGAGCTGATTCGCGACGCGGTGCGAGCCGCCGACAGCGGCACGATATCCTACATGTTCCCAAAGCCCGGGCAGTCGCAGCCGCTGCCGAAGGTCGCCTATGTTCTGCGTATTCCCGCGCTGAAAGGTGTGCTTTTGGCCGGCGCCTACACCGACGATCTGGACGCCGATTTCCGGACCCAGATGGTGTCGCTGTCAGCGATGGGGGGCGGAGTGCTGCTGGTGACGCTGATGCTCGCCTGGCTGGTGGGGCGGGATATCAGCGGTTCGCTGCAACGGCTGAAGGCCGCCATGGCGGCGCTGGCCAACGGCGCGTTGGACACAAAAATCCCCGGTACGACCCGACACGACGAAATCGGCGAGATGGCCGCCGCCGTGCAGGTCTTCAAGGACAACGCGTTGGCGATGGCGCGCCTGAAAACCGAACGGGAAGCGGCCGACAAGTGGGCGGTTGAGGAGAAGAATCGGGCGATGGCGCAACTCGTAGGCGACTTCGAATCCCAGGTCAGCGCCATCGTCGACACGGTCGCCGCCGCCGCCACCGAGATGGAACGCGCTGCCGGCACCATGACAACCACCACCGCCCAAACCGCTCGGCAGGTTTCCGCGGCGTCCGTCGCGTCGGATATGGCGTCCAACAACGTGATGTCGGTCGCGGACGCGGCGGAGAAATTGTCCGGATCGGTGTCGGAAATCACCCGGCAAGTGGCCTTTTCGTCGGAAATTGCCGCCAAGGCGGTGACCGAATCCGAGCGCACCAATGCTTTGGTCAGCGGCCTGACCGACGCGGCGCAGAAGATTGGCGCGGTGACGAACATGATCAACGAAATTGCCGGTCAGACCAATCTGCTCGCATTGAACGCCACCATTGAGGCTGCCCGCGCCGGGGAGGCCGGCAAGGGTTTCGCGGTGGTGGCGAGCGAGGTGAAGAACCTCGCCAGCCAAACCGCCAAGGCCACCCAGGAAATCAGCGGCCACATCGCCGCGATGCAAAGCGCGACCGGGGAGACGGTGGCGGCGGTGCAATCGATCGGTGCCACCATCGGTCAGCTCAACGACACCGCCGCCACAATCTTCGCGGCCGTGGAGGAACAGGGCGTGGCGACCCGCGATATCGCGCGCAACGTGCAGCAGGTTGCCGCCGGAACGTCCGATGTGGCGAAGAACATAGACGGGGCGACACGGGCCGTGACCGAAACAGGCGCCGCGGCGACTCAGGTACACGGCGCGGCCGGGGCGTTATCGAAGCAGGCGGTGGCGCTGCGAGGGCAGGTGGGGCAGTTCCTGGCGGCCGTGCGGGCGGCGTGATCGCTACTGTGCCCGCCACTCCATGAACATGCGGTATAGTTCCGGCGGACACGGATGCGGATTGATCCCAGGCGGGGGCGGGCCGGCATGCTGACAGCAGCGGCCGGCCTGTGTCACTGCCGGTTCAATCCCCCTATCGTACCAGCGGCCATCCTCGCTGCCGGTAGGCCCCATCCCAGAACAGCCATTCGTACTGGCAGCAACGAACGAACGCCGTCATCATACGGGCTCGCACGGTGGGGGAGGCAGCATCCGCCGCCGTATTGGTCACGCCGATAACGGCTTTGACGGCGGCACCGAACCCTTCATCGGCATAGGTGTCGATCCAGGCACGGTACGGGTTGTCCGGCGCGGCGACCCGGGTGATGGCGTTGCCGACATCCCAGTAGAGCCAGAAGCAGGGGAGGAGAGCGGCCACCAGAACCTCCCACGGTTCGTGATACGCGGTGGCCAGCAGAAAGCTGGTGTAGCCCAGGCAATCGGGCGATGGTTCCGCTCGTGCCAGGTCAGAGGGGTCGATGCCGAAATCGCTCAGGTAGCGCTCGTGCAGGATTTGCTCGACCGCGACGGCTTCCAGCGCGGACTCAGCGAAGGATCGCAGTGTATTCGCATCGGGCCCTCGCGCCGCGGCCATAGCCAGTACGCGGGAGTACTCTCCGAGGTACAAGGCATCTTGAATGATATACCCCTGGAACCGCTTGCGGCTGAGGGTCCCCGCCGCCAGTTCGGTATTGAAGGGCAAAGCGTGGATGGCGTCGCGCAATGGGGCGGTCTGCTGCCAGGCTTGTTCGGAAAACAGGGCCATATCGGGGCTTTCGGTTCAGGTCACGCGGTAGACACGGGCGGCGGTGCCGGCGAACAACGCCGTCTTCTCGGCCGCCGTGGCATCGGACGCGATGCGCTTGAAAGCATTCCACGCCACGGCGTAGGAGCACCAGCGCTTCTGCACCGGAAAATTGCTCTCGAACATGCAGCGCTCCGCGCCGAAGAGTTCGATGCAGGTTTCCAGCCAGGGCCGCCAGGCCGCGGCTACTTCCGCGGACGAAGGCGGCATCTCCCGATTAGCGGTCGACCCCGGCAGCCTGATCGGCAAGGCGCCGAGCTTGACGGTGACGTTCCGGTGCCGCGCCAAAGCGGTCATGGAGGCACGCCAATCCGCGAATACCGCATCCCGCCGGTCCGCATAGGGCCCTCCGAGGATGGGACTGCCCACATGGTTCAGCACGATCTGCGTTCCCGGAAACCACCCAGCAAGTTCGGCGACTTCGGGGATTTGCGGGTGGTACACCCAGGCGTCGAACGCCAGCCCCAAACGGGCGAGGCAGGCGACCCCCTGCCTGAACGTGGGATCGCGCAGCATGCCCGCGGTCGGCACCACCTTGTGAACGCGGTCGCTGGCGTCCCATGCGGTGGACTGGCGGACGGCGGTAAACCGCCCACCGCTGCTCTCGATATGGCGTTCCAGCAACCCCGCCGCTCGGTCGCCAAGCATCATATCGACGCGGCCCACCATGCGCGCACAGACGCCGTTCCCGGCCTGGGCCGCGATGCCGGCGACGAATTCGGTTTCCCCGAGGGAGGCTTCTTCCTCTGGTCCATCGGTGCGATACATCGACCGGCATTCCTCGAACACCGACGCCACGATGTTGTGCCCGCTACGCAGGTCGGTCAGCAGTTCCGGCAGGAGGTATGTGCTACCGTCCCGCTCCCAAAGGTGGTGGTGCGGGTCGATGATCGGCAGGTCCGGGTCGATGATGTCCTCGACGTGCCGAGCGAGCCAGGACTCGTCCGTCGGGCCGGCAAAGCGGCTGGCTTGGGCCATTTGTGTTTCCTCCGTCATCTCACTTCCGCACTGTCATGGTCAGGCTTAACCCGACCATGACGGTATTTCTTAGTGTAACTACCCCAAACTCTTTGACGCCATCTCGAACGTATTCTTACTCAATCCCGGCAGCGCCACGACCCGAGCAAGCTCGGCCTTCATCAGTTTCTGCCGAACCGGATCGAACCGCCGCCATTGACCCAACGAAGACACCATGCGTGCCGCGATCTGTGGGTTGTCGGGGTCCAGCTTGATAATTGTATCGGCCAGGAACCTGTAACCCGCGCCGTCGGCCGCGTGGAAGCGCACCTGATTGACGGCGAAGCTGCTGACCAGCGCGCGCACCCGGTTGGGGTTTCGCAGGTCGAAATCGGGGTGCCCGAACAGCGCCCGCACCGTTTCCATCGTGCCGGGAAGCGGCGACATCGCCTGGATGCCGAACCATTTGTCCAGCACCAGCGCATCCGCCCGCCAACGAGCATGGAACCATGCCAACGCAGCCTCACGCTCGGTGCAGTCGATGCCGGACAGCACGGACAGTGCCGCCAGCACGTCGGTCATGTTGCCGCCGGCGTCGAATTGCGCCTTGGCCAAACCGGCGTCGCCGAACGCCGACAGATAGGCCAGACACGTGTTCCGCAAGGACCGCCGTCCAACGGCCGCACCATCGGTGGTGTATGGCCCGGTATTCGTCAGACGCTCATACAGCGCGGCCAGCCTGTCTCGCAGGCCCGCCGCGATGGCCTTCCGGGCCAGATCGCGCGCTTCGTGGATCGCATCTGGATCGACCACTTTCATCTGATCCGCCAGGAAGGCCTCGCCCGGTAAGGTCAGTGCCTCCGCGACGAAAGCTGGGTCATCCCCGCTCAGCGTGGCTTCCATCGCCTGAATCAGCGCCGGTTCCACAACCGGGGTTTCGCCGCGTTGAATGGCGGCAATCATGTCCAGCAACAGGCCGGTCGCATATTGCTGCCCTGCCTCCCACCGAGCGAATGGGTCGGTGTCGTGCGCCGCGAGGAATTGCAGCCGCTCCCGAGACACGCCCGACAGTTTCACCGGGGCGGAGAAGCCGCGCAGCAGCGACGGGACCGGTGGGCTGGCGACGTCCACGAAGATAAACCGGCTCTCGGCTTCGGTGGCCAACACAACACGGGTGCCGGACACCGCTTTGGCCTCACCCTCCAGGCGGGTGGCCAATTCCTGGCCATTTCCGTCCAGCAAACCCAGCGCGATTGGGATCGTGACGGGCTGCTTATCCGGCTGGCCGGGGGTGGGCGGGGTGCGCTGGGTCACGGTCAGCGAATACCGGCGCGATGCCGGATCGTAGGTATCGCTCACGGAGATCTCCGGCGTGCCCGCCTGATGGTACCATAGCTTGAACCGGCTCAGATCCACGCCCGAGGCGTCCTGCATCGCGGCCACGAAATCGTCGATCGTCACCGCGTGGTTGTCGTGCCGCTCGAAGTAAAGGTCCATGCCCTTCCGGAACGCCGCCTTGCCGATAATGGTGGCCATCATGCGGATGACTTCGGCCCCTTTATTGTAGACCGTGGCGGTGTAGAAATTATCGATCGCAAGGTAGCTCGCCGGTTGAACCGGGTGCGCCAGCGGCCCCCCATCTTCCCGAAACTGCGCCGCCCTCAAGCCCCGCACATCCCCGATCCGCTTCACCGCCCGGCTGCCTTGGTCGGCGGAGAACTCCTGATCCCGGTAGACAGTCAGGCCTTCTTTCAAAGACAGCTGGAACCAGTCGCGGCAGGTGACGCGGTTGCCGGTCCAGTTGTGGAAATATTCGTGCGCGATGACGGATTCGATGCCCTGGTAGTCGAAATCCGTTGCCGTATCGGGGCGCGCCAGCACGTATTTGGTGTTGAAAACGTTCAGCCCCTTGTTCTCCATCGCGCCCATGTTGAAGTCCGACACGGCGGCGATGTTGAACACGTTCAGGTCGTATTCCAGGCCAAAGACGTCTTCATCCCACGTCATCGACGTCTTCAGCGACGCCATGGCATGGCCGCACCGGTCCTCGTCCCCGCGGCGGACGTAAACGCCCAAATCGACGTGCCGGCCCGACCGCGTAACAAAGCTGTCCTTCACCGCCACCAGATCGCCGGCCACCAGTGCGAACAAATAGCAGGGTTTCGGGTGCGGGTCGGTCCAGACCACACGATGCCGCCCGTCGCCCAGGTCCTCCACGGGGCCCGGATTGCCGTTCGACAGCATCACCGGCACCAGCGGTTTGTCCGCCACGATGGTGCTTGTGAACTTCGCCATCACGTCGGGCCGGTCCGGGAAGTAGGTGATGCGACGGAACCCCTCGGCCTCGCACTGCGTGAAATAGCTGCCGTTGGACAGGTACAGCCCGCTGAGCTCGGTGTTCCCCTTCGGATCGATTCGAACCGCGATTTCCACCACGCAGGCGTCGGGCATGTCGGTCACGACCAGACCATGTGGTTCCAGCCGGTACTGGCCTACCGTCAGCGGCACCCCGTCGCGTGCGACCGACAGCAGCGTCAAAGCCTCACCGTTCAAAAACATCTCATCGTCGGTACCGGCGCGGCGCACCGCCAGGCGGGAGCGGACGATCGTCGCGGTTTCCAGCAATTCGAACACCAGATCGACCGTGTCCACCAGGAATGGCGGTGGTTGGTAGTTGGCGAGCAACACGGGCTGCGGGGCGGCATCGCTGGGCATCGGCAGGGTCTCCGTCGGCGGGGCAGGGCGCTTTTTCGCACGAACGGGGCGGCTAAGCGATGGATTACCCGCCCCGCCGGTACAGCGCCTCCACCGCTTGCGGTCCGGCCGGGCCGTGGACGGTTTTCTCGTGCTGGATATTTCGCGGTCTATCCCCGCTTAGCGTCCGCCAGAACCTCCCGAGCCAAAGGCAGCATCGCGTAGTCGACCATCGCGCCCTGGTACGAAACGGCGCCGAGCCCGGCCTTTTCCGCTGCTTCGAAGGCGGCCAGAAGGCCCTCAAAATACGCGACTTCTTCCGCGGTCGGTTTGTAGACGGCGTTCGCGACCGTCACATGGGTGGGGTGCATGACCGCGACACCGGTGTAGCCGAATTCCCGAGCACGGCGGATCAGGCGTTCCACTGCCGGCAGGTCGTCCTGTGCCGTGCCGAAGATGCCCGCGATCGGATACATCGCCCCGCCGGCGCGGCTGTCCAGCACCAGCTTTGATGCCAGATACGCTTGCTCCAGCCCATCCGACGTCGCGCGAAACCCGAAGGCACGGGCAAAATCGCCGGACACTGGGCCGCTCAGCGCGCCGTGAATGCCGCGCACCCGGGTGCTGGCCTTGGCGATGTCGCGGGCCGCGTACATGCCTTCGGCTGTTTCCGGCAGCGGCAGGATGCCGACTGCGCCATGCGCCACGCCGGCTTTGCCTTCGTAGTAGCTCAGCATATCCGCCAGTGTCTGGATTTCGGCGGGAGAGGCGACCTTGGGCAGCACGATGGCGGTTAAGCCTTCGGTCACCGCCGCCGCGACCTCGGCGGCGGTGCCATCATAGGTCGGCTGGATACGTACAAAGGCGCCTACGCCGGCCGCACGCAGTTCGGCGATCTCGCTTTTCAGATTGTCCATCGCCTGGGGTTTGAACTGCGGCGGGACGGAGTCTTCGATATCCAGCACGGCGGCGCCGGGCTTCACCCGGATGGCCTTGCCCACCCAGTCGCGGCGATGGGCGGGAACGAACAGAGCGGAACGGATGGGCCACATGGGAGATATCCCTCAGTAGGATTTGGGCAGGCCGAGGGCGCGTTCGGCCACATAGGACAATGCGAGTTCCTGGCTGACGGGCGCCACCAGGGGCAAAATGGATTCACGGAAGTAACGCTCCACATGGAACTCCTTGGCATAGCCAAAACCTCCATGTGTGCGCACCGCCCGGCTTGCCGCGCGGTAGAACAGATCGGCACAGAAATACTTGGCGCCGTTCACCTCCGCCCCGCATTCGGCACCGGCGTCATACAGCGCGGCACTTTTCATGAGCAGGAGTTCCGCCGCTTGCTGGTGCACCCAGAGTTCGGCCAGCGGATGCTGGACCGCTTGATTCTGGCCGATCGGGCGGCCGAATACCACCCGGTCCTTCGCATAGGCCACCGCCTTGTCCATCACGTAGCCTGTGGCGCCCAGGATGCCGGCGGCGACGATGATGCGCTCCGCGTTCAGGCCGGCGAGCAGATAGTGGAAGCCGCGGCCTTCCTCGCCGATGCGGTCTTCTTCGGGAATTTCCAGCCCGTCGATGAACAGCGCGTTGGAGTCCACCGCGTTGCGTCCGCATTTTTCGATCATCCGCACCTCGACCTTGGAGCGGTCCAGGTCGGTGTAGAACAGCGTCATGCCGTGGCTGGGGCGCTTGCTTTCCGCGAAGCTGGTGGTGCGGGTGAGCAGCAGGATCTTGTTGGCCACCTGGGCGGTGCTGGTCCAGACCTTGCGCCCGTTGACGATGTAGCGGTCCCCCTGCCTACGGGCGAAGGTGCTGATGTGGGTGGTGTCCAGCCCCGCATCCGGCTCCGTCACGCCGAAGCACGCCCGATCCGTCCCCGCGATCACCGGGGGCAGGAAGCGCCGCTGCTGCTCGACGTTGCCGAACTTCACGATCGGCATGCAGCCGAACATGTTCATGTGCAGGGCGGAGCAGGCGTTGAACCCGCCGCGCCCGACCTCCTGCATGATGATGGCGGCCTCGGTCATGCCCAGGCCGGCGCCGCCGCAGGATTCCGGGAAGATCGCGCCGAACCAGCCCGCGTCGGCGAATGCCTTGGAGAATTCGTGCGGGAACTCGTGGTTCAGGTCCTTGCGGTACCAGTAGTCGTCGCCGTACTCGGCGCAGATTCGGGCGACGTTCTCGCGGATCGCCCGCTGTTCCTCGGTGTAGGAAAAATCCATATTCGCCTCCTGCGCAGCGCTGGCGTTGCCGTACCCCGAGCCTCTCTGGGCGCCATGCGATGGCAGCCTCCCGTTGGATGGTCTTTTCGTGTTCGACCTTGGTGGGCATCGTGGCGGGGCCGCGGGCGTTATGCAAGGCCGGCGTCCCATGCAGGACCATCCGCCTATGCAATCACGCCGAGCTGCCCGATGATGCGGCAGGTTCGAGCATAAGGAGTCCACCCATGGCCAATCTGCCACTCGCCGGTCTCAAGGTCCTGGACCTCACCGCCCATCGCGCCGGCCCGACGGCCGTGCGGCAGTTGGCGGATTGGGGCGCTGACGTGATCAAGATCGAACCGCCGGGGGAGGCCAAGGGCGACGTGGTCGGCGGCAACCGCCATGGGTTCGATTTCCAGAACCTGCACCGCAACAAGAGCGGCATGACCCTGAACCTGAAAACCGCCGAGGCGCAGCCCATCTTCATGAAGCTGGCGGAAACCGCCGACGTGGTGGTGGAGAATTACCGCTCCGACGTGAAGTTCCGGCTGAAGGTGGATTACGAGACCATCGCCAAGGTGAATCCGCGGATCGTCTATGGATCGATCTCCGGTTTCGGGCAAAGCGGACCGGATGCCACGCGCCCTGGCGTCGACCAGATCGCGCAGGGCATGGGTGGGCTAATGTCGATCACCGGCTTGCCGGGGCAGGGGCCGGTGCGGGTGGGGATTCCTATCGCCGACCTGACCGCCGGCATTTTCCTGTCGCAGGCGATCCTGCTGGCGCTGATGCAGCGGGCGCAGACCGGCAAAGGGCAGTGGGTGCATACGTCCCTGCTGGAGGCGCAGATTTTCATGCTGGATTTCCAGGCGTCCCGCTGGCTGATCGCGCATGAGGTGCCGGGCCAGGCGGGCAACGATCACCCGACCGGCATTCCGACCGGGGTGTTCCCCACCGCCGACGGGCATATCAACATCGCGGCCTCGGGGCAGGGGCTTTGGGAGCGGTTCTGCAATGCCATCGGCTGGGAAGCGGCTCTGTCCAACCCCGATTATGCCAGTGGCGGGCTACGCTCGAAAAACCGCAAGCGGGTGAACGAGGAAATCGGTGCCATCACCCGGTTGAAGCCGAGCGCGCATTGGCTGAAGCTTATCAATGAGGCCGGCGTCCCTTGCGGCCCGATCAACGACATCGCCGCCACCTTCGCCGAACCGCAGACGCAACATCTGGGCATCGCGCGCACCGTGCATCATCCGGCGTTGGGCGATATCAAGGTAGTGGGGCAGCCGATCAACATGAGCGACTCCCCGCAGCCGGAGGCTTTGGGGCCGACCCCGGACCTTGGCCAGCACACCGATGCCATTCTGGGCGAACTGGGCTACAACGCGGCCGCCATCGCCGATCTCCGCACCCGTGGCATTATCTGAGGGAGTTTCTATGACCTACCCGACCCATCTCCTGCCCACCACCGTCGTCGGCAGCTACCCGCAGCCGGACTGGCTGGTGAACCGGGAGACCCTGCACCATCATGGTGTGCCCCGCACCCACGCGCACGACGTGTGGCGCATCGAGCCGGCGCTGCTGGAACAGGCGCAGGACGACGGCACCATCCTGGCGATCCGGGAGATGGAACGGGCGGGTATCGACATCGTCACGGACGGAGAAATCCGGCGGGAGAGCTATTCCAACCGGTTCGCGCTGGCGCTGGAAGGGATCGATTCGGATCATCCCGGCGAAGTGCGGTCGTCCGGCGGGCGGGCGACACCGGTGCCGCGGGTGGTAAGCCGCATCCGGCGCGTGGCGGCGGTGGAGCGGCGGGACGCGGAATTCCTGCTGCGCAACGCCACGCGGGCGACCAAGATTACCCTGCCGGGGCCGTTCACCTTGTCGCAGCAGGTGCAGAACGATTTCTACAAGGACGAGGAAGAAATGGCGATGGATTACGCCATCGCCGTCAATCAGGAACTGCGGGAGCTGAAAGCCACCGGCGTGGATGTTATCCAGCTGGACGAGCCTTGGGTGCGCAGCTCCCCCGAGAAGGCGACCCGTTACGGTATCAAGGCGATCAATCGCGCGCTGGAGGGTATCGAGGGGATCACCGTTGTGCATCTTTGTTTCGGGTATGCTGCGGTGGTGGCGAACAAACCCTCCGGCTATAGCTTCCTGCCGCAACTGGCCGATACGGTGGCAACGCAGATTTCCATTGAGGCGGCGCAGCCGAAGCTGGATTTGGGCGTGCTGCGGGATTTATCCAGGAAGACGATCATGCTTGGGGTTCTGGACCTTGGAGATAATATCGTGGAGACGAAGGAAATTGTCGCGGCGCGGATTCGGGCTGGGTTGAAATTCGTGGATGCGGAACGGTTGGTTCCGGCACCGGATTGCGGGATGAAGTATTTGCCGCGGGATGTCGCGTTCGGAAAATTGAAGGCGATGGCGGAAGGGGCCGCGATCGTGCGGAAGGAGTTGGCGGGGTAACCGTAAATCTCCGTCATGGTCGGGTCAAGCCCGACCATGACGGCGTGTTGGATAATCCGTATATCCCTCCGCCCCGCCGCCATAAAACGTCGAACGGTCGTAACGGGCGAACGGCACACGATCTCGCAGTCTTTCCACCAAATCCGGATTCGAAATGTACGCCCGCCCGAACGCCACGGCATCCGCAACGCCGTCTACCAGCGCTGCGTCCGCCTTCGCCCGATCGAAGCCCCCAGCCGCGATCAGCGGTCCGTGCCACAGAGGCCGGAACAACGCCGCCGCTGACGGCGCGTCTGGGTCCGCATCGGTATTCCCGCTGACCCGGGGTTCGATCAAATGCAAAAATGCCAACCCCAGCGGGTCCAACGCACGAATGGCGGCGCCATACGTCGCCTCGGGATCGCTGTCTCCGCCGTCATTGGCGAATCCGAACGGGGAGAACCGGATGCCCACCCGATCCGTGCCCCAGACGCTGGTGACGGCGGTCACAACCTCCAGCATAAACCGCAGCCGTTCCCCGCCGTATTCATCCGTGCGGTGGTTGGCCTTATCGGTCAGGAATTGTTCGATCAGGTATCCGTTGGCACCATGCAGTTCGATTCCGTCGAACCCCGCTGCCATCGCGTTCGCCGCGCCGATCCGGTAATCCTCGACGACCCCAGGGATCTCCTCCAGTGTCAAAGCATGCGGCACCGGCGGTTGCCGCGGCCCGTCCGGCAGCCGCACCGGTAACGATGGCTTCACCGCCGAGGCGCTGATCGGCAGTTGTCCCCCCAGCAAACTGGGATGCGACCGCCGTCCCGCGTGCCAAAGCTGCAACACAATCTGCCCGCCCGCCGCATGCACCGCATCCGTCACCAGCCGCCACCCCGCCACCTGCTCGGCGGAATGGCACCCAGGCGTTCCCTCATACCCCTTGCCGCGCGGGGACACCTGCGACGCCTCCGCGATAATCAGTCCTGCCGAGGCGCGCTGTGCGTAATGCAGCGCGTTCAACGCCGTCGGCGCATCGCCCGCCCCCGCGCGCTGGCGGGTCAGCGGCGCCATCACGACGCGGTTGCGCAGCGTCAGCGCGCCGAGGCGAATGGGGGTGAACAGCATTGCGACTCCTGAAATCCGTGATTGACACGCCGCACCGCGGCATGACACCGTGGCCCCATGCTGAGCGTGCTTTCCTCCATCGCCAACCGACGCCGTCGCCTTGTCAAGGCGCGGACGGGTATGCGCGGCTGGAGCAGCGGGGCCATATAAAGCCCAGTTTCAGCCAACCGACTACCCCAACCCCCGCCAGCGCACCGCCGGCGGGTTTTTTCGTTTGCGGGGCTTGGTATAACTGGAGTCACCGGCCATGATACCCGCGTTGTTACCCAATTTTATCCGCGCCGACCTGCCCTTCTCCCACGGGGAGGGTGCCTGGCTATGGACCGAGGACGGAAGAAAATTCCTCGATTTCGGGGCTGGCATTGCCACGAGTTCGATCGGTCATGCCCACCCGCATCTGGTCGCCACGATCGCCAGGCAGGCGTCGATGGTGATGCACGTGTCAAACCTTTATCGCATCCCGCAGGCCGAACGCCTAGCACAAAGGCTGGTGAACATGTCGTTCGCCGACAGCGTGTTCTTCTGCAACTCCGGCGCGGAGGCAAACGAAGGCATGATCAAAATGATGCGCAAAGCCATGTCCGCCACGGGCCGGGAGGAACGCACGCGCATCATCTGCTTCGAGGGTGCATTCCACGGCCGCACCCTCGGTACCCTGGCGGCCGGCAGCAACGAGAACTACCGCAAGGGCTTCGGTCCGGTGCCGGGGGGATTTGACCACGTACCGCTGAACAACATGAACGCCGTGCGCGCCGCGATAACACCTGAGACATGCGGCATCATCGTCGAGCTCATCCAGGGCGACGGCGGTGTCCGCAAGGCCGACCTCCGGTTTCTGCGGGACCTGCGCGCGGTCTGCGACGAATACGGCATCTTGCTTGGATTGGACGAGGTGCAAACCGGTATGGGCCGCACCGGCAAGATGTTCGCCCATGAATGGGCGGGCATCGCACCGGATGTCATGGCGCTGGCGAAAGGCATCGGCGGAGGGTTTCCCCTCGGTGCGGTGCTGGCCACCGAAGCGGCAGCCAAACATTTGACCCCCGGCACGCACGGCACCACGTACGGCGGCAACCCGTTGGCCTGCGCCGCGGGCAATGCCGTGCTGGATGTGATAAGCGCCCCGGGTTTTCTGGAAAACGTCGACCGCAAGTCGAAACGGTTGCGCGCCGGCCTTGAAGCCATTGCACACGCAAACCCCCATGTCTTCACCGAAGTACGCGGCGACGGTCTGCTGCTGGGCTTACAATGCGTGCCACCGCAAGCCGATGTGCAAAACGCCTGCGTTGCGGAGGGGCTTCTGACGCTCCCCGCCAGCGAAAACGTGCTGCGCCTGACCCCGCCACTGATCGTCACCGACGATCAGTGCGATCGGGCCTGCGAAATGATCAGCTCCGCTTGCGCACCATGGAGGCAATAACCCCCTGAGGCCGGCCCGAGGCCTGGGCCCGTTCGCGGTCCTGGGTCTCGATAGCGGCGCGGCCGTTTTCTTCGCCGTCCAAACCCTCCAGGACCGAGGTCAAAACCTTGCGGTTGGAGCTTTGGCTGCCGTCGGCATAGACGATGTCGAACAGGGCGAATGTGCTCTCTGAGCGGCGTTTCATGCGGGTTCTCCTGCCGGCTCGCCGGCATCTGGCGAAGGCGAACCGTCGGGTTCCGTCTTGCGCTTCTGCGCGGCTTCCTCGCGTTCCCGCAATTTGGCGTCTTTTTTCGCCTGCTTATTACGGTCGCGTTCGGCGCGCTGCTGGTTGTAATTCGGTTTGAATGCCATCGAAGCCTCCTGTCTCGTTTAAGAACCCAGGATGCCAGCCCGAGCGATCAGGCGGCTTTCGGACAGGACCCGTTCGTGTCCGTCTGTCGCGTGCTTCACGCGGTACTGCAGTTCCCGGTTTTCGCTCGGCATCTGCCGCTGAATTTTATATTTTCCGTAAGGGACATTGGTATCGCCGGCACCCGGCACGAAGTCGACTGTTTGACCGACCGCGAACTTATACTGGGCCATCGTGTCCTCCTGGTTGGGAACCGGTGCCGCTTTGGGCGGCACCGAAACCGAAAATCAGGCCGCCTTCAGATTGATCGCCGAAGTCTTGCCCTGCTGGCCCTTTTCCAGATCGAAAGACAGCTTCTGCCCTTCGTTCAGGCTGCCCATGCCGGACCGCTCCACGGCGGAAATGTGCACGAACACATCCTTGGAGCCATCGTCGGGCTGGATGAAGCCGAAGCCCTTTTGCGCGTTGAACCACTTAACGGTGCCAGTTGACATCGTGTTTCTCCATAGTCAGTCGGCGACCCACGAGGTGTGGGCCGAAATGCTTCTCAATTTGGGGCACCGGGAAATGCGACGAGGCCGCAAAGGAGGGTACAATCGGCCCAGGCTGAAAAACGCCGCGACCCGCATATGGTCGTGTGACCTACGTATTGCAAGCTAATTCGTACCCACATGTTTTCCCCGCTCCTCGTCATCCTCGGGTCAAGCCCGAGGATGACGAGGAGCGGTATCGAGGGAAGTTCAGTTCCGCGTGGTTTGATGCCGTGGGCTCAACCGAGCCGGAATGCAGGACGCGATGACCAGCGTTATCAACGAGAAAGCCAGCGCCAACAGATAGGCGTTGTGTAGCGACGCGGCCATTACCTCCGTCAGATGCGCGACCTGATCACCGGGCATGGAGGCTCGGGTGGCGGCGTCCATCAGCTTGTCCACTTCCCGTGGTGCAGCCGGGTCCATCCCCAGCATGGTGGCGTTCAGCACCGCGCCGCAGCCCGCCGCGCCCGCCGCCTGGCCCACGAATCGGAGGAACATGCTGGACGACGTCGCAGCCCCGCGTTGCCGCCACGGGACGGAGGCCTGGATGGCGACGATAAACACCGTGTTGCAGAAGCCCATGCCGATGCCCATCACGAAGGACGCGACGGATGCCCAAATTGGCCCATCCGCCGGGCTGAGCAGCGTCAGCATGAAACAGCCCAGCGCCAGCGCCACCGCGCCGATGACCGCGACCAGCCGGTAGGACGTGCGGACCATGATGCGCCCGCCGATGATGCTGGCAATCGCCCAACTGACCGACATGGCGCCCAGCACCAGCCCGCCGGCAATGGCTGAGTATCCCATCGCGCCCTGCACGTAGGACGGCAGGAACGCCGACACCCCCATCATCGTCGCTCCGGTTCCCCAGCTTCCCAGACTGCCGGTGACAATGATGCGGTTGCGCCAAAGCTCCAGCGGCAGCATCGGCTCCCGGACACGTGCCTCGTGCACCAGCAGCGCGATCAGCGCGACGCCACCAATAATAGACACCGTCCACGACGTGGTACGCCCCAGGCTGCCGCCCTGCACCAGTGCCAGCATGAGGCCCCCGAACGCGACAAGCAGCAGCAGCGATCCCAGCCAATCGATCTGGTGCTGGCGATGCTGTACGCGCTCCTTCAGGAACAGAGTGATCATGACGATGGCGGCGGCGCCGATCGGCAGGTTCACCCAGAACACCACCCGCCAGCTGATATGCTGGATCAAAAAGGCGCCCATCGACGGGCCGACAACCGCCGAGACCCCGAACACACTGGACACCAATCCCTGGATCTTGGCCCGTTCGGTAGGGGTGTAGATGTCGCCCAAAATCGTCGCCGCGATCGGCTGGATGGCGCCGGCCCCGAATCCCTCGATGGCTCGGAAGAAGACCAAAGACGGCATGTCCCACGCCAGGCCGCACAAGGTGGAGCCGGTCAGGAACAGCCCCGCGCCCAGGAAGAAGACCGGCTTGCGGCCATACAGATCGGCCAGCCGCCCGTAGACCGGGATGCTGACCGCCTGGGTCAGCAGGAAGATGGTGAACACCCAGCTGAACAGGTTGAACCCGCCAAGCTCGCCGACAATCGTGGGAATGGTGGTGGCGACGATGGTGCTTTCGACCGCAGCCATGAAGGTCGCCATCAGACAGGCGGCGAGCACCAGCGTGCGGCCGGGCGTGCCTTCGCGCACCTCCGGTGCCGCGAGCGTTCCGTCGTTCGGCATGGTTTGGGTGGTCCTCCTGCCGGAAGTTCTGTCATTGGGTGCCCCTGGTGGCAACCGCGTGCGGCTTCACCCCTGCCATGACACGCGCTAGCATCGCCGCATTCACGATGGAGACGCATCCATGAGCCTCAGCATCCGCCCTTTGACCCCGAATTTCGTGGGCGAGGTCTCCGGCATCGACCTGACCCAGCCGGTTACCCGCGAACAGGTCGCGGCGATCGAGGCCGGCATGGATCGCTATGCCGTGCTGGTCTACCACGACCAGCGCTTCACCGATGAGCAGCAGAAGGCGTTCAGCCAGAACTTTGGCGCGCTGGAGCACACCGCCGGGGGCAACATCGTCAAGCCGCAGGAGAAGCGGCTGGACCCGTACATGGCCGATGTGTCCAACCTCGGCATCGATCACAAGCCGCTGGCGCGCGACGACCGGAAGCGGATGTTCAATTTGGGTAACCAGCTCTGGCATTCGGACAGCTCGTTCCGGGCGGTGCCGGCGAAATACTCATTGCTGTCAGGCAGGATCACGGTGGGGAAGGGGGGCCAGACGCAGTTTTGCGACATGCGCGCTGCCTACGATGCGCTGGATGGCGCGACGAAAACTGAAATCGAGGACCTCATTTGTGAGCACTCCCTGATTTACTCCCGTGGCCTGCTCGGTTTCGACGACCTGACGTCGGAGGAGTTGGCGATGTTCCGGCCGGTCCGCCAAAAGCTGGTGCGGGTGCACCCGGTGACCGGGCGGAAGTCGCTGTATCTGTCATCGCACGCTGGCAAAATTCCGGGCTGGCCGGTGCCGGAGGCGCGCGCCTTCCTGCGCGATCTGACGGAGCATGCGACGCAGCCGCAATTCTTCTATTCCCACTCCTGGCAGCAGTACGATTTCGTGATGTGGGACAACCGCACCACGCTGCATCGCGTGACCCGCTTCGACAACAACCAGATCCGCGACATGCGGCGAACGACGATTGCCGGCGATAGCGAGACGGTGGCGCAGCTGGCGGCCTAGCCTACCGGTCGATGAATTTCCGAAACTCGCGCAGCACCAAGAGCCAACGGTCCAGGTTGTTCGCCATGGCCTCGGTGGTGCCGCCGTGTTCCATATCCATGTCCATCTCGATCCAGGGATCGTTTTCTCCATCCTGATACACGCGCCCGAAGCGCTTGGTGCGGTTCCAGTTCGCGACCGTCGATGCCTGCATCGAACCTTTCATCGCGAAGCCGGAGGCGAATTGGATCGATTTGCAACGCGGCTTGCCGCCGCACTCGTAGAAATAGACGCTGAATTTCGTGCCTTCGTAGGTGCTTTTGACGAGCGGATCGCCATCCTTGTCGGTCGTGATCTCTGTCTGGAAGCCCTTGGCTTGCAGGGACTTGGCGACTTCCTGGACGGTGACACCACCGTCGGGGAGGTAGCCGGCCAAAGCGCTGAGCGGCAGCATGGCCGCTATCAGAAAAATCCAAATCCGTCCCATCGCGATTACCCCTTGTTTGCCTACTGACGATCGTTGTTCAGCTTATTCCAGTCCGTCACGTATTGTTCCCGCAGATTGGCATAATCGTCCATGTTGGGATAGCACGGTTTCATCGCCCGCATGTCGCTCCCATCCGGCAGCGGTCACCTCGGCGATCTGGTGGCCTTTCCATTTTGGGTCGGTCAGGTCCCACCTGGTTTTTGGCGGATCGTTCACCGGTTCGGTGTTGCAGGCGATGCACCAGCCGGTCGCGGTACATGCCGTGCAACGAGAAGGTATTGGTATTCGCGAACCGCGACATCGCCCAACTGACCAGGAAAAGCCCCGCCACCAACAGAACGATCGGCAGGGGGGAGGTGCGATCCAGCATGTGGTAGCGATCGATCCAATCGACCCGTGGCTGGCCGGTCGTGGGGCGCAGCGCGACCAGCAGCATGTTCGTTGCGATCGACAAGCCGCAGGCAGTGGCAGGGTGAATGCGACCGGCGCCAGCTTGGTTGCCAAAGCGACCGTCGCCCGTGGCGTCCAGGTTGCCAGACGCCCTCGGCTGTTTCACCCTTCGCCATCATCGAAGGAGGAAGCTGTTATGACTGAGAACCCGCGTTGGAAACGTCGCCCGGAAGGCTCCACCTGGGGCGATTTTGGGCCTGACGATCAACTGGGGCGCCTGAACCTCGTGACAGCGGAGAAAGTGCTGCAAGGCGTCGCTGAGGTGAAGGTGGGCAAGAATTTCTGCCTGTCGCTGCCGCTGGACTACCCCGGCGGCAACGTTATCAACCCCCGCCGCAACCCGCCGGTGCTGACGCCGACCCAGCGGCCGGGTGCGCCCAACATGAACTACCCGCTACGCTGCGACGATCCCACCGCGCTGGACGTGGTGTGCGACGATCAGGTGCTGCTGACGCTGCAATACTCCACCCAATGGGACTCTCTTTCCCACGTCGGGCAGATGTTCGACACCCAGGGCGATGGGGTCATGCGCGACGTCTTCTACAACGGCTACCGAGCTGGGACGGACATTATTGGGCCGGTGACCTTCGACGCGAAGGGCAACCAGACCGCGACCAACCAGCAGTCCGGTGCGCGCAAGCTGGGCATCGAGAATATGGCGGTGTCCTGCGTCCAGGGCAGGGCGGTGATGATCGACCTGGAGGCGCATTTCGGCCGCTCCGGTCACATCGTCGGATACGAAGACCTGATGATGGTGCTGGACAAGGACAAGGTGGTGGTGGAGCCCGGCGATTTCGTCTGCATCCGCACAGGCTTCGCGCAACTGCTGCTGGACATGAAGAAGCAGCCGGACCCGAAGGTGCTGTTTTCCACGACGTCGTCCTTCGACGGGCGGGATCAGCGGCTGCTGCAATGGATCACCGATAGCGGCGCGGTGGCACTGCTGGCCGACAATTACGCGGTCGAGTGCACCCCGTCCCGCCCCTGCCTGGACGATTTCTGCGCCACCCTGCCGCTGCACGCCCACTGCCTGTTCAAGCTCGGGTGCTACCTGGGGGAGATGTGGTACCACACCGCGTTGGCCGACTGGCTGCGCGCCAACGGCCGCAACCGCTTCCTGCTGACCGCGCCACCCCTGCGGCTCCCGGGTGCGGTTGGGTCGCCGGCGACACCGGTGGCTACGGTGTAGCCAGCTCTTTCGTTTTCGCCCGCAGGCTGTCGATCAGGGCCGTGGCCCCGCCCTCCGACAGCAGGCGGCGAAAGTCGGAGCGTTGCACGGCTACCCGGCTGACGCTGCCGTCGGCCAGCACGTCTACCACCCGCCAGGTCCCGCCGGAGGCGCGCACGACGTAGTCCAGCCCTTGCGATTCGCCGGCGGTCGAAATGATCCGGGTTTGCACGACTTGCTCGTCGTTGGTGACATTGCGGGTGTCCGGCCGCACCTCGAACCGTTGGTCTTCGAAGTCGTCGAAGCTGTGGACATAGGACGCGATCGTGTAGTCACGGAAAGCCACCCGCAGCGCATCCTGTTCCGCGGGCTTGAGTGTCGCGAACCCGCTGCCCGCCGACGCACGCAGAATCGCGCCCAAATCGAAGCTTTGGTCGATGACGGGCGCCAGGGTGTCGACCCGGTGGGCGAAAGATTCGGCTTTGCCCTGCTTCATGATGGTCAGCAGTCCATCGATCAAAGCCCGCACCGGAGCCAGGACGGCCGGGTCTGCCGCGGCCCACGACCGAGCCGGCAAAACGATGAGGCTTAGGGCGGTCAGACAAGAGCGGCGGCTAAAAAAGCGCATGCGGTGATCCTTGTCACATGTCTGGAGAGATGGCCCTGCTATACGGGAACGGTAACGGCCGTGTTGCATGGGCGCCATGCACCGATCACGCGGACGTCAGGGCCGGTTCCGCTTCACCCGGCGGCCTGGGATGGCATAAGGAGGAAGCACGCGACGGGAGATCGGGTTTGTCATTTCAGGAATCCGCCTTGCGGCTGGCCGACGCGGCCGCGTCCCTGCTGGGTTTGCTTGGTCGTCCCTTGGACGCCGATGTGTTGCTGCGCCGGGCGAGCCGGGAAACCGGGTTGACCGACTTTGGCGACGACAGCTTCCTGGAGCCGTTGCGCACCTTCCTGGCTTCCTGCTCGCAGGAGGCCGCGCTAGGTGCGATCGGACAAACAGCCACCAAGTGGGATGTCACGCGTTTCCTGATCAACCTCCTGCGGATGCGTGCCGCCGAGCAGCAAGATGGCGGCATCGTCCGGGAGCGGATCAGAAAACCCATTTTCATCACCGGCCTTCCCCGGAGTGGCTCCACCTTCCTGCACCGGCTGATGATGGCCGACCCGCGGAACCGGGCGCCGCTGGTGTGGCAGACCATCCACCCTTACCCCGATCTGGGCCTGCGGCCCGGCGCGCCGGACCACCGGGTTGCCCGCGTCGCCCGCAGCCTGCGCATGTTCCAGTTCCTGGCGCCCGAGTTCCGGGCGCTGCACCCGCTGGATGCGACCTCACCGCAGGAATGCAGCGAGATCAACGCGCATGTGTTCCGCAGCCTGCGCTTCGAGTCCAACTACCACGTGCCCTCGTACCGCAGCTGGCTGGACGCGGATATCGAGCGCCATTTACCCGCCTATCGCTTCCACAAGCGGTTCCTGCAGCATTTGCAGCATCAGGCGCCGGACGCCGGCTCGCAATGGGTGCTGAAATGCCCGGAGCACTTGTTCGCGCTGCGGGCGATCAAGGCCGTGTATCCCGATGCTCGCCTGGTGTTCGTCCACCGCGACCCCGTGAAGGTGCTGCTGTCCGTCGCCAAGTTGACCGAGGTTCTGCGCCGCCCCTTCTCCCGCCACATCGACCGCAAGGCGATCGGGCACGACGAAAGCGCGCGTTGGCTGGATGGCGCAAGACGCATGATGGAGGTCGGGAACGATGCCGGCCTGCCGGATCCCGTGTGGCATGTTCACCACATCGACCTCGTCACCGATCCCGTCAGCACGGTGGCGCAGGTGTACAAGCACTTCGGGCTGGAGTTGGATGAAACGAGCGCCCTCGCGATGGGCCAGTTCGTGATGGAACGCCCAAACGGCGGTTACGGCCCGCACGACTACCATTTTGAGGACCACGGCCTGGATGCTGCTGAAGAACGTGCCAGGTTCCGCCCCTACATGCTGCAATTCGGCATATCGCCGGAGGCCCTGCCCGCGCCCCGTCGCGCCGACCGGCAGAACATGGGGGGCCGGACGGAGCGGTCGTTTTCCGGCTAACGCAGCCGCAACCGAAACGCCGGTGCGTGGTCCGGTTGCGTCGTGACGATCCCGACCGGCAGCACCGGGCGGGTGCTATCCAGCGAAACCTCGAACCGCCCGATCAGCGCCGCCAGGACGATCGTCGCTTCGGTCAGCGCGAACTGTGCGCCAACGCAGATGCGCGGACCCGCTCCGAATGGCAGATAGGAGAAACGAGGCGGCGGCGGCGCATCAGGCAGGAAGCGCGAGGGGTCGAACGCATCTGGGTTCTGCCAGAGGCCGCGATGCCGGTGCAGGATCCAAGGTGCGATCATAATCAGATCCCGGCGGCCGATCGTGTGGGTGCCGGCCTGATCCGGACCGATCGTCTCCCGCACGATGAGGAAAGCCGCGGGGAACAGGCGCAGCGTTTCATTCAGCACGGCGCGCGTGCGGGTTTCCGGGTTCTTCGCCAATTTTTGCTGCTCGTCCGGGGCCTGAGCCAGCAAGGTGGCCGCCCAGAACAGCGTCACGGCCGTGGTCTCGTGTCCTGCCAGAATGAGCGTCGCCACCTGATCCCGCAGTTGATCGGGGCTGAAGCCGGTGCCGGTTTCCGGATCCCTGGCGGCGCGCAGCAGATCGAACAGGTCGCGCGGCTCGTCCGGCGGTGGGGCGTTCAGGCGGTCGCGCATGATGGTATCGATCAGCCCCATCCAGCGTTTCTGGAAGTGGCGGCGCCCGAAGTCGCCCGGCGTGGGGATCGACGGCGGTAACAGAAGGTCGAGCATACTGGGACGGGCGTGGTTCTCCCCGAATTCGGTCAGCATGCGGCGCATTTCGGCGCCATACCGATGCATCTCCAGCGAGAACATCGACCGCCCGGCGATCTCCAGCGTCAGGTTCTGCATCGTTTCCAGCAGGTTCACCGGGGCGTCGATGCGGTCTTGCAGCGCGTCCAGCGCTTCATCGGTGGTCGCGACCATATGCGGCGTGAGCAGCGGCATCATCCGTGGTGCGAGGGCTGGGGCGATGGTGCGGCGTTGCAGCTTCCAGTTGTCTCCCTCGGCCAGCAGCAGCCCTTGGCCCGTGATGGGGCGCAGGATGCGCACGGACGCCGGGGAACGACGGTAGTTGGATGGGTTATCGACCAGTACCCGATGAATGGCGTCGGGTTCGTTGAGCAGATAATTGGTTCGCCCGAACAGGCCGCGGCGCAGGTAGGGCTGGTCGTAGGCGGCTTCCGGCCATGTGTTCAGCGCATTGGTGCGAATGGCGCGCAGAAATTGCCGGAAGGGCAGCGGCTCCGACGGGATGGACGGCTTCGGCGGAACGAACAAAGCCATTAATCGGGGATCACGGCGATCGCGTTCATCTCGATCAGATAATCCGGATGCGTGAAGCCGCTGATCGCCACCATGGTGGAGGCAGGTGGTGGGTCGGGGAAATATTCCCGCCGCACGCGGTGGATAATGTCGAAACCGCCCATGTCCTTCACGTAGACATCCACGCGGCAGATATCGGCCATCGTGCCGCCCGCCGCTTCCACCGCCGCCTTCACGTTTTCGCACATTTGTCGCGTCTGCGCCTCGATATCGCCCACGCCCACGACGCTGCCGTCGGCAGCTTTCGACGTCATGCCGGAGACAAAGACGATGCGCCCCCGCGCTTCGATCGCATTGGCCTGGGAGAAATGGCCGCTCGGTTTACCGATGCGGGGGGAGATAATTTGTTGACGGGGCATCGTTGCTACTCCGCTGCTCTCAGGTCAGGGCTAAACGCGGGCAGCTCCGCCCGCAACGCTTTGTCCATCGGCTTCGGCCACCAGCGGTGTTCCCAATCGGCGTTGAATTTCCGCAACGTCGGCATCACCTTCTCGGCGAATATTTTGGAGTTGTACCGCGTCAGCTCCTTGTTCATATTGCCGAACTGCATCAGGAGCATCAAATTCCCCACATTCAGATTCTCCGCTAAATCGACAATCTGCTCGGTTACCTGACTCGGCGATCCGATCACGATGTAGCCGGCATCGACCAAATCCTTCATTTCGGTCGGACGCGCCACGGTGCGCAAAGCTGCCGCGCTAACCTGGCTGGACAGGCCGGAGCGCTGGGTTGCCTCGGTCGAATAACCCGGAGGCGCGGCGAACCGCGGATCGAAATGCAGGCAGCGGCCGAAGAAATATTCTGCCGCTTCGGTATACATCTCCATCGCCTGATCGCGGCTTTCCGATACCGCAATGGTTTGCGCGAAGGCGGCGCGATACGGGTTGCGGTCTTTGCCGAGGCGGTCCATCTCCCCCCAGAACCCATCCATCGTTGCCTTGCCGGCCTTGTGGCCATAATACGACAGATAGCAGTAGACGTAATCCATCTCGGCGCACCATTGCCACGTCTCGACCGACCCGCCACCGGGGATCCAGATCGGCGGATGCGGGCGCTGGATCGGGCGCGGCCATACGTTCACATAGCGCTGCTGATTGAAACGGCCGTTGAACGCGAATGTGTCTTTCTCCTGCCAGGCGCGCATGATCAGATCGTGCGCCTCCAGGTAACGCTCGCGTAGCTGTGACGGGTTCTGGCCGTAAGCAAAACAATCGTCCATCGGCGTGCCCACGGGGAAGCCGGCGATCAAACGCCCGCCGGAGATCACGTCGAGCATCGCGAACTCCTCCGCGACCCGGGTCGGCGGGTTGTACAGCGCGATCGAGTTCCCCATCACGCAAATCGTCGCATCGGTGGTACGGCGTGCCAACGATGAGGCGATCAGATTGGGGGAGGGCATCAGCCCGTAGCCGTTGGAGTGATGCTCATTCACGCAAATCGCGTCGTAGCCGAGGTCGGCGGCATACTCGAGTTCGTCCATGAAGTCGTTATACATCAGGTGCGCGCGCCTGGGGTCGAACAAGGATGAGTGAATATCCACCCACACCGAGGGGTGCTTCTCCTTGAAGTCCTCCGGCAGCTCGGTGTACGGCATCAGATGGAACCACATCAGCTTCATGGACAGACCCTCTCCTGGGGTTTCTACTGCTGAGTAGACCATCGGCGGTGTTCGGCCGCAACCAAAAGGGGGGAACCAGAATGACAAATCGAGTCGCGATCGTGACCGGCGGACTGCGCGGCCTGGGCCAGGGCATGACCCTCGGTTTGGCGCGGACCGGGGTGAAGGTGCTGGCCGTTGGGCACATCGACAGCGATGTCCCCGGCATGAGCGGCATCGATAACGTGCGGCCCTTCGTCGCCGACATCCGCAAGCCGGCTGAATGCGATCGCGTCGTCGCAGAGGCCCAGGCCGCGTTCGGCCGCATCGACATCCTGGTGAACAACGCCGGCCTGACCTTCACCTACATTGCCCCGGACCGCTTCCGCCGAGCGGAGAGGCAGAAATTTTGGGAGGTGTCGGATGAGGTGATCCAGAACGTGATGGACACCAACTACGTTGCCGCCGATCAGATGGCGCGCCGGGTGGCGCCGCTGATGGTCGCCCAAGGCTGGGGCCGCATCGTCAACGTGACCACCAAACTGAGCACCATGAACGTGCCGGGCGCGATGCCGTACGGGTCTTCGAAAGCGGCGCTGGAAATGGCGACCGAGGTCTGGGCGAAGGAACTCGCCGGCACCGGCGTGACAGCGAACATCGTCAACCCCGGGGCAGGGGCCAACACGCCGGGCATGGCGCAGGAAATGCGCGACCGCAGCGCGGCGGGGACGGCGCCCCGGTTGGTGGAACCGGACGAAATGGTACCGCCGCTGCTGTTCGTTGTCTCCCCCGAGGCCGACAAGGTGAACGGCTATCGGTTCGACGCCAACAACTGGGACGCGTCGCTGCCGCCGGTGGCCGCTGCGAAAGCCGGGGGGCGGCCGGCGGGATTCGTGCTGCATCCGCGGGATGAGGCGGTTTGGCCGTTACAATAGCCGATCATCAATTATTCGGATCGATCGAACCCGTTTGCCGAGCGGCAACGGCGCGCAGCAACGCGATTTGGTGCGGCAGACAGCGATCCAGCGAATATCGGCTGCGCGCGGTCCATCGGGCGGCCTGACGCAACGGTTGCAGCTCAGGCGCCCGCTCCAAGGCCTCGACGATCCGGTCGGCGATCACGTGATGTTCAGCGCGACCGGGAGCGTGGCGACGGGTGGAACCGACATCCTGACCCTGTCGATGGTACATGGCCTGACGACCCAATCGCTCGAAGCGTCGCATTCCCTTCTGGTGTAGGGTCGGCGGCCGCTTTCCCTGCTCCTCCCTTCCGGCGTAAGCTGCCGGCCAAATACGGAGGAGCGAGGGCGCCATGTCGCATTCAGGTTTGGCCGTTGAACCGGCCGTACGTTGGCCGTCGAATGGCATCAGTGAGGTGCCTTTCCGGGTTTACACCGATCAGGTGCAGTACCAGCGGGAGCAGGAACGGCTGTTCCGGGGCAAGACCTGGAATTATCTATGCCTGGCGGTGGAGTTGGCGAAGCCCGGGGACTACATCGCGACAACCATCGGCGAAGTCGCGGTGATCGTGGCGCGCGACGCGGATGGCGCGGTCAATGCCTTCCTCAATCGCTGTGTCCATCGCGGCAATCTGTTGTGCCTGGAAGCCCGCGGGAACGTGAAGGAGTTTGGCTGCATCTATCACGGTTGGGTCTACGATCTGGCTGGACGCCTTACGGGCGTCGCGTTCGAAAAGGGCGTGCAACGGCAGGGCGGGATGCCGCCGGAATTCCGCAAGGAGGATCATGCCCTGCAGCCCCTGCGGGTCGCCGAACTGGGCGGTATCGTGTTCGGCACGTTCAGCGACGAAACCCTGGCCTTGGAAGAATGGCTGGGGGTGGATGTGACTCGCGGCCTGACGCGGGTGATGAACCGCACGCCGGTTATCCTGGGTCGCAGTACGCAGATTTTGCCGAATAACTGGAAACTCTATTTTGAGAACGTGAAGGACACCTATCACGCCTCGATCCTGCATCTGTTCCTGACGACGTTCCGCATCAACCGCCTGAGCATGCCCGGCGGCATCTACATCAACCACGATGGCGGCAACCATTACACCTACGCGATGCTGGATTACGCCGCGGAGGATGCTACCTATAAGGATGCGGGGTTGCGGTCGGAAAGCGAATTCCGCCTGGAAGATCCCTCGGTCGTGGAATCGGTGGACGAGTACGGCGACGGCGTTTCGGTGCAGATTCTGACCGTCTTCCCCGGCATGGTGCTGCAGCAGGTGCGCAACACCATCGCCATTCGGGTGGTCCGTCCGCGCGGCGTGGACAAGACCCACCTGGAGTGGATCCACCTGGGTTTCGACACCGATGACGAAGCGATGACCGAACGCCGCCTGCGCCAGGGCAATCTGATTGGTGCCGCCGGCTATATCGCGATGGAGGACGGCTTCATCGGCGGCTTCGTGCAGCGCGCTCTGCAATACAACGACGAAGGCTCGGGGATTGTGATGATGGGCGGGCATGAAGCGGAGTCGCAGAACTTCCGCGCCAGCGAGGCGGCGATCCGCGGCTTCTGGAAGCATTATCGCGCGCTGATGGGTGAATGATCATGGATCGCTTTGCCATCCACGAACTGATCGCCGAATACGCCGAACGGATCGATGAGGACAGGCTGGAGGAATGGCCGGATCTGTTCACCGATCCTTGCAAGTATCTGGTAATCAGCCGGTCCAACCATGAGGCGGGGATGCGGCAGGGCGTCATGTACTGCGCCTCCCGCGGGATGCTGCTGGACCGCGTGTTTGCCATACGGCGGGCGAATTTATTCGAACCGCACCGCTATCGGCACGTTATCGGTCCCATTCGGGTGAAATCCGTTGCCGATGGCGTGGCGACGGTACAGTCGCATTTCATGGTGGCGCGCATCATGGCCGATGGCACGACGATGCTGTTCGCCACGGGACGCTATCTGGACAAGATCGGAGTGTCCGATAGCACATACCGGTTTCAGGAGCGGATCGCGGTGCTGGACAGCGACAAGATCGATACGTTGCTGGCGATACCGTTGTAGCGGCTAACCCGACGCCAGCGTCTTCATCGCCGCCGTCCGCTCGAATAGCCGCAGCAACACGCGCACGGCCTTTCCGCGTTCGGACGTCAGCTTGGGGTCCCGCGACAGCAGCACCGCAGCGTCTTTGTGTGCCATATACAGCAGCGGCTCGTGCTCCACCGGGTCGGCCAGCCGGAACCCTGGCTGCCCCGCTTGGCGTGTGCCGAGCAAATCCCCGCCGCCGCGTAACCGAAAATCCTCGTCGGCGATCTCGAAGCCGTCCTCGGTATCGCGCAGCATCGTCAGGCGGCGGCGGGCCGTTTCGCTCACCCAGTCTTCATGGACAAGCAAGCAGAAGCTGGCCTCGGCTCCGCGGCCGACGCGGCCGCGGAGCTGGTGGAGCTGTGCCAGACCGAAGCGTTCGGCGTGCTCGATCACCATGACGCTGGCAGTGGGGACATCGACCCCGACCTCGACGACCGTGGTTGCCACCAGCAATCGCGTCCGACCCGACGTGAAGGCGGCGAGGGCGGCGTCTCGGACCTCCGTCGTTTGCTGCCCGTGCGCCAGACCGACGATGTCGCCGAAGCGGGCGTGCAGTTCGGCGTAGCGTTCTTCGGCCGCCTTCACGTCCAGGACCTCGCTTTCCGCGACCAGCGGGCAAACCCAGTAGACTTGGCCGCCGGCCTCTAGCTTGCGGGCGATCCCGTCGATTACGTCGGGCAGCGTGGCCAAGGAGTGCGACGTGGTCCGGATCGGCTGCCGCCCGGCGGGTTTGCCAGTCAGGCGACTGACATCCATCTCCCCCCAATTGGTCAGCAGCAGCGTGCGGGGGATAGGGGTGGCGGTGATGACCAGGACGTCGGTCTGCTCCCCCTTGGCGCCGAGGGTCAGGCGCTGCGTCACGCCGAACCGGTGCTGCTCGTCGATCACCGCCAGCGCCAGGTCGCGGTATTCCACCGCGTCCTGGAACAAAGCGTGGGTGCCGACGACCAGGGGGATGGAGCCGTCCTTCAGTCCGCGCAGAAGCTTCGACCGTTCGCGGCCTTTGACCGACCCGGTCAACAGCGCGACCGGCACGGGGCAAAGTCTGGACAGCGTACGGTGGTGCTGCTTCGCCAACACCTCGGTCGGCGCCATGATGGCGGCCTGCGCCCCGGCCTCGACCGCGCGCAGCATGGCCAGGATGGCGACCAGGGTTTTCCCCGACCCGACGTCGCCTTGCAGCAGCCGCAACATCCGACGGGGGGACGCCAGATCGGCATCAATCTCCCCGATGGCTTTGACTTGCGCCTCGGTCGGCGCGAACCCGAAACGCCGCAGCGCCTCATCCCGCAAACGTGAATCGCCGATCAAAGCGCGCCCAACCCGAGCACGGACCCGGCCGCGCACGACGGCAAGGGCGACCTGGCCGGCGAGGAACTCGTCATAGGCCAAACGCGCCCGCATTCGCGGCGGCGGGATTTCCTCCGTCGGTGTCTGCACCGCCCGCATTGCTTCAATGAAGCTCGGCCATTTCTCCCGCCGCAACAGGGCGGGGTCGTGCCATTCGGGGAAGGCTGGCACCGAGGCCAGCGCCTGCGCGACGCCGGACGCGATCTGCCTCGGCCAAAGCCCGGCGGTGAGGGGCCAAATCGGTTCGATCGCCGGCAGCTTTTCCGCCTGCTCCAACGGGACCAAATGGTCGGGGTGCGGGATGCTCACGCGGCCGTTGAACAGGTCGATCTTGCCTGACACCAGCAGCTTGGTACCGGGCGGCATTTGCGATTCGCGGGTGAACCGGAAGAAAACCAGTTCGGCCACGCCGGTATCGTCTTTCACCACGATGCGCCAGGGCTGGCGGGCATTCGCGGGGCGTTCGTGGCGCACCACCTCCACGGCCATGGTCGCGATGACACCGGGACGGGCCTGCGCGATGGTGGGGCGATTGCGCCGATCCAGGTACGAATCCGGCATATGGAACAGCACATCGATGACGCGCTCCCCGCCCACGGCGCGCGCAACCAGCACCGCCACTGCGGGGCCTATGCCGCGCAGGGAGGTCAGGGGTGCGAAAAGCGGGGTGAGGGGATCGGAGTCCATGGGCTGACAGAGGCTGTTTTCCTTGTATATGACATCCAGCCAATGACAGAACCACAACACGACGCGCGCCGCCGGCGTTTGCTTTTTCGGGCAACCCACCGTGGGACGTTTGAGAACGATCTGATGATCGGTGGATTCGTGCGCGCCAACCTCGGGATTTTCACCGAGGACGAGCTGGACGCGATGGAAGAAGTCCTGGAACTGCCGGACGTCGATCTGGCGGATTGGCTCACCGGCCGGCGCCCGATCCCGGCGGAAGACGCCTCGCCGATGCTGCTGCGAATCCGGGACAGCCTGCGGCAATGACCGAGCCGTTGAAAGTTTGGGGCGCCCCGGAAGGCTGGGATGCTTTTTTGCTGGCCCAGCGCCGGCGCGAATACAGCGGCCCCATCGTCCATGTGACCCGCGACGATTCCCGCATGGCTCGGCTGGCGGAGGCTCTGGCATTCACGATGCCCGAGGCGGAAATTCTGCGCTTTCCCGCCTGGGACTGCCTGCCGTACGACCGCGTGTCGCCGAACCCCGTGCTGGTGTCGGAACGCATCGCCACGCTGGCGCGCCTGCTGGACCCGCCCAAAGGGCCGCGCATTGTCCTGACCACGGTCAACGCCTTGGTACAGCGCGTCCCCCCGCGCGCGACCTTTGCCGGCGCCAGCCTGGATCTGTCCGTCAATGGTACGGTCCAATCCGAGAAACTGACGCAGTTCCTTGAGGCCAATGGCTACGGCCGCGCCGGCACGGTGATGGAACCAGGCGAATACGCCGTGCGCGGCGGGATCATCGACATTTTCCCCTCCGGCGAGACCGACCCGGTGCGGCTGGACCTGTTCGGCGACACGATCGAGTCGATCCGGGTCTTCGACCCCACGACACAGCGCAGTGCCGCCAAACGCGGCACTCTGTCTCTTCGCCCCGTGTCCGAAGTGCCACTCGGCAAGGAGTCCATCGCCCGTTTCCGCACCGCGTGGCGCGATCTGTTCGGCCAGGACGCCGCCAAGGATCCGATCTATCTGTCCATCTCCGACGGCCGCCGCCATCCGGGGATGGAGCACTGGGTGCCGCTGTTCCATCCCACCATGGAAAATCTGTTGGACTACCTGCCTGACGCCGCCGTCAGCCTGGACCATCAGACCAATGAGGTGCTGGAAGCCCGCCTGGAGATGATCGCCGACCACGCCCAGGCCCGCAAAGCGGTGCCGCGGGATGGGGAGGTTCCCTACCGGCCGATTCCGCCGGAGATGCTTTACCTCGACCGCGACGGCTGGGACGAAATGCTGTCGTTCGGCCCCTGCACCGCCTTCACCCCGTTCGGCAAACCCGACGGTGCGTCGGGCGTGGATGGGGGAGGGCGCCCTGGCCCGGTCTTCGCGGCCAGCCGAGCGCCGGTGGCAGGGGCGGCTTCGGTCAACGTATTCGATCAGCTGAAAATCCAGGCCGAACGCTGGACCGCCGAGGGCCGCCGCATCGTCGTCGCCGCCTGGACCCGCGGCTCCCGCGAGCGGCTGGCTAATCTGCTGCGGGAACACGGCTTCAAGGACGTCGCGGCCGAGGACACCTACGCCGCCATCCGCCGCAAACCGGCCGGGTCGGTGTCCTTGGTCACACTTGGCGTCGAGCGTGGCTTCGTCGCGGATCGTCTGGCCCTGGTGGGCGAGCAGGACCTGTTGGGCGAGCGCATCTCCCGCCCGCCGCGCCGCCGCAAACGCGCCGATCAATTCATCGCCGAGGCGACCGAAATCGCCGAGGGCGATCTGGTCGTGCACCAGGAATACGGCATCGGCCGTTACGACGGGCTGACGACGCTGAGCGTGTCCGGCGCGGCGCACGACTGCCTGCGGCTGATCTACGACGGCGGCGAAAAGCTTTTTCTTCCGGTCGAAAACATCGAAATCCTGTCGCGCTTCGGTAGCGAAACGCAGGGGGTGGCGCTCGACAAGCTGGGCGGCCTTGGCTGGCAGACCCGCAAAGCCAAGATGAAGCAGCGCATCCGTGACATGGCGGGGGAGCTGATCCGCATTGCCGCCGCCCGCATGGTGCGCGACGCCCCCATCCTGGCACCGACCGAGGGCACCTGGGACGAATTCTGCGCCCGCTTCCCCTTCGCGGAAACCGAAGACCAGTCGCGCGCCATCGCCGATGTGCTGGAAGACCTCGCCGCGGGCAAACCGATGGACCGCCTGATCTGCGGCGATGTGGGCTTCGGCAAGACCGAGGTCGCGCTTCGCGCCGCCTTCGTCGCGGCGATGGCCGGGGCCCAGGTCGCCGTCGTGGTGCCAACGACATTGTTGGCACGGCAGCACTACCGCACCTTCACCGCCCGTTTCGCTGGCCTGCCGATCAAGGTGGGACAGCTATCCCGCATGGTTACCGCCAAGGACGCGGCCGAGGTCAAAAAGGGCCTGGCGAGCGGCGACATCAACATCGTCGTCGGCACCCACGCGTTGCTGGCGAAATCGATCGAATTCTCCGACCTCGGGCTGCTGGTGGTCGATGAGGAACAGCATTTTGGCGTTGCCCATAAGGAACGGCTGAAGGCGCTGAAGGCCGACGTGCACGTGCTGACGCTGACAGCGACACCCATCCCGCGCACGCTGCAATTGGCACTGACCGGCGTCCGGCAAATGAGCATCATCGCCACCCCGCCGATCGACCGACTGGCCGTGCGCACCTTCATCATGCCGTTCGATTCGGTGGTCATCCGCGAGGCCATACAGCGGGAACGCTTCCGTGGCGGGCAGATTTTCTGCGTCGTGCCGCGCATCGAGGACATGGGCCGCATCGCCGAACGCCTGGCGGAAATCGTGCCGGAAGCGCGTATCGTGACGGCGCACGGGCGGCTGGCGCCCACCGAACTCGAACGCGTGATGACCGAGTTCGGCGACGGCAAATACGATATTCTGTTGTCGACCAATATCGTCGAGAGCGGGCTGGACATGCCGGCGGTCAATACGCTGCTGATCCACCGCGCCGACATGTTCGGGCTGGGGCAGTTGTATCAATTGCGCGGGCGTGTCGGGCGCGGCAAGCAGCGGGGTTATGCGTACCTGACCTGGCCGCCCAACCATCGCTTGTCGGTGGCGGCGGAGAAGCGGCTGACGGTGATGCAAACATTGGACGCGCTGGGCGCCGGTTTCACCTTGGCCTCCCACGATCTGGACATCCGCGGCGCCGGCAACTTGCTAGGTGACGAGCAGTCCGGCCACATCCGGGAGGTCGGCATCGAGCTGTACCAGCAGATGCTGGAGGACGCGGTGGCCGACATCCGCTCCGGCGATGATCGGAAGGACGATCAGGGCCGCGATTGGACCCCGAATATCAGTTTGGGTCTGCCGGTGTTGATCCCAGAGACCTACGTGCGCGATCTGCCGGTGCGCTTGGGTCTGTATCGTCGCATCGGCGCGCTGGCCTCCGATGCCGAGTCCGATGCCATGGCGGCAGAAATGGTCGATCGGTTCGGCATCTTGCCGGCCGAGGTCGACAATCTGCTGGGCGTCGTGGCGGTGAAGCGCGCCTGCCGCGAGGCTGGAGTCGAGAAGCTGGATGCCGGCCCGAAAGGCATGGTCCTGACCTTCCGCCGCAACGCCTTCGCCAATCCGGCCGGTTTGGTGAAGTGGCTGTCTGCGAAGGGCGGGCTGATCCGGCTGCGGCCGGACCACAAGCTGGCGATATCGCGGGATATGGATGTGGCGACGCGGCTAAAATTCGCGCGCGATACGCTGGGGGCGCTGGTAAAAATCGTGGGGGAGGCGAAGGCGGCGTGAGTGTTTACGCCGATTGAGGCGTACGCTGCTTAACCACAGCCCTTTGCTCCCGTGCGCGCACCTGCGCCAGATCGTAGGCTGCCTGCATGCCGAGCCATAGGTCGGCCGAACCACCAAAGACCACTTCACACTTCACACCACGATGGTCATCATCTTCATACAACCGCCTCAATCCACGGTGCCGAAATCCATCGATCATCCGATCCTACTGTAAAACGTCAATTTACGTTTGTCAGTCGTCGGAGCA
>CAIYDT010000108.1 GCA_903924985.1 uncultured Acetobacteraceae bacterium
CCGCCACACCGCGCTCAATCTGCTCTCACAAGCCAAACCAACGGTCAGTCTGAAGAACCGGCGGAAACGAGCCGGCTGGAACGTCAATTACCTGGAAACCGTGATCCGGCAGACGGCGTGACGTTCAAGCGATTCGCCTGGTACCTACGCTATCCCGCATTGACAATCAGCCTATATCCGCCAATTTTTCCGGTAGCGGAAGCGATCGTCTTCGCGATATTCGGCTTCTCCCATGTCGCGGCCCAGGCTACGGTTTCCTTGTTCGCCGTCGCGGCCGCATTCGGTATGGCGTCGATGCTAAGAACCTCAGCTCCCACCCCGGTCGCCGCCGCAGCTTCGGTCATTTTATTCGCGACACCAAGCGTGCTTCTTTGGTCGCGCCAAGTGGTGATGGAGGTGCCAACTATGGCCTTTCTGCTTCTGGCCGCATCGATGCTTCTTCAGTATCAAGCGCGTCCCGGCGCGTGGCGCCTGATGGCCGTCGTTGGCCTGTTGCTTGGCGCGGTATACACCAAACAAACCGCGATATTCGCCGCACCCGCCTTCGCCGTAGCGTTGTTCGCCGAGGAAGGTCTGGCACTTTTCCGCAAAAGATCCACTTGGCTCGCGATGGTCGGCGGCATCGTGGGGTTACTGCCGCTTGCCGCTTTCACCATCATGTACGCCTCGCAAAATATCGATTCGGCGATCGGTCAGGGGGCGGCATCGATCACGGGCGGTACACCAGCCGCCCGTTTCGGTTTGCAGGCGTTCATCGTTTACGGGCGGGCATAGCGTCGTCTAACCCCCTCGTGTCAGCCGCTCCTCGTAAGCACGGATTTGTTGGCTCTCGCAACTGGCCTTTGGGCCGACACGTCTTGCCCGCGCCCCTGGTTCCTGTAAAGCCTTGGCGCATGAATACACCCCGTCACAACGACCTGGACCGGCCCGAGGTATGGCAGGCCCGCGTCGACCTTGCCGCCTGTTTCCGGACTGCCGCCGCCCTGGGAATGCATGAGGGCGTGTGCAACCACCTGTCTTTCATGGTGCCTGGCCGGGACGACATGTTTCTGGTTAACCCCGACGGCTGGTCGTTCGCGGAAATAACGGCCTCCCGCCTGCTGATCTGCGACTTCGAGCGGCATGTGATCGCCGGCGACGGGGTGCCCGAGGACACCGCCTTCTACATCCACGCCCGTGTGCATCGACGGGCACCGCGCGCTCGGGCCGCCTTCCATACGCACATGCCGAACGCGACGGCACTGACGATGCTGGACGGGCCGCCACTGCTGTTCGCCGGGCAGTCGTCGCTAAAATTCCACGGCCGCATCGCGGTGGACGACGCATACGGCGGGCTGGCGTTGGACGAGGCGGAAGGCGACCGCATCGCCGCTACCCTCGGCGATGCCGACATCCTGTTCATGCGCCACCACGGCGTGATGGTCGTCGGCCCCAGCATCGCCAAAGCCTGGGACGACCTGTATTACCTGGAGCGCGCGGCCGAGGTGCAACGCCTGGCCGAGGCAACCGGCCGGCCGGTGCGCCCTATCCCGGCCGAGGTCGCCGAACGTACCGCCGCACAGATGCGGCGCGGCGGCGACCGCGACTCGTCAGGGCTGCATCTGGCCAGTATCAAACGCCAACTCGATGCGACCGCCCCGGAGTACCGTCAATGAAATTCGCGCCGATTTTGGCCTGTCTGGCCGTTGCGGGCTGCACGCTGATCGATCAGCGCACCTTCGCACCCTCGCCGGAGGAAGAGCCGATCCCCGTGGCGCGCACCACCCCGGCGCGCCTCGATGCCCGCACCCCGCTGGTGACGGTCGACTACACAACGCCGTCCCCGAACTACAAAGACCTGTTGCGCCTGGCCGTGCGGACCGCCGAATCCCGGAGCGGCGCCGTGCAATACGACGTGGTCGCGGTCACGCCGGAGCTTCAGTCCTCCGCGCCACCGCAAGCGCTGGACATCATGCGCGGCATCATCGCCGAAGGCGTGCCGGCGGCGCGCGTTCACCTCGGCATGCGCGCGGACTCCGCGCTGTCGGCGGCTCAGGTGCGCGTCTACGTCCGCTGAGCCGATGGGGCCGCGTGGTTTCATCGGATCGCGCGCCGAGGGGCTGTGCCTGGTGCTGTTCACCGCCTGCACTTGGGGCCTGACCTGGCCGCAGTCCAAGTTCCTGCTGTCGATGCTGCCGCCCTTCAGCATGCGCGCGATCTGCGGCGTTGCCGGCAGCGCCTTCGCGTTCGCCCTCGCCGCCGGACAGCGGGAGAAACTGCTGCCGCCGCGCGACCAGTGGCTCTGGCTGCTGGTGTTCGCGATGCTGAACTACGGGCTGTTCGTGGTGTTGACGACCGAGGCGCTGGTGTACCTGACCGCGTCCGAAGCGGTGACGATCACCTATACCCTGCCGATCTGGGCCTCGATACTCGCCTGGCCGATGCTGGGGGAGCGACTGACGCCCGCCCGCATTCTGGCCATCCTGCTCGGCTGCGGCGGAGTGGCGCTGATGGTGGGAATCGGTTCGGTGGATGCCAGTTGGGACAAGCTCCCGGGCGCGACGATGGGGTTCGCGGCGGCGTGGCTGTTCGGTCTCGGCACCGTCGTGGCAAAGAAGCACCCGCTGCGCATGCCACCCGCCGCCAGCGTGGCCTGGCAGGGCGCCATCGGCACCATCCCGGTTCTGGTACTGGCGCAATGGGAGCATCCGGTCTGGAGCGGCGTCACCCACGGCGGCTGGGCATCGATCGCCTACATTTCCTCGCTACCGCTGTCGGTCGCCTATCTGGCGTGGTTTCGGGCGCTGAAGCTGGTGCCGGCCTCCACCGCCGCGACCACGGTGCTGGTATCCCCCATGATCGGGGTCATCGGCTCCGCGCTGATGCTGGGGGAGGTCCTGGGTCCGCGGCAACTGATCGCCCTGGCCATGACCCTGACCGGGGTGGCACTGGCTGCTCGGGGCTAGGGAACACAACCACGCGAGGGCCGGTATCGGGGCGCGAAAGGTGCTATATGTTGCTCAACCATGACTGGGAGACATGCCATGCGTACCACGATCCTACCCGCCGCCGTCCTGTTCGGTGCCGCGCTGATGGCCACCACTGGCCCCGCCTGGGCGCAAGTCAACCCGAATGCCGATCAGATCGTGAAATCGCTGTCGCCGCTCAGCACGGATGGTTCGAGCCGTGGGGTACGCATTGCGCCCCCGTCGGCAACGGCACCCGCGGCCACCGGACCGGCGGAAGCCCTGCCATCCGCCAGTTTGAGCGTGCTGTTCGACTCGGGCTCCGCCGACCTGACGCCGGCGGCAATCAAGACGCTCAATGAGTTGGGTAAAGCCTTGACCGATCCGCGCCTCGCCGGCGGGAAGTTTCGGATCGAGGGGCACACCGACACCGTTGGCACGAAGGACGGGAACAAGGCGCTATCCGACGCGCGCGCCAAGGCGGTGGCGGATTACCTGGCTTCCACGTATCGCGTGGATCCCAGCAAGCTGGAGCCGGTCGGCATGGGCGAGGACGAGCTGCTGGTAAAGACTCCCGCGCAGACGCCGGAAGCCCGCAACCGCCGCGTGGTGGTGGTCAACCTCGGAGGGTAAGCGACGCGGGCCTTCGTGGCCCGCGTCTTTCATTACTCAGTACGCGAGTGCGGCCTGTTCCACGGGTACCCAGCGGCCGTCCTTGACAACCGTCAGGAACGACTTGGATGAGCCATGGTGCTGGTTCGGGCCGAATGACAATTCGGTGCCGAAGATGTCCTTGTAGCTGGAGATTTTCTCCATCCCGGCGATGAAGCTGTCGACCGTCAGGTCGTGGCCGGCATTCTGCAGCGCCTGAATGACAACGTTGGCCGCAGTGTAGCCGACTTCGCCATGGAAGTTGGGCTCGCGGCCATACTTGGCCTTGAAGCGTTTGGCGAAGTCCTGCACCTCCGGCCGGGGATCGTCGGGATAGGCGTACAACGCGGGGGTCATGCAGAAGAACCCCTCGGTCGCGCCGCCCGGCAGGCTGGCGACGGCGGTGTCGTAGGCGGCGAACTGGCCGATCAGATCGACATTCCAGCTCATTTTACGCGCGGTCTGCACGATGATGTTGGTATCGCGCACGATGGTGCCGAGCAAGATGGCGTCGCAGCCGGCATCCTTCAGCTTGGTCACGTTAGCGTTGAAGTCGGTGTCGGTCGGCTTGTGCGCGGTGGTGGCAACAACCTTTATACCCATCGCCTCGGTCTGCGCGACCACCCCGGCCAGCACGTCCTTGCCGAAGTCGCTATCCTGATACATCACGCAAAACGCCTTACGGCCGCGCTTTTCGGCGAAGTATTTCACCGCCGAACGCATCTGGTCGTAGTAGGACGCGAACTGGCCGAATTTGAGCTTGCTGTACGGCTCATACATGATGCGCGCGGCGGTCAGCGGCAGCACGTTGGGCACGTTCTTGGCGAACTGCGCCGGCATGTTGGCGTCGTTCATCGGGGTGCCGCCGTCCGACAGCGCCATAAAGATGTTGTCGTTATTCAGCAGCTTGTTCATCGCCTGCACCGCGCGGGGGACGGTGTATTGGTTGTCCTCGACGATGTGCTTGATCTTGCGGCCGTGGATGCCGCCCTTAGCGTTGATCTCGTCGAACGCCATGCGGATGGCGTCGCTGTTGTTCACGCCCTGCACGGCGGTGACGCCGGAAAGGTCGGTGATCTGGCCGATGACGATTGCAGTGTCGGTAACGCCGCGGACCGGGTCCGCGGCGTGGGCCGGCAGGAGCGCCGAGCCCATGGCGAAGGCAAGCGCGAATGCCGCGCCTGGTAAGCGTGGTTTGAACATGGTGTTTCCTTCTATTGACCGGCTGCGCGAAGGCGCCGTGCCGCGATAACGGCAGGGCGGGCGCGCCATGTCAACGCGTTGGAGCGCATGTTACCCCGCCGAGGGCGGACGCTGGATCAGGCCCCAGATGCTGGGGAGTTCGCCGACCGGGATCTCGATCAGCGCGGGGCCTGGGGTCGAGAAGGCGTCTTTCAGGGCGGTGCGCAGGGCTTCCGGCGTTTCGGCCTTGGTGCCGCGCATGCCGAAGCTATGTGCCAGGGCGACGAAGTCGGGATTGCGCAGGTCCACGCCGATCATGCGGCCGCCGTACTGGGTTTGCTGGATGCGCTTCACGTTGCCGAAGGCGCCGTCGTTCATGACGATGGCGACCACGTCGATCCCGTGCGCAACAGCCGTAGACATCTCTTGAACATTGAACATGAAGCCGCCATCGCCGGAAATGGATAAAACCTTCTTGTCCGGGCATGCGACCTTGGCGCCGAGCGCGGTGGGGTAGGCGTAGCCGAGGGTGCCCTGGAAGCCGGGGGTGATCAGGGTCCTCGGGTGGTAGAACGGCATCCCGTACTGCACGAAGGTGGCGAGCTGGGTGACGTCGGTGACCAGGATGCCGTCTTCGGGGAGTTCCTCGCGGATGACTTTCGCCAGTTCGAATTGCTGGGTGAGGGTGGCGAGTTTTCCCGCCACGTCCTGCCGCGCGGCGGCGATTTTGGCGTGGTTGGCGGGGCGTTGCGGGACGCTGGCGGCTAACGCGTCCATGCCGGTGTCGGCGTGGCAGATCATGGTGACGTCGGCGGGCTTGGGCAGCGCGGCCTGTTTGGGGTCGATGTCGATGCGGAGGATTTTGACCTCCTTCTGCCGGCCCCAGGACAGGCCCGGCGCCAGAAAACGGGTGCCGACGACGATCGCCAGATCGACCTCGGGCCAAAGAGCCTGCCCGGTGAGCATGCCGGCAGCGAGGGGGTGGCGGGCGTCGATGGCCCCTCCCCCGGAGCGGCTCATGATCACCGGGGCCTGGATGCGTTCGGCGAAGCGTTTCAATGAGGCAGTGGCCTCCATGGCGCCGAAGCCGACGAAGATCGCGGGGTTTTTCGCGGCGGCGATCAGCTTAGCGGCTGCTTCGACCGCGTTCGCATCGGGCTGCGGTCGTTCGAGTGCGGGGAGGCCTTCGGGTAGCTCCACCTCCCCGGTTTTGGCCAGGATGTCGGGGGCCATTTCGAAGATGGCGGGGTGCTGGCGGCCCTGGAGCATGGACTGGAAGGCTTGTTGCAGCAGAGCGGGTGCCGCGGCGGGGGTCTCGGCGCGCTCGACCCAGGGGACCACGCCTTTGAGGGCCATGGTCTGGTCGCGGAGTTCATGCGGGATGCCGAGGCCGAGACCGATCTGGCGGGACGGGATTTGGCCCGTGAGGCCGAGCACGGGGACGTTGGAGCCGGCGGCGGTGGCGAGGGCGGCGGTGGCGTTCAGGATGCCGGGGCCGGGCACGACGGCGAACACCCCCACCTTGCCCGAGGCCTGGGCATAGCCGAGCGCCATGTAGGCCGAGCCTTGCTCGTGCCGGGTGTGGAAGGTGCGGATGGTCTGGCGCTGGCCGTGCAGCGCGTCGAACAGCGGGTCGAGCTGGATGCCAGGGAGGCCGAAGACGGTGTCCACGCCGAAGCGGGAGAGAGTGCGGATGACGGCCTGGCCGCCGGTCATGGTGGGCATGGGTGTGGCCTTTCGGTCGAAGATGACCCCACCTATCGCTTGCATGAAGCGCTGGCTACCGAGCCGGCAGGCTCTCAGGCAGCGGGGCCTCGCCCCCGACACCCCTAAACTTGACATTGCATCCCGACCGAATAGCAGCTCCTGGCTCCCGCACGCAGAAAGCGCCCGTCATGCCAAACGCCACCTATTCCACCACCGTCTTCGACTCCCTGCTGTTCCGCGATGCGTTCGGCACTCCGGCCATCCGAGCGGTGTTCTCGGACCGGGCGTTGGTCGAGCGGTATATCGAGGTGGAAGTGGCCCTGGCCCGCGCCGAGGCGCGGTGCGGCGTCATCCCCGCCGGCGCGGCGGCGGAGATCGCCGCGAAGGCGCGGTTCGAGGGCCTGGATCTGGAACTGTTGCGGCACGAAACCGACAATGTCGGTTACCCCATCCTCCCCCTCGTGCAGCAACTGGTAAAACAATGCGGGGAGGCCGGCCGTTACGTGCATTGGGGCGCCACCACCCAGGACATCATGGACACCGCCGACGTGCTGCGCATCCGCGCCGGGCTGGCGATCGTTGGCGCCGACATCGCGACGCTGCGGGGCATCCTGGCGGATCTGGCGGTGAAACATCGCGACACCGTCATGGCCGGCCGCACCCATCTGCAACAGGCGCTGCCGATCACCTTCGGCTACAAGGCCGCGATCTGGCTGGCGATGTTCGACCGCCATGCCGAACGGTTGCAGCAGTTGAAACCCCGCGTTCTGGTTGGCGAGTTCGCAGGCGCGGCGGGCACGCTGGCGTCGCTCGGCGACAAGGGGCTGGAGGTCCAGGCGGCGTTCTGCGCGGAACTCGGCCTGGGCGTGCCCGCCACCACCTGGCATGTCGCCCGCGACGCCTTCGCCGAGGTCGTGAACCTGCTGGCCCTGATCGCCGGCTCCCTGGGCAAGATCGCCTACGACATCATGATCCTGGCCTCCACCGAGTTCGCGGAGCTTTACGAGCCGTTCGTGACCGGCCGCGGCGCGTCGTCCACCATGCCGCAGAAGCGCAACCCGATCAGCGCCGAGCTGATGCTGGCGGCATCGAAAGCCGTGCGGCAGCAGGCGGGGCTGATGATGGACGCGATGGTGCAGGACCTGGAACGCGCCACAGGGCCATGGCATGCGGAGTGGATCGCGCTTTCCGAAGCGTTCGTGCTGACGGCCGGGGCGCTGCACCAGGCGAAGTTCGCCCTGGGCGGCTTGATCGTGGACCAGGAGCGGATGGGCCGGAACCTGGGCATGAGCAAGGGCCTGATCGTTGCCGAGGCGGTGATGATGGGGCTGGCGCCCTTCACGGGTCGGCAGGAAGCGCACGACATCGTGTACGCCGCGTGCCGCGTGGTGAACGAACAGGGCGGCACGTTGGCGGAGGCTCTGGCCGCCGCGCCAGAGGTGACGCGGCATTTGGACACCGCGGCGATCGAGCGGCTAACCCATCTTATTCACCGCATAGCAGGGATTCAGAAACGGGCATGGTACAACCATCTGGAATCGCTTAGAGATTGGGTGCTGACGCCACTCTCCAGCCCCGGACAGAATCTGCCATGCCC
>CAIYDT010000109.1 GCA_903924985.1 uncultured Acetobacteraceae bacterium
CCGCCACACCGCGCTCAATCTGCTCTCACAAGCCAAACCAACGGTCAGTCTGAAGAACCGGCGGAAACGAGCCGGCTGGAACGTCAATTACCTGGAAACCGTGATCCGGCAGACGGCGTGACGTTCAAGCGATTCGCCTGGGGCCGTCATCTCACGCCAGCCGTCCGGCGTATTTCTCCAGCACACCCCAAAGGTCCTCGCCAACCCGCTGACGTGCCTGCTCATAATAGCCGGCGGCGCGCAGGACCGACCGGAAACTGGCCGGCTCGACCGGGTTGAAGGTCATGCCCTTCTCAGTCAGATCCTTGCGCACGTCCACTTCCATCGCCACGGTATCGGCGCGCTGGTGCTGCGCGGCCTGATTGAGCGCCGACGCCACGACTTCCCTCAGTTTATCCGGCAGGCGCCCCCAGGCTCGTAAATTGACGCACAGCCACTGCCCGTCCCAGGCATGGTTGGTTATCGCGCAGAAGGGCTGCTGCTCATACAGCCCGGCCGCTTGCACCAGCGGCAGAATGCCGTCCTGCGCATCGACCGCCCTGGCCCGCAACGCCGGCATCAGGTCCTGCAGGTTCATCCCCAGCGGCGCCGCCTTCAACGCCTGGAACAACCCGACCAGATCCGGGTCGACCGGTGTCCGGATCTTGAGGCCTTCCAAATCCGCCGCCACATGAATGGGCTGCTTGCGGCTGGTAATCTGGCGGAAGCCGAAATCCCAACAACGCTCCATGGCGACCATGCCCAGGCGTTCCCGAATCTGGAAGCGCATGGCCTTGCCCAGATCGCCGTCCAAGGCTGGCCAGAGCTTGTCGTAGCCGGCGAAAGCGAACCCGACCGACTGCACGAACATCAGGCCCAGAATGCCGGCGAGCGACTGACCGGCTATCGGCGTCATCTCCACCGAACCGCCGCGCACCTGCGACAGGAGGCCGAGCTGTCCGCCGAGCTGGCTGTCGGGCCGGACGGTTAGTTCGATACGGCCTTCCGATTTTTCGCCGATCTCGGCGGCCGCTTCCACCAGACGCTTATGGAGAGGAAAGCTCTCGGGCGCGGTATGGCCCAGACGCCATTGGAACTCCGGCGCCGCTTTGGCGAAGCGTGGCAAAATGGAAGCAGCCAGCCCCACGGCCCCGACTCGCAGCAGCCTGCGGCGCGTCGGCGTCATCGGGCCGACCGCCACATGACCCTGGCCAGGTCCCCCGCGGTCGTAAATTGGGTCATCGTGACGGCTTCGTTTATTGGGGGGCGTCGCTCGTGATTGGGGGGGAACTATAAACCGAACCGGCCCGCTGCTAGAAGCCATTGCCGCATATGGGAGAAACACGATGACACTGCTTCGGCGCACCTTGGTTGGAATGCCCTTTGTCGCGGCCATTGCCGGGCCCGCGCTCGCGCAGGGGGCCGACATGGCGGCGATCACGGCCGCCGCCCTGAAGCAGGGCAAGCTGAACCTGCTGCACAACGTACCCCCGCCGCTTGGCGATCTCTGGATCGCGGAATTTCAGAAAGCCTTCCCGAAGATCGCGGTCGAAGCAACACGCCTGGGCAGCACCGAGATGATGCAGCGCTTCGGCACGGAATATCACGCCGGCGCGTCGGACACCGATCTGCTGATCACGCTGTGGGACGACACGCTGCTGAAGTGGTCGGATCAGGGGTGGCTGCGCACCTGGACACCGCCGGAATCCACGGCGTTCCCAGCATCGTGCCGCATCCGCGAGCAGATCTACATCTCGCAGTACATCCGCTCGGGCATGGTGTCCCACAAGACCAAGGTGAAGGAAGCCGAGGCGCCCAAGGAGTGGACGGATTTCTTCGATCCGAAGTGGAAGGACAAGATCGGCATGGACCCGCCTTGGCGGTCGGTGGCGGTGCAGCAGATGCTGGCGGTATGGGACCAGCAGGGTCAGAAGGATGTCGCCAAACGTCTGAAGGCCAATGGAGTCCGGTTCTTCAACGGCAGCGCCGGCGTGGTGCAGGCGGTGATTCGTGGCGACATCTGGGTGGCGGCGGTGATAGACCCACCGGTGATTTCCGCCCTGGGCGATGGCGCGCCTGTTCGCATGGTCTTCCCGGCTTCCGCCGTCCCGGCGATCGGCACCGGCATGATGCTGCCCGCCAAGGCGCCGCACGCCGAGGCCGGGATGCTGTTCCTGAACTGGGCCCTCAGCATGGCCGGGCAGAAATCGTTGCTGGACCTGGTCGGCTCGCCGGTCACCCGGCCCGGCGCGGGGTCGCCGAAGCTGGTCCCGGGCGTGGAGGGGCAGAAAATCGTCCTTAGCTCCGACCTGCTGACGCCGGCATTCCAGAAGACCGTGATCGACGAATGGAGGTCGGTGTTCGGGCTACAGTGATGGCGGCCCTGACAAGCACAAAGGCGCACCAATCGGAACTCCCCGTCATGGCCGGGCTTGACCCGGCCGTGACGGCAAATTCCGGACGGCGCGCCCTCCAAACTATCTTCGCATTGACCTTCCTGGTCACGGCCGGCCTGATCCTGACCCCGCTGGCGTCTTTGCTGTACGGCAGCTTCCGCAGCGGCGGGCCCGGGCAGCCATCGGTGTTCACGCTGCGAAACTGGCTGGACCTGGGCAGCGCGGCGGTCGGCAACACGCTGGTCACGACCTGCTTCATATCAGTCGTGACGGCTGCACTGAGCACGGCCGGCGGCGCCGCGATGGCCTGGCTGATCTACCGCACCGACTTTCGCCACAAGCGCGGCCTGGTCGCCTCGGTCGGGCTAAGCTTCTTCTTCCCCGGCTTCATCCTCGCGATGGCCTGGGTGATCCTGGGATCGCCCGGCGGCATCTTCAACGATGTGCTGGAGGAATTGTTCGGCATCGAAGGTTTCCGGTTCGATGTGTATTCGGTCGCGGGCATCGTCTGGATCCAGGTTCTGCACATCGTCCCCTTCGCCTTTTTCACACTGCGCGGCCCGCTGATCTCCATGGACTCCAGCCTGGAGGAGGCGGCCTACGCGTCTGGCGCCTCCCCCTGGCAGGTGGTGCGGCGGGTGACGGTGCCGCTGATGCTGTTCCCGACGCTGTCCAGCCTGCTGCTGTGCTTCGTGCTGTCGGTGGAGCAATTCGCGATCCCCGCCATGGTCGGCATCCCAGGCCATGTGAACACATTGGCGACCGAGCTGTATCTGCTGACCAGCTTCTCGCCGCCCAACACGGGTTTGGCGGCGGCGGTCGGCCTGTCCATGAGCGCGGTGACCGGCCTGACCATTTTCGCGCAGCGCCGGATCGTAAACCGCCGGGGCGCCCCGACCGTCACCGGCAAGGGCTACCGGGTGCGGCCACTGAGCCTCGGCAAATGGCGCTGGGTCGCATCGTTCATCAGCCTGTTCTACGTCCTGATGGCCTTCATCATCCCGACCCTGGCGCTGATCTATACCTCCGCCATCAAATTCTTCGTCGCCAACCCGTTCGAGGCCACGTACACGACCCGCAACTACCTGCAAATCTGGAACAGCCCGGGCACTATGCGGGCGTTCTGGAACACCATTGTCGTGGCCGGCGGCGGGGCCGCGCTGGGGCTGATCCTGGGCACGCTGATCGCCTACTCCACCCACCGCCTGAAACCGCGCGGTTATCGAATATTGGACGTGCTGGCGTCGTTGCCGTTCGGGATACCGGGGATCGTGATCGGGCTCGGGTTCCTGTGGTCCTATGTCTATCTGCCGATCTACGGCACGCTGTGGGTGCTGGTGTTCTGCTACATCGCGCGTTTCCTGCCCTATGCCACCGAAACGGTCGGCGCGCAGATCGTGCAGTTCGACAAGGTGCTGGAGGAAGCGGCCTGGGCCTCCGGCGCCAGTCGCATCGCCAGTTTCCGCCGCATCGTACTACCGCTGCTGCGCCCCGCCCTACAAAGCGGCTATTTCCTCCTGTTCATCGCCTTTTTCCGGGAAATCGCCGCCGCCGCGTTGATCTACACGGCGTCGACGCAGGTGCTGTCGATCTCCATCTGGGCGTTTTTCGAGAACGCGAACTGGGGCGTCGCCAGCGCGCTTTCCATCGTCACCACCATTCTCACCGTCGCGCTGATGGCCGCCGTTGGGCGCGCCTCCTTGCGAGTGTAGGAGCGCGCGCATGGGCATCGTCGTCCGCGATCTGGTCAAACGCTACGGCGACAAGACCATAATTGACCATGTCAGCTTCGAGATCGATGAAGGCGAATTGGTTTCGTTGCTGGGACCCTCCGGGTGCGGGAAGACAACGACGTTGCGCTGCATCGCCGGGCTGGAGACGCCGGAGGAAGGTTTCATCAGTATCGACGACGCCGTGGTGTTCGACTCCGCCAACGGCATCATGGTGGAGCCGTATCACCGCGATATCGGCATGGTGTTCCAGTCCTACGCCATCTGGCCGCATCTGACAGTGTTCGAAAACGTCGCCTTCCCGCTGCGCATCCGCCGCCGCCCTGCCGCCGATATCGAGCAACGCGTGGCGCGCGCTTTGGACATGGTGGGGTTGGGCGAATTTCGCGATCGTTCGTCGCAGCAACTCTCCGGCGGGCAGCAGCAGCGCGTCGCGGTCGCTCGGGCTATCGTGCACGAACCGGCGGTGCTGCTGTTCGATGAGCCACTGTCCAATCTGGACGCTAAACTGCGCGACCAGACGCGTGCGGAAATCCGCAAGCTGCAACGCGATCTGAACGTCGCCACCGTCTACGTCACGCACGACCAGGCTGAGGCTCTGTCCCTGTCCGATCGCATCCTGGTGATGCATTCGGGAATAATCCGCCAGCAGGGAACCCCGTCCGAGGTTTACGGCACACCGCTGGACACCTTCGTGGCAGACGTGGTGGGGCCAGCGAATTTTCTGCTGGTGACGGTACGCGATGGGGCCACGGTGCTGGCGGACGGGACCGCGCTGCGCGCGGTCGGCGGAGGCGAAGGCGTGGCGATGATTCGGCCGGATCGTCTGATCATTGGCGGAGCGTCGGACAACGCCCTGTCCGGAACGGTCCGACAACGCCTGTACCTCGGTGGACACTACGAATATCTGGTCGCGGTCGGGCCCTCGCTGTTGCGGGTCCTGTCCAGCGTGACGGTGGCGGAGGGCGCCGCCGTCACGCTCTCGTTCGCCACCGCCGATTGCATCATACTACCCGCCATAACAGGGGAAACGACACCATGGGCCTGACAGCGACACTCTGCGAGCGCATCGCCAGCCTGGGTTACGACGACATGCCGGAGGCGGCACTGGCCGCCGCGCGCCGTTTGGTGCTGGACGGCCTGGCGGTCGGCGTGGCCGGCGTGTCGGAGGAAGACGCCATCCCCATCATGGCCCGCGTCGTAAAGGAACTCGGCGGCACCCCCGTCGCCACCGCCATCGGCTGCGGCTTCCGCACCGACCCCGTGCGCGCCGCGGCCATCAACGGCGCGGCGATGCATGTGCTCGACTTCGAACCGATGTGGAGCCCGGCGACGCATGCGCTGTCGGTTACACTGCCGGTCGCCCTGGCCCTGGCCGAGGCGCGCGGCCTGTCTGGGCGGGAAGTCCTGGCGGCGCTGGTCAAAGGCCTGGAAATCCAGGGCTGGCTGCGGGAGGCTTCCGGCCAATACACCCCCGACGTGCTGCAATTCCATCCACCCGGGCTGGTCGGACCGATGGGTGCCGTGGTCGTGGCGTCGCATCTGATGAAACTGGACCCGTTGCGGATAGCCAACGCGTTCGGCATCGCGGGCTCCCGCGCCGGATCGCTGTTCGGCAATGTCGGCACCATGACGAAGTCGGCTCATTGCGGCCAGGCCGCTTCCATGGGGCTGGAATCGGCTCTGCTGGCGGAAGCCGGTTTTACCGGGGATACCGAAACATTCGAGTCGCCGCTGGGATATGCCAATTCCTTCTACAAGGGCACGTTCAAACCGGACGAAATGTTGCATTACGGCCGCGCCCCTTGGCGCCTCGCCGAACCCGGCTACGCAATCAAAATGTTTCCGAGTCAGTTTGGGACACATTTCGGTATAACGGCGGGGCTGGAGCTGCATAAACGGGTGACGGACGCGTCGGCGATCAAGGCGGTGACCTTGACCGGACCGGTAATGCCCTACGTGAACCGCCCATTCCCCGAAACGGGCCTGTCAGGAAAGTTCAGCCTGCAATACACCATGGCGAGCGCCTTGCTGGACGGCAAAGTTGGAATCCACACATTCACCGAGCAAAAGCTGCACCGCCCCGAGATGCAGTCCTTGCTCGGGAAAATCACCCTGGAAATGGACAAATCCATCCCCGCTCGGTTCGAAACGATGCACGTCCACCTGCACGTCGAGTTGAATGATGGCACCGTGCTGGAAACAACCTGCAACGGCCCGCGCGGCATGTGGGGCCAGTCGGCGATCGCCGATGCGGATCATCTCGTGAAGGTGCGCGATTGCCTGGGGACGAAGCTTAGTGCCGGCGCGGTGGAGAAAGTGATCGGCCTGGGATCGCGGATCGACACGCTGGCGCCGGCGCAGGTGGGTGAGATGATGGGACTGGTGGGGTAAATAACCCGGAGGCGAAGACAAGACCGTTGGGCATACGAGCAACGGCCCATCCTACCGCCGGCCTTTATTATCGTTGGATTCAAGGAAGCCGCGTACCATGTTCGATTTGACTCTGACGTTCGATAATGGACCCGACGCGGAGGTAACGCCGTTCGTTCTGGACACGCTGGCGGCACGCGGCATTCGGGCAACCTTTTTCGTCGTCGGACGTCAGGCAGCGGTGCCCGGTGCCATGGCGCTTCTCGAACGTGCCCATAACGAGGGCCATTGGATAGGCAATCACACCTGGACTCATTCCGTGCCGCTGGGTTGTCGTTCGGAACCCGATCTGGTGGAGGTTGAGATCGGACGGACGCAGCGTTTGATTGGCGACCATGCCCAGTCGCCCCCTTTGTTTCGCCCGTTCGGCGGGGGCGGCAACCTGGATCGGCGCCTTTTGAACAAGCAGGTGGTCGGTCACCTCCGCGCCGCGGGTTTCACATGCGTTCTATCCCATCTTATTCACCGCATAGCAGGGATTCAGAAACGGGCATGGTACAACCATCTGGAATCGCTTAGAGATTGGGTGCTGACGCCACTCTCCAGCCCCGGACAGAATCTGCCATGC
>CAIYDT010000110.1 GCA_903924985.1 uncultured Acetobacteraceae bacterium
ATAGCTATGAAGAGATCGTCGAGGCCTGCCGGAAGGCATGGGAGTTTCTGGTCAACGACCCAGGACGCATACGCTCAATCGGAATGAGGCTCTGGGCGTGTGTCAGTGGTTAGGGCGGTTGGTATTACAACCCAGCCAAACCCCGCGTAACGCAGTATGTGCCGCCGCCCCAGGGGATGAGGCAGGTCATTTTGACGCCGGCACCGCCGGTGATGACGATGTGGATATCGGCCGGCGCCCGGGCGATGGGCCAGTCTGTGCCGGACTCGCGGTGCAGAAACGCCTGGCCATCGGCGAGAGTCCAGCCACGCTGGGCCAGAATATCGGCCATCTCCGGCGGCATCAGCAGGAACTGCTCGCCAGGGGGTTTCTGGCGTCCGGCGGCGGCGGCTACCCGCCCGCCTTGCATCGCGACAAGGGCCGGGCGCAGCACCTGTTCGGGGGTGGAGGCGCCTTGTTCCGGCAGCACCTCCATCGTGCCGGACAGGCCGATGACGGTGACGGCGCTGTCCGCCCGCATTGGGGCCAGCGCATGAAACCCCTCGGCGAAGGCCATGCCGTATTTCGCCGGCTGGCCCATGGTCGCCATGTCGCCCACCAGCGGCCTCGCGCCGCCGATATTGGTCAGCACCAGCCGCAGCGCTCGGCCGATGCAGGCATTGGCGCGATTGCCGGGACCGAGGCAGTTGGTGCCGGCGTTCATGCCCAAGGTTTCCGCCACCGGCCCGCGCACCATCACCGCGGCGGTGGGGGTGCCGGTAGTGGTCTGGATGCCTAGCAGGTTGAATTCATCTTCCAGCGTGGCCAGCGCTGCTTCCCGCACCACGGGAAATTCGGCGGGTCGGCAGCCGGCGATCACGCAGCAATAGGCCACGGCCTGGTTGGTGATCTCCCCGAACAACGGGGCCATGAAGCCAAGGGATTCCGTCGGGTCGCGTCCCGCCAGCATGGCGGTCAGGCGGGCCTCGGTCGGTACGACGGCGGGCAAGCCATCGATCAGTTCGCTGTCAAGCAATGCCGCCTGCGCCGCGTCCCAGTCGCCGTCGCCCTGGAACAAAGGCGCGTCGCGGTCGCCGACCGGGATCATGCCGCCGCGGGGGGCTTCACACGGATGGAAATCGCCGCCGTGCCGCCGAACGAGGGAATCCACGCGGAGTGTTTCCCGGGGCCGCCCGCGACCGCCACATGAATATCGTCCGGCGTCGGCGCGACCTTATAGGCATCGTTCTCCGGCGGATTGCCGCCGACCTCGAAGCGGAACCGGTTTTCCTTCGAGATCTGGGCCACCGGCACGCGCGCGTTGTCGTAGAGGAATTGCTGGATCGACTCGACCGTCCACTTGTCCCGCGCCAGGGTCGCCGCATGCTCCGGCCCGAAGATGATGAAAAACGGTCCCTTGGCGGACATCGTGTTGGCCGCGGGCGAAGCGATCGCGCCGGCGAAGGTGGTCAGCAGATCGAGGCCCGTCGTGCTGCCATGGTCGTTCAGGTTGTGGTTCGGTTCGGCGGATATCACCGTCGCCACGCTTTCGTCCGCCGCGAAGCCGTGGCGAACGTGGTAGGGGGGAAAGGGGCTGTCTTCCTCATTTTCCCCAAAGCAGAACGTGTATTTCGCGGGGGAGCCGAAGGTGGACCGATCCATGATCGCCGGCTTGGCGCCGCCGACATTGTTCAGCACCAGTTGCAGCGCCCGGCCGATGGCGGCGTTGGCACGCCAGCCCTGGCCGAAGCAGTTGGTGCCGCAGTTGATGTTCAGCGCCAGCCGCAGCGGTCCGTTCACCATGACCATGGGCGCGCAGGAATGCGTCGTCGCGAGCGAGCCGTGCAGGTTGTAGTCAGCCACCAGCACGCCCCGCAGCGCGGCCAGGACCACCGGGAAATACGCCGGCTTGCAGCCCGCCATCACCGCGTTGGCCGCCAGGCTGCGCATGGTGGGGATCATCAAACGTGGGGTGATGGCGGGGATGGGCTCGTTGTCGCCCCTCGCCCCCTCCATCATGCGTGCCACCGCCGCTTCGGTCGGGGGCACCAGGGGCAGACCGTCGGTCCACCCCCGGGCTTCCACGTATTCTGCCCAGGCATCCGGGTCCATTTCCGGGATGTCGAGAACCTCGGCTTCGGCGGCGTCGGACATCTAGGCTTTCATCTCCAGCTTCAGGCCCTCGAACGCGGCATCGATGCGTTGTTCGAGTTCGCTCGCGTTCAGCCCGCCGATCGGGTGTTTCACCACGATCAGATGCGGTTCGAGCTTCCGCGCTTTGGCCTGCGCCAATACCAACGGCTTGAAGACGTCCGTGGCGATCACCACCCCTTCCAGGCCGCGCTTCCGTAGTTCGATGCTGTCGTGGAAACTCCACGATGAGCAGGAGCCTCAGTCGCCCAAGGCGAGCAACGCGATGCGGTATTTGCGCACCACGTCGTTGATCATCTCCGGCGGCGCCGGTTGGCTGGCACTGGCTTTGGCGATGTAACCGATGTTGTCCACGCGGCGGATGCCTGACAGGCGGTTTTTGACGCCTTCCAGCAATTCCTTGGCGTTCGGCTTGTTGTTGGAAAACAGGATGATGGGGTCGTTGAGCCAGTCGACGGGCCCGGCGGTGGCCGTTCCCTCGCTTTGAGGCTCGATCCCGAAGGTGGGATTGACGATGCGCATTCTGTGTCGGTCTCCAGATGGTGCCATCAAACCCTTATGCGGCGCTCTTGCCAAGAGGGGCCAGCGCGGCGACGGCCTTGCGGCCGTTTTCCATGGCCTCGGCCAGGGTTTGCGGCGTGCCGGCATCGATCAGGGTGGGGTGTTTGGTGTCCGGGACAAAGCCACGCGCGGGGCGGCGGCCGGTTTGGACGAAGACCACCTGGGTTTCGATTCGGTGTGGCGCAACGTCGATTCGCACGGCGTCGAGGCCGGGGGAGCCTTCCAGTGCTGTGATCCGGCCGTCGACGACGGTGATATTGTCGAGGGTTGGTGCCGGTTCACCCTGGGTGATCAGTGTAACCTGGGAGCCGTTTTCGGCGAGTTCGCGTGCCTCCTGTAAGGCCCAGCGGCTGGCGCCCGCGACCACCACGGGCTGGCCCACGTAGAGGGGGCCATCGCAGGCGGCGCAGTGCGACAGGCCCATGCCCTCGAAATCCGCTTCGTTCGCAAGGCCGAGCGTGCCGGGGGTGAGACCGGTGGCCAGGATGACGGCCTTGGCGCTGTGGGTTTCGTCGTCGGTGGCGATGCGCCAGCCGGTCTCGGTTTGCGTGAGGCCAGTGACCTCGGCGATTCCGAGTTCCGCGCCCGCCCCGGTCGCCTGCTCCATCAGGCGGGCGAAAAGGTCGGGGCCGGTTTCCTCGGTTTCGAGGCCGTGAAGCGGGCCGAGGTTCATCAGCTCTCCCCCGCCGCCCATGCGGTCGATGATCAGGCAGGACAGGTTTTTGTCCCTGACCGCTGCTGCCGCGCTAAGGCCGGTCGCCCCGCCGCCGATGATCACGATGTCCCAGTCCGCCACGCGCTTTACCCCTTCGTAACGCAGCCCGTTCAAATCGGCGATCGAACACCCAGCCGGCGAACGTCTCAGTGCATGCCGAACACCGCCCGTACTGCCTTTCCAGCTTGGCGCAAATCCCCCCGCCGCACCGTAATTCCCCGCCGGTCGAAATACTCCAGCACCTGAATCCCCAGTTGCCGCCCGCACCCTACCCGGTCCCGGAACTGCCCGGCCGAGAACCCAATGCCACCTGTCTCGGCAGCCAACGCATGCGCTGCCTCCGCGAGGCATACCACTGCGTCGCGCATGAAAAACCGGTCTGGCGCTACCTCCACCACCAACCCCAGTCGAGCAAACCCCTTGCACGCCCGGCGCAGCGTGACGTCCCCAATACCTAGCGCCGAAGCAGCCTCCCGCAGCAACGGTGGGCGGAACTGTTCCGTTTCCAATATCGGCCGCAATACCTCCCATACCCGAGCCTCCTCCCCCGCCAAGCCGCCGCGATGGCCGGCAAGGCGCAGCAGGTGTGCCTCCGCCGCCACGGCGCCCGATCCGACAACAAATGCCAGTAGCGCCGCGCACGCCTCCCTCGGCAAACGCACGGGCAGGGCCACCCGCAGCGCCTCTGCCGTCATGCCGGGATCGGCCGGGCGGCGCGCGTGGAATTCCGCCAGCGCCTCCGTCACCAGTCGCGCCAGCGACGCCACTTCATCCGGCAACCCAACATATGCCCCGAGTGAAACGACATCCGCCGGTGAAGACCCAAATCCCGCCACCACCGCATCCTGTCGCACCAAATAGGGCGGTTGCCGCAGCATCCCAACCACGCCATCCCCGGCCGCCAACGACCGCAGCACTGCCAGCCGAGCGTCCCGCCGCCGGTGCCGCTCGGGTGCCTGTGGGTCCAGCACCGTCCCCCCGGCAATCGTCCGGCTTGCCCCGGTATCGCGCAGCACCAGCCGGTCCCCATGCCGCAGCGGAACGTCCCGGTGCAGGACCAACTGCGCCAATCCCGCCTCCCCCGGCGGTAAAACCTGCGGTTCCAGCAGCACAACCCGAGCCGCGATCTGATCCGCGCCATGATGCACCAGCACCGGCGTCCAATGTTTCAGCGCCCCTCGCTCGGTTTTTAATAAACGTAACGTTACGTCGCAGCGTCTTGAACAAAAAGCGACGGCGGGATCCACCACCCAATCGCCGCGCCCGACGGCATCTTTATGCACCCCCGGCCCAGCCAAATTCAGCGCGCATCGCTCCCCAATCCCAGCCCGCTCCACCGCTTGGTTCGCGGCATGAATGCCCCGCACCCGCGCCCGAAAATCCCCCGGTAAAATCAGCACCGAATCGCCGACCCGCACCGACCCGGAAACCACAGATCCGGTCACGATCGTCCCTGCGCCCGCCAGGCTGAACGACCGGTCCACCGCCAACCGGAACGCTCTACCGTCGTCGCCGGCGCCAGTTTCGTCAGTTTCCGACAGCAACCGCGCCCGCAACGCCTCCACCCCGTCGCCCGTCACGGTAGAAACCGGAAACACCTCCCAGTCCGTCAGTCCCGCGATCTCCAGCTCCACCTCGAACACCCGGTCGGTATCGACCAAATCCGTCTTGGTCAGCGCCACTATGCCGCGCGACACTCCCAGCAACGACAGAATCTGCGAATGCTCCCGCGTCTGCGGCATAACGCCGTCGTCGGCCGCCACTACCAGAAGCGCCATGCCGATGGACGATGCCCCGGCGATCATGGTGTGCACCAGCCGCTCATGCCCGGGCACGTCGACGAATCCCAGCCGGCCGGCATCGACGTAAGCGAACCCGAGGTCCAGGGTTATTCCCCGCGCCTTTTCCTCCGGCAGCCGGTCCGTATCGATCCCGGTCAGCGCGCGGATCAGGCTGGTCTTGCCGTGATCGATATGGCCCGCGGTGCCGACGATCACGCCACGGCCCGCCGCTTACGACGGGCAAGCCAGACGATGCCGATGGCTGCGACCGATGTGGCGGTGTAGAGCGAGAATGCGTTCAGATAGCCGATCATCGAGGCCTGGCGGTTGATTTCCTTCGACAGGCTCGCGAGGCCGGGCAGCGTGTCGATGCTCCATCCCCCCATCGCCCAGGGCAGGTTCATCGCGCGATTATAGGGCGAAACGAACTCGGTCATCCGGCTGTAATTGGCGTCGGTGGATTCCACCACCAGCGCGAAGGACAGCGTAATGAAGAGGCTGGATCCGATGTTGCGCAGCAGATGGAACACCGCCATGCCCTCGCTCATCAAACGCGGTTCCAGCGAGGAAAATGCCATGACGCTGAGCGGCACCCACACGACGCCGGTCGCCATGCCCTGTACCAGGGAGTTCATGACCAGATCGGCGACCCCGATGTTCAGATCGATCTCGATCAGCCAGATGCCCGACAGCGCCAGCAGCCCGAACCCCATCGTCATACCGATCCGCGGGTCCAGCCGGCCGATGAACATCGCGGCGAAAAACCCCACCGTGCCGCCCAGGCCGCGGGCGGCGATGATCATGCCGATGGTGGAGTCGGGATAACCGGCATAGGTCTGCAACAAGGACGGCAGCAGCACCAAGGGCGTGAAATTCAGCATCCCGTAGGTGAACACCAGCACCAGTCCCAGCGTGTAATTGCGGTCGCGCAGCAACTGCGGGCTGAGGAACGGCCGGCCGGCGGTCGCGCTGTGCATGACGAACAGATAGAAGGCCGTGACGGCCATCACGGTTTCGACAATGATTTCGCTGGAATCGTACCAATCAAGCCGCTGCCCGCGCGACATTACCAGTTGCAGGCAGCCCAGTCCCAGCGACAGGCTGAGGAAGCCGATCCAGTCCAGCCTTGTGCCAGCGCTCGGCTCTTCCTTCGGCAGCACCAGCAACAAGGCGAGGAAGCCGATCGCCCCGCCCGGTACGATCATGTAAAAGGCGTAGCGCCAGCTATAGGCCTCGGCCAGGAACCCACCCAGGGTGGGGCCGATGACCGGGCCGAGAACCACCGCCGTCATGCCGAAGATGGAACTGACCAGGCCGGTGTTGCGGCGGGGAAAACACTCGATGACCAGGGCATTGGAAATCGGTGTGACAGGTGCGCCGAGGCCGCCTTGCAGGACCCGCCAGAGGATCAGGGTGTCCAGCGAGGTGCATTGGCCGCACAGATAGGTGACAACGGTGAACCCCCCGACCGCGCACAGCAGGGTCCTGCGCCGCCCGAAATTGGCGACGAAAAACCCCGACATCGGCGTGACGATGGCGGTGGCCAGGATGTTGAAGGTCGTGCTCCACGCGATTTCATCCGCCGTCGCCGCCATCGACCCCTGCATCTGCGGCAGCATGGCCGACGCGATCAGTAAGGTCGTCGAATACAGCGTGGAACCCAGCACCACCGCCACCATGATGAACACCCGTCTTGTGAACGAGTATTTGGCGACCAGCGGCGAATCGAGGGAACTGTCGGACATGGAGCGGTTTACAAGCGGTCGGTGAAGTCGCTACCTTAACGGGCGCCGCGCTTAAGTCCACAATGCGTCCGGCTTCACGCCGGACGCACGCCATGGAATAGCGGGAATCCCGTCGGTATATCGTCGAGCTGGTCTTGCCGTGATCGATATGGCCCGCGGTGCCGACGATCGCCTCAGGCGCTTTCCTCGCGAACCGCGTTCTGCCCGGCGATCAAGCCCTGAACTGCCGCGCGGGCCAGCCCGTGCTGGCTGAATCCGCCCGCCGATTCGCCGCCGCAATACAGGCCCGGAATGATCTTCCCATTCAAATCCAGCACCTGGCATTTTGCGTTGATCCGCAAACCGGTTCGTGAATCATGCGGCACGGGCGTAGCCCAGGCTGCATAGAACGGCGGAGTCGCGATCTTATAGGCCGGCCGGGGCTTGCCGAAGTCCGGATCGGAGCCGGCGTCCACAAAGCCGTTGTATCGCGCGATGGTTGCTTCGAGGGCGGCGGGCGGCATCGGGACGCGCTGATATTTCATCACGATCTTCGCCGCCAGTTCGCCCAGAGTCCCAGCGCTGAAGAAGAACCCGTGCTCGGTATCGACGTCGGGCGGCGCGGGGTTCCATTTCTCCCGCTTCACCGCCTCTGCGTCGAAAATAGCCCAGATCGGACCGCCGCCGTTTTGCCCGTCGGCCAGGCCCGCCATGGCGGCGTTCACCCAGTTGTTGGGTTTGTAAACGACGTTGCGCGGATTGCGCCAATCGCCATACGCATAAGGCCTGACCTGGTCGTAGTTGTTGGAGGAGAAATTCCCCTCGGTTTCGTCGTAAAACCGGGCGCCCAGCATGTTGACCATGACAACGTTCTGCCAATCCTCGACGGAAAGGCCGGAGGCACGGGCGCGATCGAACACCTTGCTGCCGGGCATCCATTTGACGCCGCGATAGTTGTATTGGCATCCGATCGTGCCGGGCTTGGTCAGGTGAATGCCGAACTCGCCGGTTTGGTTGTAGAGCCCCCACAACGATGCCCCGATCGCCATCGCCGCGATTTCGCCGCTGGCATCCTGATTGGACCAGGGCATGCCGCCGAGGCCGCAATATTCCTCGGTCAGCCGCGGATCGAACATGCGCCGGAAATTCACATTCCCGGTATGCCCACCGGTCCCGACCACCACCGCCTGACGTGCTCGGATATTCAGCGCTTTGCCTTTGTGGTTCGCCTGAACGCCAACCACCCGGCCGTCTCGGTAAATCGCGGTCATCCGGTGCTCAAGCAGTGTCCGAACGCCCGCTTTTTTCGCGGCGACCTCCAGTGGGCGCATCAATCCATTGCCGGTGGAGCGTGTCGGAGCGGTCGCGGCCGGTTCGGGGGCGCCGGTTTGCACCAGCGGCCAGTGCATCGCGGCGGCGTGCATTTCCCGCAGCACCGAGTTGCCGATCGATGTACCGCCCCAGTCGTCCGGCGCCTTGTCGACGAACACCACACCATGCGCGACCAGCCAATCGTACGTGGCAACGTTATAATCGGCGAAGGCCCGCACGATTTCCCGGTCGTTGTAGCGGTAGTCGGGAAACCCATTCGGCTGCACCACCGACCAGTCGGTGTTGTCGCGGAACACCAGATCGGGTGTGTCGTGGATACCGGCCGCGATCTGCGCGGCGGTGCCGCCGCCGAGCGGCACGTTGCCGCCGCTGGTGATCGCGTGGCCGCCGATGTCGGCCTCGGCTTCAAGCAGGATGACCGACGCACCGGTTTCACGAGCGACGATCGCGGCGGGAAGACCGGTCGCGCCTGCGCCGATCACGACGACGTCGGCTTCCTGGTCCCAGACAGTTTTGTTTGCATCGATATTCATGTCACGCTCCTGCAAGAATTGCGTCCGCGATCTTCTCCGCGGTCATGATCGTGGGAATGTTGGTATTGGCGCACGGTACCACGGGGAAGATGGAGGCATCGACGACCCGCAACCCCGCGCCCCCCTTCACCCGGCCAGCGTTGTTGGTCACCGCCATCGGGTCGTCGTCGGCGCCCATCCGGCAGGTGCAGGACGCGTGCCAGACGCCGACCGCGGCCTTGCGGATGAACGCCTCGGCCTGTTCTTCGTCGTTGCAGACGCCCTCCTGCGTGAAGCCCTCCATGATCAGGTTCTTGATCAGCATGCGACGCAGAAATCCGGGCCCATCGAGCAGCTTGGCCAGAATGCCGGTCAAAATTTTGTTCTTTGTGTTGATCTCACCCACCTGCCGTACCTTGTCGGAGTAGCTGGCGGGGAAGGGGTCGCTCATGACTCCGCGCATGGCCGGGTGGTCGTACAGCGGGGTCAAACGCCGGATGCCATCGGCGATGCGGTCCAGGTCGCGCTTGTCGGACAGCAGGTTGAATTCGACCTCCGGCTCGTCCGACCAAGTACGGCTGGTCAGGCGCACCTGCCCGGTTTCCGAGAACGTCTTGTTCACGAACAGGATGAAACTGCCGATCTGCTCGCCCACCGCGTGCCAGGATGTCTTGGTGGCGCCGACAACGAACATGTCCCCCGGCGGCGCACCGCCCATCTGCGAGGAATAGCGCATCGCCAGGAACAGATGCCGCCGCGTTTCCTTGTTGGTGACGCGCGCGCCGGGTTTCAGGAAGGACGCCAGAGCGATCGACGGATGATCCATCAGCCGCTGCCCCACGCCCGCCAGCGCATGGCGCACGGGAATGCCCATATCGCGCAGATGCCCCACCGGCCCGATGCCCGCCCGCAGCAGATGCGCGGGGGAATGGATCGCGCCGGAGGACAGAATGACCTCGTTTCCCCGGAATTCCGTGGGCCGCCCGTTCACCAGTGCCTTGACGCCGATGCAGCGCAGGTCCTCGAACAGCAGTTCCGTGACTTGCGTGTTGGTGGAGATCGTCAGGTTCTCCCGCTTGCGCACATCGGCGTTCAGATAGCCAATCGCGGCGGAGACGCGCTGTTCTTGGGCGTTGGAGATGGTGACGGGGAAATACCCGTCCTCGAAATGCCCGTTCTGGTCGGGCAGGAATTTGTGGCCGGCGTCGGAAAACGCCCTGGCCAGCGCCTTGGCATGCCCCGGCCATTGCGCTTCCGGCACGCGGCGGATCGGGATCATGCCGTCCTTGCCGTGATATTCGTCGTCGAAATCCAGGTCGCGTTCCAGCTTCTTGAAGTAGGGCAGAACGTCGTTCCACTTCCAGCCGGATGCGCCGCGCGCCTCCCACTCATCATAGTCCGTCGGTGCGCCGCGGTTGGCCATCTGCCCGTTGATCGACGACCCGCCGCCCAGCACCCTGGCCTGCTCGTATTTGCGAAGGCGGGGTTTCGGCGCATCGGGGTTGTTATGCGACACGACCTCGGTGCTGACCTTCAGCTCGGTCCAGTGGAAGCGCTTATCCAGGTAGGCGGTGCCCGAGTAGCTGTCGAGAATCTCCTTCGGCACCGCACCGGGGGGCGTGTCCTGCCCGGCCTCGCAGATCAGCACCTGGTTGGAACTGCGCGCCGACAGTCGGTTGCCCAGCACCGAACCGGCGGAACCGCCGCCGACGATGATATAGTCGTATTGCATGATCTTCTCCGAGCGCTTCCCAAGGGGGAGCCTGCCCCGAATGGCGGTTGGGCGCAAACCTGGGTTGCCAGCGGTCCGCGCCGTCCGCACACTGGCGCCAACGCAGGAGGACGACGCCATGCCCCAGCCGCGGGCCCTGGAAAACATTCGCGTGGTGGACTTCAGCTGGGTCCGCGCCGGCCCCTGGGCGACACGGTGGTTGGGCGCCCTCGGCGCGGAAATCATCAAGATCGAATGGCCGGAAAGCGAGCGCGGCCGGTTGCCGAGTTCCACCACGCCGCGGGGCCTCCCGGTGAACCTGAACACGTCGGGCAACTTCAACGATACCAACGTCAACAAGAAAAGCCTGTCGCTCAATGTCCGCAGCGCCAAGGGGTTGCAGATCGTCAAGCGTCTGATCGCCATGTCGGACGTGGTGATCGAGAATTTCAGCTCCCGCGTGCTGCGAAACTGGGGCCTGGGGTACGAGGAACTGTGCAAGATCAAACCGGATATCGTCTATGTTTCGATGTCCGGTTACGGGCACACGGGGCGTAACCACAGCTACACGACGTTCGGTCCGGTGGCGCAGTCGGTCGCGGGCCTGACATATCAGTCGGGGCTACCGGGCGAGGCCCCGGCGGGCTGGGGCTGGTCCTACATGGACGACACCGGCGGCATGTATGGCGCGATGTGCGTGCTGACCGGCCTGTACCACCGCAACACCACCGGCCAGGGTCAGCACATCGACATGTCCCAGATGGTGGCGAGCGTCCCCCTGAACGGCCCCGCTTTGCTGGATTTCACGGTGAACGGGCGGCGCACGAAACGTCCCGGTTTCCCGCCGGGGAACCGAGCACACTGGCCGGGTACGCCTTTGGCGAACAATTATCGGGGGCCGACGGTCGCGCCGCACAACGCCTACCGCACCCATCCCGGCGGCTATAACGACTGGTGCACGATCGTCTGCCATTCCGACGAAGAATTCCAGCGCCTGACGCAGGTGATGGGCCTGGCAGCCCCACCGAAATTCGAAACGACATCCGGACGCCTGGAACACCAGGAAGAACTGGACGCATGGATCGAATCCTGGACCACGACCATCGGAAAATACGAACTAACAGAATGCCTTCAAGCCGCCGGCGTCCGCGCTCTTCCCGTGCAAAGCGCCGAGGACCGGGTGGAGAACGACCCCCAACTCCGCCACCGCGCCATGTACCAACCCATGGAGCACCCCGCGCTCGGCGTCCACAAAGTGCAAAACGCGCCCTTCGTGCTGTCGGAAACCCCGGCCGTGAACACCAGGCCGTCCCCGCTGATTGGCCAGCACACGCGGGAGATTATCGAGGGCCTGCTTGGCTACAGCCACGACGACCTCCGCGCCGGCTTCGACGACGGCACTTTCTGGCCAACGAAACGACCGCGATTTCCTTACCAGGAGGAGATGCTCCAATGAGCGGGCCGTTGGCAGGCCTGCGGGTTCTGGAACTCGCGGACGAAAAGGGCCAGTTCTGCGGCAAGCTGCTAGGCGATCTTGGCGCCGATGTGGTGAAGATCGAACCGCCGGGCGGTGAGCCATGCCGCCACGTCGGGCCGTTCCTGGACGATGTTCCGCACCCAGAGCGCAGCCTGTCGTTCTGGTACTATAACACCTCCAAGCGCGGCATTACGCTGAATCTGGAAACCGCCGATGGCCGCGCGCTGTTCCGGCGTTTGGCGGCGGACGCGGATGTTATTCTTGAAACCTTTTCGCCCGGCTACCTTGCGTCGCTGGGGTTGGGTTATGAATCCCTGCGCGCGGAAAGCCCCAGTCTGATCCTGTGTTCGCTGACCCCGTTCGGCCAGACCGGACCTTGGCGTGACTATACATCCTCCGACCTGTTGCACATGGCCGCGGGAGGCGAAATGGCCTCCTGCGGCTACGACGGGTCGGACTTGCCCATCGCGCCCGGAGGCGGCAACGCGTGGCACATGGGCTGCCATTACGCGACCATGGCCATCATGGCGGCGCTGGTTTACCGAACGGTGTCGGGGCAGGGGCAATATATCGACTCGTCCATCCATGAGGCCTGTGCACTGACCACCGAGTCCGCCGTCGCCAACTACATCTACCGGGGGGAGACGTTGCTGCGCCAAACCGGGCGCCATCACGCAGCTTCCCCCACGTCCCGCACCCAGTTCCTTGCGAAGGACGGCATTTATGTCACGGCCCTGATCTCAGGTGGGCTGAACCCGCGCAACGTCAAAGCCCTCGCGGACCTGATGGACGTCTACGGCATGGCGGGCGACCTCAAGGACCCAAAATACCAGGACCCAACCGTCATCGCGGCCAGCACGTCTCACATCATCGACGGACTGCTCGCATCGTTCATCGCCAGCCTGCCAGCCGAGGAAGTCTACCACGCCGGCCAGCAACGGGGCTTCACCTGGGGCGCCGTCCGCGCGCCGGAGGATTTGGTGGAAGACGCCCACCTGCACGATCGCGGTTTCTGGAAAACGGTCGAACACCCGGAGCTTGGCCGAAGCTTCGTCTATCCGGGGGAGGCGGCGATTTACAACGGTACGCCGTGGGAGATTTCCCGGCGTGCGCCGCTTATTGGGGAGCATAACGTCGCGATCCTCTGCGATGAACTGGGAATGTCGCGTGGCGAATTGTCCGTGCTCGGCGAAAATCGCGTGGTTTGACGCCGGCTTGTCCGTGCTGCGGTCAAAGGGCACTCTGCCCGAGCATTGGGGAGAAAATTCATGGACCTAAAAGGCACTGTCGCTCTGGTAACCGGCGGAAACGGGGGGCTCGGGCAGCGCATCTGCCACGCGCTGGCGAAAGAGGGTGTCCACATCGCCGTCATGTACGCCCAAAGCCGCGAACAGGCCGAGGGCGTGGCGACGGAGCTGAAATCGAAATACCAGATCAACGCTGCCGCGTTCCAATGCGACATCACCGATACAGCCGCGGTCGACAAGCTGGTCGCGGACGTGACCAAGCGCTTCGGGCGCCTGGATATCCTGATCAACGACGCCGCCTACAACAAGGCGATCCCCTTCGCGGACCTCGACAATCTGACCGAGTTCGAGTGGGACAAGATCCTGGCCGTCAATCTGACCGGCCCGATGCGCATGATCAAAGCGGTGGCGCCGGTCATGAAGGCGCAGGGGCAGGGGCGGATCGTTAACATCGCCTCCGTCGCGGGCCTGCATCCGACCGGATCGTCCATCGCCTACGCGGTGTCCAAAGCCGGCCTGATCCACCTCACCCGCTGCATGGCGGTCGGCCTGGCCCCCGAGACCCTGGTGAATTGCGTCGCCCCCGGACTGATCGAGGGCACGCGCGCGACCGCCAACCTCCTGCCCGAGATGATCGCGCGCTCTGCGTCCGGTGCCGTGCTGAAGAAGGCGGCCGACAAGGACGATTGCGCCGATCAGGTGGTCACCATGTGCCGCACCGAAACCATGACCGGCCAGACGGTCGTCATCGACGCCGGGCGGGTGTTTCATTGAGAGGCGGCTGCCGCCTCACATGGCGAAGCGCGACATGCCGCCATCCACCGGGATCACCGTGCCGGTGATGTAGCCGGCCCTCGGGGAGGCAAGGAAGGTCACGAGATCGGCCAGTTCCTCCGGCTCCCCGAACCGGCCTATGGGGATGTTCTGGTCGATGTAGTGCTGCGTTACCACGGGATCGGGATGCAGCCGGCTGCGGATTTGCTCGCTGTTAATGCGGCCGGGCGGGATGCAGTTGATGGTGATGCCTTCTTTCGCCAGATCGCGCGACAGGCCCTTGGCCCAGGCATGCACGGCCGCACAGGCGGTCAGCGCGGCGCTGGTGGCATAGGGCTCCACGATGCCCGTGATGTTGACGATGCGCCCCCAGCGCTGCGCCCGCATGCTCGGCAGGAAGGCGTTGGTCAGTCGCCGCAGGGTGGTGAATTTCAGGTCGAAGCCAGCGTTCCAGATCTCGTCGGCGGCGATGATTTCGGGCTTGCTCGATAGCCCGGCGTTGTTGATCAGGATGTCCACGGGGCCGGCCGCCGCCAGCACAGCGGCGGGCGCATCCCTGTCCATGAGGTCGGCCACGACGATCGCCGGGCGGAGGCCGGTTTCGGCCGCGATTCCCTCGGCCACTTCCTCCAGCCGCTCACGCCTTCGGGCCAGGATGGTCAGGCGCACGCCTTCCCGAGCCAGGGAGCGGGCGATGCCGACACCGATGCCGGCGCTGGCGCCGGTGACGAGGCAGGTCTTCCCCGCGAGTTTCAGGTCCATTGCGGCGGCTCTCAGTAATGGGTGACCCACGGACTGTTCAGGGCCGCCTCAATACGGCGATGGCGGGCCTTGATGACGGCGGCGGGCACGGCACTGACGAAGGCGTAGAATGTTTTCGTGCGGATCGCGTCCACCACGCGCTCCCCCACCTTCATCGGGTCCAATCCAGACGCGGCGAGGCGTTCGGCCAGCATTGCTTCGTCATTGGGACGCACCTGAGGGCCGCCCAAATGGTCGGGCCGGTTGCGCGCGCCACGGGCGATATTCGTGGCGATCGGGCCGGGGCAAAGGACGGATACGCCGACAGCGGTACCCTCCAGCTCGATCTCGAGGGCTTCGGACAATGAGACGGCGGCATATTTGGTCATGGAGTATGGCCCCTGGTCGGTGCCGCGGCGGTTCTGGAAGCCGGCAACCGAGGCCGTATTGACGATATGCCCCTCTTCCCCATGCTTCAGGATGGCGGGGACGAAGTGGCGGATGCCATGGATGATGCCCCAGATATTCACGCCCATCACGAATTCCCAATCGCCGCGCGGCACGTCGGTCAATTTCGTGCCGTGCATCGGCACGCCGGCGTTGTTGCAGGCGATATGCAGCTTGCCGAAGGCGCGTTCGGCCTCCGCCAAGGCATCGAGGACGGATTGCTCCTGCGTTACATCGACCCGCACCGGCATGACCCGCTTATTGGTGCCGGACAGGCCGTGCGCGGCTTGCTCGATGGCGTCTTTCTGGATGTCGGCCATGACGACGTTGGCCCCGGCTTCCGCGAGCGCTGTGGCGATACCGAGGCCGATACCGGAAGCGGCGCCCGTGACGATGGCGGTTTTGCCGGAGATGTCCATCCCGATTGATCCTTCATGACGTTCGTTCGACGATTCTGCCGGCCGCTATGGGATGCGCCCGCGATAGGTCTCCGGGGCTCCTATCGCGAATAACCCGCCGGCGACAACCAGCAACCCAGCGGCCGTAATCAACGATACCGTCGCGCCGAACAGATCGGCGATGACCCCGAGTGCCAGCGGGCCCGCGACGTATCCAATATCGCCGGCCATACGGAAGATACTCAGTGTCGTGGCGTTGCGTCCGGGCGGCGCGCTATCGGCGGCGTAGACCGATGGGGCCGCGCCGCCGATGGCGCTGGCGATGCCCCAGACGATGCTCGCGGCCATGAACCAGGCGTAGGACGGTGCCACGCAGAACAGCAGCATGCTGGCACCGGAAATGACTGTCGAAGGCGCGATCACCGCTTTGCGCCCGAAATAATCCGTCAGCATGCCGCCAGGGTAGGACGCCATCAGCCCAACGACCGTTCCCACCGCGATGGCAAATCCGATTTCCGTTACCGACAGACCGAGCCGTTCGGTGCCCAGCAGCGGTACGATGCTGAACAGGCCGCCGGTGCGAGCGGCTGCGTTGGCCATGGAAACCAGGCACGCCAGCACGAACCCGGTCTGCTTCGATAACATCACCACATCCACCACGAACGCATGTCCCGCTCGGCCCGGTCTGGCCCCCGCGGTTCGGCTGATATCCCGGGTCTCCGACAGCGCGAAATACGCGACGCCGGCAGCGAACAACCCCGCCACCGCATAAACCCAGAAGGGTGCGGTCAGTCCGAAATGGGCGGACAGCAGCCCACCGGGGAAGGGCCCGACGCCGGCGGCGAAGATAAAGACACCCTGATAGATGGATACGACGCGGCCTCGGTGTTCCTGCGTGGTGATGTCGGCCAGCACGATCTGCCCGGTGGTGACGATCAGGCCCGCGCCGGCACCGGAGACAAAGCGCGCCAGGATGAACTCGGGGTAGCTGGACGCCAGCGCACACCAGAGATTCCCGGCCGTGGTGACGATGCCGCCCAGAGCCAGAGCGTGCCGCCGCCCCATGCCGTCCGACAGCCAGCCGGCCGGGATGGCACCGCAGAAGCGCGCCAGCCCATAGACACCCACCGCCATGCCGATGGCGGATGCCGAAACGCCGAAGGATTTCGCGTATAGCGGCAAAGCAGGGACCACGCCCCCGAAACCCAACTGGTTGATCCCGGCCAGCACGCACATCCACACCAGGGCCTTGTTCGTCGTCGTCACAGTCGTGCCTGCCTTTTCGTCGTGCCGGCCCTTGACGCGCGCGCGCCCAGGGCTAACCGGTGTCTAGCGCAGGACAGGAGGAACAACACCGTGAAGACCATCGGACGCCGCCATTTTCTGCAAGCGGCCGGAGCTACAATCGCGGCCCCCGCTTTGGCCGCGACCGAACGGGAGCGCGTGCTGCGTTTCATGCCGCAGGTGGACCTCGTCTCGCTCGACCCGCACTACAGCATGACCAACGTCACCCGGAACCATGGCGGGCTGGTGTTCGACCAGCTCTACGGCACCGACTCCGCCTCGCGTGCCCAGCCGCAGATGGCCGAGGGGCATACGGTCGACGACGGCGGCAAGCGCTGGCGCATCCGGTTGCGGGAGGGTCTGAAGTTCCACGACGGAGAACCGGTGCTGGCGCGCGACTGCGCCGAGTCCGTCCGCCGTTGGGGACGGCGCGACGTGCTGGGCGTCGAGCTGCTGCGCATCGCTGACGAAATCTCGGCGGTGGACGACCGCACCATCGAATTCCGCTTCAAGCAGCCGTTTCCCAAGCTGCCGGAAGCGCTGGGCAAACCCGGCGCCTACATGCCCGCCATGATGCCGCTGCGCTTGGCGGTCACCGATCCGTTCAAGCACATCCCGGAGGTCATCGGCAGCGGCCCGTTCCGCTACGTCGCCTCCGAACGCTTGCAGGGTGTACGCAATGTGTATGCCAAATTCGACGGTTACGTGCCCCGCCCGAACGGCACCCCCGACCGTGGCGCCGGCCCAAAAATCGTGAATTTCGAGCGGGTGATCTGGACCACCATGCCCGATCAGGGCGTCGCGCTGGCGGCCCTGCAAAAGGGCGAGCAGGACTGGTGGGAATATGCCTCCCAGGACCTGCTGCCGGTGATCCGCAAGGACGGTAATTTGCGCGGCGAGGTGCTGGAGACCGAGGGCAACTACATCATGGTGCGGTTCAATCATTTGCAACCGCCCTTCAACCGGCCGGAAATGCGCCAAGTGATCCTGCGTGCCTTGGATCAGGCCGATTTCTGCGCCGCGGTCGGCGGTGCCGATCCGGCCCTGCAACGGCCGGGCGCGGGGTTTTATCCCCAGGGCATGCCCGACGCGACCAGCGCCGGCCTTGATGCCATCAAGACGCCCCTGACCGACGCCCAGGCGAAGCAGGCGCTGAAAGACGCGGGGTATAACGGGGAAAAAATCGTGCAGATCTCCCCCGCCGATTACCCCAACGTGCGTATGGCGAATGAGGTACTGGCCGACCTGCTGAAACGGATCGGTATCAATCTGGATTACGTCAGCATCGACTGGTCCTCGATGACGCAACGGGTGATCAAGAAGGACCCGCCGGAGAATGGCGGCTGGCACATCCACATGCTGAACGTGCCGTGCCTGTCGGTGGCCTCGCCGCTGGTCAATTCCCGCCTGCGCGGCACCGGGTCGGAGGAATCCGGCTGGTACACCAGTGCCAAGTACGAAGAATTGCGCGGCCAGTGGCTGCTGGCGGAACAACCGGACGACCGCCGCCGCCTGGCCGAGGCGCTACAACGCGAATGCCTCGCCACCGTGCCGTTGGTGCCTGGGGGCGTGACGCTGCAACCGGCCGCCTGGCGTGCCGATCTTGAGGGCGTTCTGGGCGGGGTGCCGAAGTTCTGGAATGTGCGGCGAAGGGCCTGACATCATGGGACAAGAAATCGAAACCCTCGCCGCGTTCGCCGCCGCGACCGACTGGGACAAGGTTCCCAGTACGGTTCAGGCGCGGGCGAAACTGGCGCTGCTCGATACGGTGGGTGTCGTTCTGGCGGGCAGCGTTCGGCCCGAGGTGCAGGCTTTGAGGGCGGGTTTGGCTGGCACCGGCGGCGCGGGTGCCACGTTGCTCGCCGCGGGCATGCCGGCCACCGATCCCCGCACCGCTGCGTTGCTGAATGCCATCGCCGGCCGGTCGGTGGAACTATGCGACGGCCTGCGCGGTGTGCAGCCGTCGGTACAGATGGTCCCGGGGTTGCTGGCCCTCGGCGAACAGCGGGGGAGTTCCGGCAAGGAACTGCTGTCGGCTTTCCTGGCGGGGTATGAGGTTGCTGGCCGTCTGGCTTACGGTTTCACCCCGCGCGCTTATGCGCATCCGAACGGGCAGTTAGCGGTCCTGGCTTGTGCCGCGGCGGGCGCGCGGCTGCACCGGCTCGACGCCGCCGGGGTCAGCCGCACCATGCGCATCGCGACCGCGATGCTGATGAACCCGAGCTACAATCACACGGTGGCGGGTGCGACCGCGCTCAATTTGCCGGCGGGGCAAAGCGCGGTCGCGACGGTGCTGGCCCCCGCATTGACGCTGGCCGGTTATGAGGCGCTGGACAATGCGGTCGAGGAAGCCCTTGGACAAATGGTCGGCATCGGTTTCGATCCGGCCAAGGTAACTGCCGGGCTGGGTTCCGGTTGGCAGATCGCCGAGAGTTATTTCCGGTTTTACGCGTGTTGCAATCCTATTCACCCGGCTCTGGATTGCCTGAAGGACGCGCTGGTGTCGCTGAAGCCTTCCGTTGAGGCGATCGACCGGATCGATGTGGAGACATACGCGTTTGCCTCGGTCATGCGGAATCCCGATCCGCCGAACTACTTCGCGTCGAAATACTCGCTGCCGCATGCGGCGGCGGTGCTGGCGGTGCGTGGGGGGCTTGGTTTCGCGGATTTGGACGATTCGTCCCTGACCGATCTTTCGATCGCGGCGCTGCGCCATCGCGTGCATGTGTCTGAGGACAAAGCCATGACCGCCCGCGTCCCCGCCGAACGCCCGGCGCGGGTGACCGTGACGTTGAAAGATGGTCGGACGGCGTCGGCGATGCGGGCGATGTCCCGGCGGGATGAGGAACAGCCGGATCCCGAACTGGATGTCCGAACGAAGTTCCGCGAACTGGCAGGCACCGTTCTCACAGAAGCGGGGATCGGCGCTGTCGAACGCACCATCGATCATGCCGAGGATTGGTCATCCATCGCGGAGTTGACTGTTCTGCTGCGTCGGGAGGCCCCATAGGCGTCTGCGTATCGGGGGGGCAGGAAAACGGTTTCCTCAGTTTCATCTACTGACTTGTTCCCGGATACGATAACGTTGGATCGTTTGGGATGTCGCACGGGCACCGCCGTCCGCGCAGGTGCTTGAAGTCGTGCGAAATCCATCGAAGCCGGTGCCCCCTTCAGTGGCCAAAGATAGTACGTGCCGGAACAAGTCCGGGGGTAACACAAAACGAGAGGCTACCGCGGTGTCACATCGGTAATCTTCACCGCATCCGGCCGTACCGCCTTCAGCAAATCGGTATAAACATATCCCGTGTAATCCAGCGGCGTCTTCATCTTGCCGCGTTGCAGCAGCAGAGACTCCGAGTCCTTGATCGCGCCAAGCGATTCCTGGGTCAAATACATGTCGTATTCGAGTTTGGGCATCAATTCCGTGGCCAGCGCCAGCGGCATGTTCAGGAACCTGGCCACCATCTTCGTCGCTGCCGGACGGTCCGAATTGATCAGATCGTTGGCTTCGCACAGCGCCCGGATGAAGCGGGTCGCGGTGTCCTGGTTCTTCTCGATCCAGCCGCGGTTCATGTAGATGAAATTGCGGTTCTGAACGATACCCTCATTCGTCGTCAGAACCTTCGCGCCTTTAATCGACAAAACCGCTCGGGAGGGCCAAGGCTCCCACACCGCGAAGGCGTCGATATCGCCGCGTTCCAGGGCAGCGACCATTTCCGGTGCCTCGATATCGATAACCGTGTAATCGTCGGGGTTGAGGTTGTATTTCTTCAGCACGCCAGCCCAGAAAATCTCGGCGCCCGTGCCTTTCGCGACGCCGATTTTCTTGCCTTTCAGTTGGACCAAATCGGTCACGTTCCGGCCAACCACCGATTCCCATCTGACCAGCGCCGTGCCATCGGCGACGGCGACAATCTTGGGGTCGATATTGTGGTTGATGACTCCGGCCAGGTCGCTGCCGTACGCTGCGTTGATCTGGTCGTTGATCAGAAACGGCACCATGGCGGACCCCGAGGGCCCGGTGTTGATGCTGACGTCCAGCCCGTTCTTCGTGAAAATCCCAGCCTCCTTCGCGACATAGAACTGGGAGAACGCCGGATCGACACCGGTCGCGATGGTCATTTTCGCCTGTGCCCAGGCCTGGCCCGTCAACAGGGCCATGGCGGCAACGGCCAGAAGGAAGCGTTTCATGGTGAAACTCCTGTGTTTAGCTGACCGGGGAGAAGCGCCCGGCGAAGGTGAAGATGGCCCACCGGAACAACCGGTCGGTGGTAAAACCGAGCAGACCCAATGTCAGAAGGGCAACGAATATCTGGTCCACGAGCATGTATAGGCGCGCGTCCCAGATCATCTTACCCAGACCCGCATTGGCGGCGATCAGCTCGGCGGCGACGATGGTGACGAAGGAATTGCCCATCGCGAGGCGCATCCCGGTCAGGATGTAAGGCATGGTGGCGGGCAGGGCGACGAACTGGAACACCTGCCGCGCGTTGGCGCCCAATGAGCGGGCGGCGCGTATTTTGTTGGGCGTGATGGCGCCCACGCCGGCGGCGGTGTTCAGGGTCACGATAAACACCGTGGTGTAGATAATCAGGAATATCTTCGAGCCCTCGCCGATACCGAACCAGATGACGGCCACGGTGATCATGGCGGTGGCGGGGATGAAGCGGAAAAACTCCGTGAAAGGCTCCAGCAGATACCGCACGTACCGGAACGATCCGATGCCGAGGCCGAGCGGTATGCCGATAGCCGACCCGCAGAGGAAGCCCGTCAGGATGCGCCGCATGCTGATCGAGACCTGCTCCTGCAAGGTGCCATCCTGGATCAGTTCGACCGCTTTGGCGATCACCCGCGCGGGCGGCGGGAACAGGATCGAGCCAACGATGTAAACCGCCGCGACGTGCCACAGAATGAACAGCAACGTGAACCCGGCGGCATAACCGGCAACGCGGAACAGGGTCTCATTCTTCGCTGGCATCAGGACGCCCGCCGCATCGCGATTGCGACCTCATCGCGCAACAGCGCGTGGACCTGGCGATATACCGCCACGTAGCCGTCATTGGTGCGGTCGCGTTCGGTCGGGGATAAATTCACGTCGATCGTCGCTTTCAATTTCGATGCCGGGCCGGCGTGCATCACCCCGATGCGGGTCGCCAGCGTCACAGCCTCATCGATATCGTGCGTGATGAACAGGACTGTCTTGCGGGTGGCGCCCCAGATTGTCAGCAGCTCCTGCTGCATCACCGACCGCGTCTGGGCGTCCAGCGCGCCGAACGGCTCGTCCATCAGCAGGATTTCCGGCTCATTGGCCAACACGCGGGCGATCTGGATGCGCTGCTTCATGCCGCCGGACAGTTCCGATGGGTGCTTGTGCCCCTGACCCTGGAGCCCGACCAGATTCAGATAGCACTGCGCCTGCTCCCGCCGCGCGTGCTTCGGCACGCCGCGCATGCGTAGGCCGAACTCGATATTCCCTTGCGCGGACAGCCAGGAATACAACGAATCGTCGCCCTGGAAGACCACGCCACGATCCGCGCCCGGTCCATGCAGCGGTTTGCCGTTAATCAGAATCGTGCCTTCTGACTGCCGCTCGAATCCCGCGACCATGTTCAGGACGGTGGTTTTTCCACAACCGCTGGTGCCCAGCAGACAGAAGAACTCTCCAGGCTCGATCCGGAGATCGAAGTCGTGCAGCGCCCGATAGTCCGATCCGCGCATTGAGCGGTAGGTTTTCCCGACGCCCGTTAGCTCGATCACCGCCAAACCATATCCTCCGTTCGCGACTCCTGGGGTAACAGAGAAGTGCGCCTTGTGCCATCATGCTGCCGTTGGAGGGGAGCGTATAAAATGCCTGTTTCGATCCAGACCATGCGTCCGGGCTTCGCCGGTATGGTCGCCGGCATCGATTGCACCAGGACGCTGTCGCCCGCGGACGTCGCCGCCGTCGAAAAGGGCATGGACGACGACGCGGTGCTGATCTTCCGCGACCAGAAGCTGACCGATGAGCAGCAACTGGCCTTCACGCTGCACTTCGGCGATATTGAAAGAACCGGCTACGGCATGACCCGCATCCACTTCCGCACCGAGCAGGAGGCTCGGTCTTTGGGCAGCGGGATCGGCGATTTCTCCAATGTGCGCGGCGACGGCAAGCCGCTGGCGACCGATAGCCGAGCGTATATGTTCAAGCTGGCGGACCGGTTGTGGCACTCGGACAGCTCGTTCAAGGCGATCCCGGCGAAATATTCGCTGCTGTCGGGGCGGGCGATTCCGTCCTGGGGCGGGGCCACCGAATTCGCCGATATGCGCGCCGCTTATGACGCGCTTGACGAACGGTGGCGGCGGGAGGTCGAGGATTTGGTCTGCCTCCACTCCCAAATGTATTCCCGTGAAAAGGTCGGCTTCACCGAACTGAGCGAACAGGAACGCGAGGCGTTCAAACCGGTCCGCCAGCGTCTGGTCCGCCGCCACCCGGTGACCGGCCGCAAATCGCTGTTTCTTTCGGCGCACGCGGGCATGATCGAGGGCATGAGCCTGCCGGAGGGCCGGATGCTGCTGCACGAACTGACGGAATTCGCTACTCAGGAACGCTTCGTCTACTCCCATGCATGGCAGGTCAACGACCTCGTAGTCTGGGACAACCGCGTTACAATGCACCGTGGCCGGCGCTTCGATCCGGCCGAACCGCGCGACGTCCGGCAAACGCGGCTGGCGGGGGATGCGGTAACCATCGAACAGGCGGCCTGAGCGAGACTATCGCGGCGTCCCAACTGGCTTTAGGTTGCGGGCGAGTGTTAGGTGGAGACGACCCCCATGAGCGACTGGAGCAAGGTGACACGGCCGATTCCCGTGCCCGATGAGTGGACCAAGCCATTCTGGGACGCGGCCAAACGCAACAGCCTGGAAATGCAACGCTGCCAGACCTGCGGCCACTTCCAGCACCCACCCTACGCGACTTGCACCCAGTGCATCGGCGTGGACCTGAAGTTTGAGCCGGTGAAGGGCCTGGGCACGATCTATGCCTACACCATCATGTACCACACCGGCGACAAGCGTTTCGCCTCGGCCGTACCCTACGCGTCGATCGTCGTGGAACTGGATGAGGCCCCCGGCGCGCTGATGGCCGGTAATCTGCTGGGATCGGAATACACCGAGGCCAAGGTCGGCCGCCGTGTCGAGGTCATCTTCGAAAAGCTGAACGACGACATCACGTTACCGCAATTTCGTTTGGCTGGAGTTTAGTCCGATGTGGGACAACCGTTGCAAAATCGCCATCAGCGGCGTGGGCTATTCCAAAGTCACCCGTTCGGCGGACATCCCTTTGGCCGCGCATGCGCTTGAAGCGGTCAAGGGTGCGGTCGCGGACTCCGGCCTGAAGATGGAGGACATCGACGGCCTTGCGACGTACCCCGAGCTGCCGGCGACGGGGCACGCGGAGGTCGACGGCATCTCCGTCGTGTCGGTCAACTGCATGATGGCCATGCTGAAACTGCCGAACCTGACCTGGCACATCCAGGTGGGCACCACCAACATCGGCGGCGCCGTGCAGCAGGCGGTGAACGCCCTGCTGGCGGGGGTATGCAAATACGCCGTGGTATGGCGCGCCATGCACAACCCGCGCGGCACGTATCAGAACCTGCCGGGCAACATGGCGGCGGGGGCGTCGCAGTTCACCGGACCCTATGGCTTCGGCGGGCCGGGGCAGGGGATGGCAGTGGCCTATACAAGATGGCTGGAGAAAAACGGCCAGACCCGCGACAAGATGGCCACCCTGGCGGTGACGCAGCGCAAGCACACCCAGCACAACCCGCACGCCTATTTCTACGGCACGGAGTTGACGCGGGAGGACTATTTCGCCTCCCGCATGGTCGCCTACCCGTTCTGCCTGTTCGATTGCGATATTCCTGTCCAAGGCGCGGTGGCCGTCGTTCTGACGACCGCGGATAGGGCTCGCGATCTGAAGCCCAAGCCGGCCTACATCGCGGGCTACGGCCAGAGGCTGCACTTCGAGACGGCGGGCCGCATCGGCAGCTTGTCCAGCTACATGGATGGCGGGTCCAGTTCGGCCAAGCTGACGTGGGAGCGGTCGGGGTTCACCCCCAAGGACGTCGACGTGGCGCAGATCTACGACGGGTTCTCGGCATCGGTGATCTATGGACTGGAGTCGTATGGTTTCTGCAAGGAGGGCGAGGCGCTTGACTTCATCCAGGATGGACGGATCGAGTTGGACGGGGACCTGCCGTTGAACACCTTCGGGGGGAGCCTGGGCACCGGGCGTATCCACGGGCTGTGGCACATTATCGAGGGTGCGTTGCAGGCTTCGGGCCGAGCTGGGTCTCGGCAGGTAAAGGGGGCGAACGTGTCGTTCGTTGGGGCGAGCGCACCGATTGTCACGGGGACGACGTTTATCTTCGTGGGTGAGCCGTACTAAGGGTTGGCGGATTCAAGGTCCGAATTGAAACTACCGGATGATGAATCGTTCCGGATGACGCATTGTCTTTCGGTGCGATTCTCATTGGGCACAAAATTGTGCAAGGTGTATCGGTGGACGTCGGTGCTTCCCGGTTCTCCCTCAAATATTTCAAGGGTGACAGCGTGCTGACCGTGCAACTCGGCGGTTCGGCTTGGATCGGTCGGTCGGCCGATGCGGCTTAACCCGCCTCAGCGCCCTTCGTGAAGAAACTGTCCGGCGGTGCATCCCACGGAACCGCTATGGGATGCACCCGCCGGACCAGCCGAGGCATTAACCCCGATTCTTCTCCATCGCCTCGGTCAGGCGCTGCGGGTCGACCTTGATTTCGATCCCAGCGCGTTCCGTCTGCAGCACCATGATGGACCGCGAGTCCCGGTTGCCCCAGCCGCGGTTCAGGCCCTCGGACAGGTCGGCCAGGGCCAGGTTGGCCAGGCGCATCGGCACGTTCAGTTCGCGGCCCAAAGCCGTTGCCAGCGACACGTCCTTGTGGGCGAGGCGGAGGGCGAAGGCGGCGGGTTCGTATTTATTGGGCAGGAACTGGTCGGTCATGGACTCGAACGCGCCGCGGCGGCCGATGGCGCCCTGACGCACGGCTTCCCAGATCGCCAGCGGCTCGATGCCGGCTTTCACGCCCATGCTGAACACCTCGGCGGCGGCCGCGGTGGCGATGTAACCGTAACAATTATGCACCAGCTTGGCGACTGATCCGGCGCCGATGGGGCCGATGTAGCTTGCCTGATCGCCGATCATGTCCAGCACGGGCTTCCATTTCGCGAACACGTCCGCATCGCCGCCGCACCAGATCGCCAGCTTGCCGGTGAAGGCGCCCTTGGGGCCTCCACTGACCGGGGCGTCGAACAGGTAGGCGCCTTTCTTCTCGTACTCCACGTGCGCCTTACGCACGGTGGTGGGGGAGTTGGTGGTGAGGTCGAAATACGCCGCGCCCTTGCGCACGCCGGCCAAAATCCCCGTGGCGCCGTACGACACCGCGTCGAACTCCACCGGGCCCGGCAATGACGAGAAAATCACGTCGCATTCAGCCGCCAGCGCGGCCGGGCTGGCGGCCCAGATGGCGCCGTTCTTGATGTGCGGTGCGGCGGTTTCCTTGCGGACGTCGTGCACCAGGACGGTGTTGCCGTCTTTCTGGAAACCCTTTTGCAGATTGGCGGCCATGCTGGCACCCATGGTGCCGAGGCCGATGAAACCAGCTTTCATTGGGGGGAGTTCTCCTGCTGCGACGGGATCACGGATTCGCCGCGAAAATGTCCTTGGCGATGTTGGCGGCGGTCATGGAGGCCGGCCAGCCGGAATAGAACGCGAGGTGGGTGATCATCTCGGAGATCTCGTCCTTGGTCACCCCATTATCCAGCGCCCGCTGCAAATGGCCGCGCAGCTGCTCGGGGCGGTAGGTGGCGATCAGGGTGGCGCAAACGATCAGGCTGCGGTCGCGCTTGGACAGATTCGGCCGTTCCCAGATGTCGCCGAACAGCACCTTCTCGGTCATCTCGATCATGTAGGGGACGGTGTTGCGAACGGCGTCGCGGGATGCGGACGGGGGCGTGGCCATGATTTCCTCCTGAGGGATGAGCAGAGGCCCTATTGCACACCAACCCGCTTTCCGAGTCCAATCCGCGCCATCGGAGGAGAGACATATGACCGAACAATCCAAGGTGGCCCTGGTCACCGGCAGCGCCATGAACATCGGACGCGCCATCGCCCAACATCTGTCGCGTGACGGGTTCCGCGTGATGGTCACCGCCCGGCAGTCGGAGGCCGATTGCCGCGAAACCGTGCGCCTGGTGCGGGAAGCAGGCGGGGAGGCGGATTTCCGGCTGGCCGATATCTCCGACCACGTGCAGGCCTCCGCGCTGGTTGAGGCCACGGTTGCCCGGTTCGGACGGCTGGATGTGCTGGTCAACAATGCCTCCATCCGTCGGCAGACCAAATTCGCGGACATGACTCCAGCGGAATGGCGGGAGATCATGGGGACCACAATCGCCGGCGCGTTCTACG